>DASWND010000116.1:0-14871 GCA_036399435.1 Flavobacterium sp.
GGTGAATCTGATTGCCGATAGCTGTCGACAAAAGTATAGATGAAATCCAGGATCGCACGATCGTCTTTCGGACATGCAATATGATCTGCGATAAATACCTTCTGCTGCTCTTTTACAAGTGACGCTTTTGCGGCGACACACGGAAACATGGTATCTTCAAGATGACTTACCCATTCGGCTGAAATTGATTCTGGAGAATTCATTTTTCAAACTTTTCTGTTGCAGACCATTCTGCTTCTTTACATAAAGTTTGTAATATTCTTCTTTATAAACAATGACTTTAACGATGCTTTATCAGTCGTTTACTACGAAATTCAAGGTAAACCAGACAAAATCAGGATGATTGCAAACTGCTTAAAATCAAAAAAGCCATCCACAAAAGTGGAAAGCTTTTCATTGGTCTAACTACTAAACCCGGCATTTTCATGCCAAAAAACAACACAACTACCTTAAATACTTTTCGGCAAAAAAGGTTTTCATTTCTGAAAACCTTTCCCAATGTTGCGGTCTGGACGGGACTCGAACCCGCGACCCCATGCGTGACAGGCATGTATTCTAACCAACTGAACTACCAAACCATTGCGGATCGTTTACATTCTTCCATTTTCATAGCTTCAGTAAACTTCTTTGCGAGTGCAAATATACTACACAAAATTACATTCACAAACCTTAACTGAAAATAATTTGTTGTTTTTACCCAAACATCTGCTTCTCTACAAGATAGGTTGTAAGAATCTTTTCAAAATTTTCGCCAACAGCAACCGGAACGTACTTTATCCTGTTTTGAGCACAGGTCATTGCAAGTTTTTTAAAGTAAGCAGATACCTCAGTTTCATATGCTTCTTTAATGTTGTCTGCGAAAATGTTTATTTCTTCTCCCGATTCTAAATCGATGAACTTCCGCGGCGTATTGTCGAAGTTGAACTTTAGTTCTGTTTCGTTGTCGACAACGTGAAATAACACGACTTTATGTTTATTATGTTTCAAGTGCTGTAACGCGTTGAACAACTTCTCATCATCGCCAAGTTGAAACATATCTGTAAACAGGATGATCAGCGAGCGGCGGTGCATTTTTTCAGCAATCTGATGCAAAAAGGTCACAGTGTCGGTCGTTTTTGACTGCTTTGAATTCTGAAGCAAGTTTTCTAATTTGTCGAGAAGCATCCTGTGATGCCTGTCGCTTCCCTTTTCAGGCGCGTAATATTCATATGTATCGGAATAGACGCTGAGTCCAACAGCATCGCGCTGCTTCTTTAAAAGGTTCATCAAAACCGCAGAAGCCAGTACCGAAAATCCGATCTTGCTCTTAAAAAACGGCTGATCATCTTCCAGTTTTGGATAATACATCGACGACGAATTATCAATGATCAAATGACAGCGCAGGTTTGTTTCTTCCTCGTAACGCTTCGTATAAAGCCTGTCGGTTTTAGCATAAAGCTTCCAGTCGATGTGTTTGGTGCTTTCGCCCGCGTTGTATGTTTTGTGCTCGGCAAACTCTGCTGAGAAGCCATGAAACGGACTCTTATGCATTCCCGAAACGAAGCCTTCGACAACCTGATTTGCGAGCACTTCAAGATGTCCGAAGCTTGATATTTTTTCTATTTGCGATTCGATCTTCATAACTTCAAATATAGCTTTTTAGCAGATTTATAGAACGCAAAATCAATAGAGAAAATTAGGACTGCCTCAAAACTTTTAGCGCTGAACTCCACTTTGCCAGGACTCCAAGCATATTATTCGCAGATTTTACAACTGCTTCATCGGGCACAAATTGATTCTCTGCATTAATCGATTTTGCGAACATCGGTAAAGCTACAGATTCGGCCAGCGGCATCATACTTAAAGTCGTGACGACCTGTTTCAGCATCTGCGCAGATCGCATTCCGCCCGAAGCGCCGCCATAGCTGACAAATCCAACCGGCTTTTGCTGCCATTCCTTAAAAAGATAATCAAGTGCATTTTTGATAGGCGCAGGAAAACTGAAGTTATACTCCGCCAGAACGATGATATATGCATCTGCAGCGTTTATTGTCTCGCTCCATTTTTTAGTATGTTCATGTTGATACTGCTGCAACCGCGGATGATTAGGTTCGTCCATAAATGGCAGGTTAATTTCTGCCAGGTCCAATAACTCGACGTTGAAGTTTCCGGTTTCCTGTGCAACTTTGGTGATCCAGTCGGCGATAGCTCTGCCTTTTCGGCCTTCGCGGGTTGTGGATGTTATGATTTTAAGTGTGTCCATTTAGTATTGAGATGTTAGATATTAGATGCTAGATTGTTTGGTGCTAAGATAATATTTTGGGCGTTAATTGATTTTGGGCGTTGCCTGCGGCCGGGCTGTACGCTGCAATCTTTTGTTCCGCTGAGCTTCACAAAAGGATTTGCGCTGCCATCCCTAACGCGGGGTTTTGTTGTTGGTTGATGTTGTCGATTAGTTGTTTGAAGTTCTCGGTTGTCAGTTGATGGATTGAGTAGTGCTAATCCAATACCTGAAGCAAACCCAAAACCAAACACCCAAAACCTAACACCAAATCACCTACCCTTAACCCTTCACCTTTTACCCTTCACCTTTTTCGCTGCATAAAAAAAGGACTGACCTGCGCCAATCCTTTTCTCTTGCTTACTTTTTTATTACAAAACCGCGTTTAGCGAGTCAGCGTAAGTTTGCTTTGGAGCAACGCCAACCTGACGGCCAACAACTTCTCCGTTTTTGAAAACTAAAACGGTTGGAATGTTACGAACTCCGTACTTTGCTGCGAATTCCTGGTTAGCATCAACGTCGACTTTACCCACGACTGCTTTCCCTGCAAATTCTTCGCTAATCTGGTCTATGATCGGACCAACCATTCGGCACGGTCCGCACCACGCTGCCCAAAAGTCGACCATTACGGGCTTATCTGATTTTAAAACTATTTCTTCGAAATTTGAATCTGTTATTGCTTGTGCCATGTTTGTTGTCGTTTAAATTATCATGCAAATTTACCGTTTTTATCTCTCAAGTCTTGTTAATTAAATTGCTTTTGGCTATGCCGTCATTGCCTCACCTGATTAGTTCAGCTTGAAGTTGACGTTCATCTTCTCGAGATCTCTTAGCAGTTCACTACAGATTTTGACGCGCACTTTCCTGCTCGGCATCGCAAGCCTTGTTACTACTCGGATCTCTTCTGGTTCTGTCTCGAGTTCAAGTTCAGGTTCTACAATTTCTTCATCGATAGGAACAACCGGTTCGGCAACTAAGACAGCCGGCGGCGGTGCAACTTTTACAATTTCTGTTTCTCGTACTTCGAACGAAACGCTGTGATCGCCCTTATTGGCTTGAAAAACGTTGCTTAATTCATGGATCATATTTGTCGCAACATCTTGTATGTTCATAGTAATGATCAGCTTTTTTGCGAAAACGGGAAGTACATCCTGGAGATATTGCACCAGCAGAAACTGTATACGCGGTTCGCCTTTCTTACCGGTTTCCTTATCAGCCCAGCCTTCTTTGACCATTACTTTTATAAATGTAAAATTGTTTTGGATCAGGAAATGGCGAAATTTTAAATATTCTTCACCGAAGATCCTGAACTCATGGCTTTCTTCATAGCCTTCCAAAACAAACGATGCCCAGCCTTTTCCATTCTTCGCTGTTCGATGCTGAACGTTAGATATGATTCCACCGACGTGAATTGTCTTGTTTACGTGAGCTTCAAGGTTTTTCAATGCGTCAAGTTTCGCATTGCAGAAATACTTCATCTCGAATCTGTAATCGTCGAGCGGATGACCTGAAATGTAGATTCCGACAACTTCTTTTTCTTTCGCCAGTTTCTCCATCGTGCTCCAGTCTTCGCATGGCGGCACGACTGGCTCCGGAATCTGGACGTCGCTGCTTTCGCCAAATAAACTTACCTGTGATGAATTTTCATTTTCCTGAAACTTTGAACCGTAGCGAATTGCTTTTTCAAGGAAAGTAATTCCGTCGCCTTCTTCATGAAAATACTGCGCACGATGCGTTCCGATAAATGAATCGAAACCTCCTGCCAGTGCAAGATTTTCAAATGCCTTTTTGTTGGCTGCGCGAAGATCGACTCGTTTAGCGAGATCGAAAATAGATTTATATTTTCCGTTTTTCCTGTTGGACACAATAGTTTCAACTGCTCCCATTCCGACGCCTTTTACAGCGCCAATTCCAAATCGCACAGCGTTATTTTCATTAACTGTAAACTTGTAAAATGATTCGTTGACATCCGGACCAAGAACCTGAAGTCCCATGCGGCGGCATTCTTCCATAAAGAATGAAACCTGCTTAATGTCGCTCATGTTGTTTGAAAGCACGGCAGCCATGTATTCGGCAGGATAATTTGCTTTTAGATATGCTGTTTGATATGCGATCCAGGCATAGCAAGTCGAGTGTGATTTGTTAAATGCATATTCGGCAAATGCCTCCCAATCTTTCCAGATTTTTTCTAATTTATCGGCAGGATGTCCTTTTGCGACTGCCTGATCGATAAATTTCGGCTTCATTTTATCGAGAACTTCTTTTTGCTTTTTACCCATTGCCTTACGAAGGACATCGGCATCACCTTTAGAAAAATCGGCGAGTTTTTGCGATAGAAGCATTACCTGTTCCTGATAAACTGTGATTCCGTATGTCTCTTTCAGAAGTTCCTCGCAGGCTTCAAGATCGTATTTAATTTCTTCTTCACCATTTTTTCGCTTGATGAAACTGGGAATATATGCAATCGGGCCGGGACGATACAGCGCGTTCATTGCGATCAGATCGTCAAATACTGTAGGTTTTAGTTCCTTCATGTATTTCTGCATTCCGGGACTTTCATATTGGAAAATTCCGACGGTTTCTCCGCGTTGGAATAATTCGTATGTCTTTACATCGTCAATCGGAAACTCATCCGGATCGATGTCTTTTCCCGTTCGGTATTTTACAAGCTTGACAGTGTCTTTGATCAGCGTCAAAGTTTTGAGTCCGAGGAAGTCCATTTTTAACAACCCGGCACTTTCAACAACGGAGTTATCAAACTGAGTTACATACAAATCTGAATCTTTGGCGGTGGCAACGGGAACGAAATTCGTAATATCACTTGGTGTGATAATGACTCCACAAGCGTGAATGCCCGTATTTCGAAGCGTTCCTTCCAGAACTTTTGCCTGCTGGATCGTTGTTCCACCGAGATCTTCGGCTTTTGCGAGTTCAACAAGTTCTTTTACTCGATCAAACTCTTCAGGACGTAAAGCCGATTTGAGCTTGTCAGGAGCAAGGCTGAATATTTTTGCGAGGCTGAGGGTATTTGGGATTAGTTTCGAAATACGTTCTGCCTCAAAGAGCGGAAGATCTAAAACGCGCGCAGTATCTTTTATCGATGACTTTGCTGCCATTGTTCCGTAAGTAATGATCTGCGCAACTTGTTTGGATCCATACTTATTGATGACATATTCCATGACGCGGCTTCGGCCTTCATCATCAAAATCGATATCAATATCGGGAAGCGAAACACGATCGGGATTCAGGAAACGCTCAAAAAGCAGGTTATATTTTAGTGGATCGATGTTCGTGATTCCAAGGCAATACGCAACAACCGAACCCGCGGCCGAACCACGGCCCGGACCAACGGAAACACTCATAGAACGCGCCGCAGCAATGAAATCCTGAACGATTAAGAAATAACCCGGGTAACCGGAATTTTGAATAGTGAGTAACTCAAAATCTATTCGCTCCCGAATATCATCAGTTATTTCTGCATACCTTCTTTTCGCGCCTTTGTAAGTCAGATGATGCAAATACTTATTTTCACCCCGAACTCCAGCATCTTTGGCATCTTCAGGCACGACAAATTCCTGTGGAATATCGAATTTCGGAAGCAATACTTCTCTGGAAAGATCATAAGCTTCGACCTTATCTACAACTTCTGCAATGTTTAGAATGGCTTCGGGAACATCGCGAAAAATTTGCTTCATGTCAGCACCGCCTTTGAAGTAATATTCCTGGTTTGGGAGTCCGAATCTGTAACCTCGTCCACGTCCTATTGGCGTTGTCTGCTTTTCGCCATCGCGCACGCAGAGTAAAATATCATGAGCGTTTGCATCTTCTTTATTGATGTAAAACGTGTTGTTCGAAGCAAGTAATTTAACATCATGCTGTCTTGCGAGTCTTATTAAAGCAGCATTGACACGATCTTCATCTTCCTGATTATGTCGCATGAGTTCAATGTAGAAGTCTGAACCAAATTGCTCTTTCCACCAGATCAGTGCTTCTTCAGCCTGGTTTTCGCCCATGTTCAGAAGCTTGTTCGGGATTTCACCATATAAGTTTCCGGAAAGGACGATGATGTCTTCTTTGTATTGCAGGATCAGTTCTCTATCGATGCGAGGAACATAGTAGAACCCTTGCGTATATGCCGCAGACGAGAGTTTTGCAAGGTTATGGTAGCCTTTTTTGGACTTGGCAAGAAGAACGATCTGATAGCCGTTGTCTTTACGCGTTTTGTCCTTGTGGTCGTCGCAGACAAAGAACTCGCAGCCAATTATGGGTTTTATATTGACTTCAGCCGGCTGGTCGCCATTTTCTACAGATGCTTTATTTTTAGCGTCCGCAGCTTTGTTATGCGATATAATTTCACGGACAAAGTGAAAGGCCCCCATTAGATTTGCATGATCGGTCATCGCAACCGCCGGCATTTTGTTTTTGGCCGCAGCCTGAACAAGTGCTTTTATACTAATTGTTGATTGAAGTACTGAAAATTGAGTGTGGTTGTGCAGATGAACAAAATCAACATCAGCGAGAGATGCTGAAGTCGCAGTTGAAGTTCCGCCTGCAGAAGTTCGTGTAAGTCCAAGCTTCTGGCGTACAGCTTCAGAAGCAGCCTTTAAACTTATATGTTTGAGTCCGATGAGCTGGATCTCAGCCGGATTTTCACGTCGGAAATTCTCATAATAATCCTGCGGAACATCAAGCTCTTCTTTTGTAAACGCCTGACGGCGGATCAGTTCAAGGAAACATCTTGTTGTAGCTTCCACGTCGGCGGTTGCATTGTGCGCTTCAGAAAACGGAATATTGAAAAGATGCTGATGAAGCTCTGTCAGCGTTGGAAGTTTGAACTTTCCACCTCGCCCGCCGGGAAGCTGAAGAAGTGTCGCTGTACATTCGGTACAGGTATCAAGGACGCGCATTGTCGATAGCGGCGAATCAAGCCCCAACCTGTAATATTCACTTCCCATAATGTTGACGTCGAAGCCTACATTCTGTCCAACAATGTAGTTGGCTTTTGAGAGAGCGATTCCAAATTTTTCTAATATTTCCTGCAATGGTATGCCTTCAGATTCTGCGAGCTCAGTACAAATGCCATGCACACGCTCAGCATCATACGGAATATTAAAACCTTCCGGTTTGACAAGATAATCCTGATGCTCGATCAGCCTGCCCATATCATCATGGAGCTGCCAGGCAATCTGAATACAGCGAGGCCAGTTTGCAGTATCGGTTATGGGAGCGTCATAACGTTTCGGAAGTCCGGTTGTTTCGGTGTCAAATATAATGTACATGGCTAATAAACAGAAGGTTGAAGATTGTGGAAATCCGAATCTGAATCTTCCAAAAATAGCATTTTCTGTAGAAACGCTCTCGGTAAGTTATCAACAAAAAAGCCACTTACCTTAACGGTAAATGGCTTGATGTATTGTAATATTTGGATCAGTGTAACCTGATGCCGGATCGGATTGGTTTAGTAACCTCCTCTGTTTCCGCCACCACCGTAACCACCGCCACCGCGATTGTCACCACCGCCACGGCTGTTTCCACCACCGTAACCGCCGCTTCCGCCGCCGTAACCACCGCCACCGCGATTGTCACCACCACGGCTTCCGCCGCCACCGCCACCGAAGCTTCTTCTTTCGCCTTCAGGTTTTGGTTCTGATTTGTTAACTACGATAGCACGTCCTTGAACAGTTGCACCGTTTAATTCGTTTATAGCTTTTTGGGCTTCTTCATCATTTGGCATTTCAACAAAACCAAATCCTTTACTTCTTCCCGTAAATTTATCAGTAATAATTTTCACAGAGTCAACAGCTCCGTATGCTTCAAAAGATTCTCTTAAATCCGCTTCCTCAATACTGAACGGAAGGCTTCCAACAAAAATATTCATAAGTACTAGTTTAATTAATTCAAACAAATATAACTTAAATAATTTTAAGTTATATGAAATTAATTACTAAAAATTTACAATTAAAATAAAAAAACCACCTGAAAATCAGATGGCTTAAGAAATAAAATCATATTTCTGCTACAGTTCTCCCGCAGGAATTACCGGAACTTTATAGAAATGTCCCTGTTGAAAATTTAGTATTTCTCCAGTTTCAGGGTCTTGCTGGTCGTTGACAGCGTTAAAGCGGAAAGTTCCCGTTACAGTGTTGGCAACCTCATCGTAATCCTCGATAATTAGCTGACCATCACCAACATTCAAACCCGTTGAAAATGAGATTTCGTTATCCCCCGAAGTATCTGTAAAGTTAGCTATACGCGTCGCACTGTCGCCAAAAATAAAGGTTGCTTCGTTGTGATTTTGTACGGTCATAGTCAGAGTTTCATACTGCGTCAGGCCTATGACTGAAATACTTCCATCCTGATGAAGCACGGCATACTGGTCATTAGCACGCCATTGGACGCCATCTTTTAAACCCTGAACTGCAGGATCCGGACGGCTGATGTCTTCCGAACATCCGAGAAGCACAAGTAAAATTAGCATTAACGGGGCGCAAAAGCGGAGCAAACTGTTGCAGGTATTCTTTTTCATAATAGTTAAGTTTATAATCACAAAAATAGGTTTTTATACTAAAAATGCTAACGATTAAGAAAAAAAGAGGCGTAACCTGAACTTAATGAAGAAAGTAGAAGTAATTTTGGCGTCGCAATTAGCATGTTTAATAAAATAAACTATCTTTGCGCCCTCAATTAACAGAGGTCGGGAACCTCAAAATTTAATCATACGATTATGCCTGTAAAAATTAGATTACAAAGACACGGTAAAAAAGGAAAACCTTTTTACTGGGTTGTAGCTGCAGACGCACGCTCAAAAAGAGACGGTAAATACCTTGAAAAACTTGGTACTTACAATCCAAACACAAACCCTGCAACTATCGAGATCGATCTTGAAAGTACAGTTCAATGGCTTCACAACGGAGCTCAGCCAACTGACACTGCACGTGCGATCCTTTCTTACAAAGGCGCTTTGTTGAAACACCACCTTGATGGCGGAGTTCGTAAAGGAGCATTGACTCAGGATCAGGCTGACGAGAAATTGTCAAAATGGCTTGAAGAAAAAACAGGAAAAGTAGATTCTAAAAAAGAAGGTCTTACTCAGGCTCAGGCTGATGTAAGGGCTAAAGCTTTAGAAGCTGAAAGAAAAGTAAACGCTGACCGTATTGCTGCTGCAAAACAAGCTGATGCCGATCTTATAGCTGCAAGCACTGCTGCTGAAACTGCTGACGCTGACGCATCAACTGAAGAAGCTCCTGCAACTGATGAAACAAATAACGAAGAAGCTCAGGCTTAAATTCGTGCGGTCATGACCAAGGAGGAATGCTTCTATTTAGGTAAGATCGCGAAAAAATTTAGTTTTAAAGGCGAAGTCCTTGTCTATCTCGACACCGATGAGCCCGAACTATATGAAAATCTGGAATCAGTGTTTGTTGAATGCAACAAACATCTGGTTCCATTTTTTATTACCAGCAGTTCACTTCACAAAAATGACTTTCTGCGCGTACGTTTTGAAGACGTCAATAACGAAGAAGAGGCCGACGCCATCATGGGCAATCACGTCTACCTTCCAATTTCCATGCTTCCTAAATTGTCCGGCGACAAGTTCTACTTTCATGAAGTCATCGGCTTCGAGATCGAAGACAAACGTTTGGGCGTAGTTGGTAAGATAGTTTCAATCAATGATTCGGCAGCACAGCCACTATTCGAAGTTTTAAACGGTGAGATTGAGATTTTAATACCAATGATAGATCAATTCCTGGTAAAGATCGACCGCGATAAGAAAAAAGTTTTGATGGATTTGCCTGAAGGGCTGATTGAGATGTATTTATAGGTGAAGGGTGCAAGGTAAAGGGTGAAGGGTTTGTGGAGTACTTCCATTAAAGATGGCTTCTTCTGACAACTGACAACTATCAACTTCTCCGAGCTTTTTTAGAAGCTATTTCCCGCTATTCGCTCCAATCTTTCTGTTTCGCGCTCATATTTTTTCACTCCGAACGGGGTTGAAGTGCGCTCAACACAAAGGATTTCCGCTGCTATCGGGGCTAGGGCTCAAAAACTTCCCCACAACCTCCTTCCAACAATCCAACAATCCCTCAATCCAACAACCAACAACAGACAACTTCTAGCCAACAACCATCAACTTCTCAATGAGCACCTTCAACTTCAAACAATTCTCGGTCAACCAGGACAAATGCGCTATGAAAGTCGGAACCGACGGCGTTTTGCTCGGTGCGTGGACGCCTATTCCTGAGAACTGCTACTCTGTTTTAGACATTGGAACCGGCACCGGCCTTATCGCTTTAATGCTTGCACAGCGAACAACTGCAGAGCAAGTCGACGCACTTGAAATTGACGGAGATGCTTATGAACAAGCCGTGGAAAATTTCGAGAAATCACCGTGGAGCGACCGTCTTTTCTGCTATCATGCCGGTTTAGACGAGTTTATTGAAGAACCCGAAGATGTTTATGACCTGATCATTTCCAATCCGCCGTTTTATACTGATGACTATACGTCAGATGACGAGCAGCGAAATCAGGCGCGGTTTTCTTATTCGATGCCTTTTGAACAGCTGATCGAGGCCGCAGATTTGTTTTTATCAGATGAAGGCATTTTTTCTGTCGTTATTCCATTTAAAGAAGAAGAAAAATTTATAGGCTTAGCACACCAATATGAGCTTTATCCTGTAAAAATCAGTCACGTCAGAGGCACGCCAATAACTGAAGTTAAGAGAAGCCTGATTGCATTTAAGCGAGAAACTACAGATGCAGAAGTTGATGAACTAGTGATTGAGACAAGCCGCCACGAATACACGGATGAGTATATTAAGCTGACAAAGGACTTTTATCTTAAAATGTAGTAAATCAACTTTTTCAGATGGAACAAACTTTTGGCGATAAGGTGATTGATTTTAACAGGAAGCTTCATTATTCCGGTGAGTTGCCGGATGGTTTTGAGGTAATCAACCCGTATCTCGACAATCCTGAAACGCTGTCGGTTATGGAACAGTTCTACCATAAATATTACAAAGATTACAACCACCGAAAGCTGATATTAGGAATCAACCCGAGTCGGCATGGCGCAGGCGTGACGGGCGTTCCTTTTACCGATACCAAAAGACTTGAAAGTGTATGTGGAATCATAATGCATTCAGCGCATACACACGAAATTTCCTCAGTTTATATGTACGATATGATTGCCGAATTTGGTGGCGCCGTGGAATTTTACAATCAGTTTTACATCAATTCGCCCTTTCCGCTGGCAATTGTAAGAAAGACAAAACAGCATACGTGGGTAAACGCAAACTACTATGACGACCTTAAGCTTTATGAAATGCTCAAGGATTTTATGATCAAGTCCATAAAAGATCATATCGAAAAAGGCATTGACACTTCAGAAGTTTTTGTGCTGGGAAAAAAGAATGCGGCTTTTATTAGCAAGATCAATGACGAGGCAAAATTGTTTGGGACTTTAACGGTACTTGAACACCCAAGATATATTCAGCAGTATAAGTCGAAAGAAAAACAGATTTATATCGATAAGTACATTTTAAAGCTAAATGGTTTGTCGCAGGAATGAACCTGCGTTAGGGATGGAAGCGGTATCCTTTTTTGAGGCACGAAAAAAAGATATAGCGGACAACCCGGCGGCGGCGTGGTCATTTTTCAATTTTCTAATAATTTTCACGCCGAAGCAGCGCCCAACCTTTGCCTGTAACCTTTCGCCCTTTACACTTAACCTTTTACCTTTTTTCCGTACTTTTGCACCGACTAAAAATCAGATCATGCGACCAGACTTATTTCAAGCTCCAGATTATTATAATATTGATGAACTTCTGACTGACGAAAACCGTTTAGTGCGCGATGCAGCCCGTGAATGGGTCAAGCGTGAAGTTTCGCCTATTATTGAAGATTATGCTCAAAAAGCTGAGTTTCCGACTCAAATCATAAAAGGGCTTGCTGATATTGGCGCATTTGGTCCGTACATTCCGGAGGAATATGGCGGCGCAGGTTTAGACCAGATTTCATACGGACTGATCATGCAGGAAATCGAGCGTGGAGATTCGGGAGTCCGTTCGACGGCTTCTGTGCAGTCGTCACTTGTAATGTATCCGATCTGGAAATATGGAAATGAGGAGCAACGGATGAAGTATCTTCCAAAGTTGGCTTCGGGTGAATTTATGGGCTGCTTCGGTCTGACGGAACCTGATCATGGTTCGAATCCGGGCGGAATGACAACAAACTTTAAAGACAAAGGCGACCATTATCTTTTGAACGGCGCCAAAATGTGGATATCAAATGCACCGTTTGCTGACATTGCTGTTGTTTGGGCAAAAGATGAATCAGGACGCATCCATGGGCTAATAGTTGAACGCGGAATGGAAGGTTTTTCCACTCCTGAAACTCATAATAAGTGGTCGCTTCGTGCTTCATCGACAGGTGAACTGATATTTGACAATGTAAAAGTTCCGAAGGAAAACCTGCTACCAAACAAATCGGGATTGGGCGCACCACTTGGCTGCCTTGATTCGGCTCGATACGGAATTGCATGGGGCGCGATCGGTGCAGCAATGGATTGTTATGATACTGCTTTACGATATGCAAAAGAGCGCATCCAGTTCGATAAACCGATTGCAGGAACGCAGCTTCAGCAAAAGAAACTTGCGGAAATGATCACTGAAATTACAAAAGCGCAGTTGCTGACCTGGAGACTTGGTGTTTTGCGTAACGAAGGCCGTGCAACTACTGCTCAAATTTCAATGGCGAAAAGAAATAATGTTGATATGGCAATTAATATCGCTCGTGAAGCCCGACAAATTTTAGGCGGAATGGGAATCACAGGCGAATATTCGATCATGCGTCATATGATGAACCTCGAGTCGGTTATTACCTATGAAGGAACTCATGATATTCACTTGCTGATTACAGGCTTGGATATTACCGGAATCGCAGCATTTAAATAGCATCGGCCTCTCAATTGAGAGGCTTTTTTTATGATTATTTATGGATCTGCCGTTTGATATAAATCGTATCTTCAGCTAAAACAGATCATGAAGATACTATTTCCGCTCCTTATCGTCCTCGTGCTCCTGCCAACCGCAAGCTGTTCCAATGATGATGGCAATCAAAGCATAGATCCTCCTATAAATAAAAAATATCTGGCTCTCGGTGACAGCTACACCATTGGAGAAAGTGTGTGCGAAAGCTGCCGATTTCCGGCGCAGCTTTCTGATTCGCTTGAAACAGAACATAATTTCGATGTAAGCCTGAAAATTATTGCTCAAACAGGCTGGACAACAACAAATCTAAAGAGCGCAATTGCCGCTGAAAATCTTGCTAGTGATTATGATCTTGTGACATTGTTGATTGGCGTTAACAATCAGTTTCAGAACAAACCTTTTTCACTTTATGAATCTGAATTTCCTGAACTGGTTAACACCGCAATTGTGAAGGGAAAAGGCGATAAGAACAACGTTGTTGTCGTTTCAATTCCTGATTACGCATACACGCCTTATGGCCAAAGCACTTCAAACCCGCAAAATATATCTTCAGGAATTGATGCCTACAATGCTTTTGCTGAAAACTATTGCCTGCAGAACGATATTAAATTTGTGAATATCACAGATATTACACGCCGCGGCTTAAACGAGCCGGAACTTGTAGCTTCCGATGGGCTTCACCCAAGTGAGATCGCATATAGTGAGTTTGTGACAAGAATGCTTTCTGAAGTACTGGAAGCACTGGATTAAGATTCGGGAGCGAGTTCGACTTCCAGTCCGTTGAGTGCGTCAGTAATTTGGATCTGACAGCCAAGCCGACTATTGGGCTTTACATTGAATGCCTCTGAAAGCATGGCTTCTTCGTCATCATTTATAGGCGGAACCTCAACATCATTTAGGATATAACATTGGCAGGATGCACACATTGCCATTCCGCCGCAGATGCCGATCGTTCCTTCGGGAGCAAGTTCGTACATACGGACGACTTCCATGATGTTCATGTTCATGTCGGTTGGCGCATCAACAGTGTGTTTGATGCCTTCGCGGTCGGTGATGTGGATTTGAATGTCCATACTTGATATTAGTAGTGAGATGTTAGATTTTAGACAGAAGCATAAAACTACGACAAACTATCTTACTACTAAATACTGAGATCTAATTACTACTATTCAATTGATTTCACCACGGCCTTCTCAGCCTCTTTCCTACTTCCGTCAAATCCATCAATTCCTGAAACTGTAGTGTACTTTAAGACATACTTTTTCCCGGGGTTTATTCGTTGATAGACGCTTTGGCACATTAAGGTTGCTTCATGGAAACCACACAAGATCAACTTTAGTTTACCTGGATAAGTGTTGACGTCGCCGATGGCGTATATTCCCGGTATGTTGGTTTGATAATCGAGCGAGTTGTCGACTTTGATCGCGTTCTTTTCAATCTCAAGTCCCCAGTTGGCAATTGGGCCGAGTTTTGGTGAAAGTCCAAATAGTGGAATAAAGTAATCTGTTTCGATCGTACGATGTGCGCCGTTTTCTTCAATGTCGATAGCTGTCAGGTGTTCATCGCCGTGGAGGCCGGTTACTTCTGCGGGAGTAATTAATCTGATCTTGCCTTCGTTCTTTA
>DASWND010000117.1:0-20435 GCA_036399435.1 Flavobacterium sp.
AATGTTTGAAAGCGGCCGGTTGTGGGAAACCCTGCTTTCCTGATCGATCGCAACGACCTGATCGTAGATTTCATCCGGATTTAAATTCCGCATTCTTTTTAATCGCGCAGTAGCACAAAAAGTACAATCGAGGCTGCAGCCGACCTGGCTTGAAACGCAGGCTGTAGTTCGTGCTTTTGCGGGAATTAACACTGATTCAACTACGAGTCCGTCGTGAAGGCGAACTGCATTTTTCACGGTACCGTCGGAGCTTCGCTGTACGCTGTCGACTTTAATATGGTTGATTGAAAAATGTTCCTCAAGCATCTGCCGTGTACTTTTGCCGAGGCTGGTCATATCGTCGAAAGAATGAGCACCTTTGCTCCACAGCCATTCATAAACCTGGTTACCACGAAAAGCTTTGTCGCCATTAGCAACAAAAAAGTCTCGCAGCTGGTCTTTTGATAATGCCCGTATATCTTTCTTCATTGTTTCCATCGTGCAAATTTAACGGTTATTTCTTGATTTTATGATTTGTGAAATTGATAACTTTACAAAAAGAAGCCATGCATTTCCTTTCACCTGAACTAGAAGAATATATTGAGAATCACTCTGATAGTGAACCTGATTTGTTAGCCGCGCTATCAAGGGAAACACATCAGAAAGTCCTGCAGCCACGAATGTTAAGCGGCCACTTTCAAGGTCGGGTTTTGAGCCTGCTTTCAAAGTTGATCCGGCCAAGGAAAATCTTAGAAATCGGAACATATACCGGCTATTCGGCATTGTGTTTATGCGAGGGATTAGCCGAAAATGGCCGGCTGGATACGATTGACATCAAGGAAGAGTTGTATGATTTTCAGCGGAAATATTTTGAGCAGTCACCATGGAACAGTCAAATTGTGCAGCATCTTGGCAATGCAATAGAGATCATTCCAAATCTTGAAGGTCCGTTTGATTTAGTTTTTATTGACGCGGATAAGGAAAACTACCAATATTACTACGATATGGTTGTTCCGAAAATGAGTAAAGGCGGAATCGTTTTATCTGACAATGTATTATGGAGCGGCAAAGTTTTAGAACATGGGCAAACGACCGACCGAAGCGCTCAAAAACTAATGGAATACAATATTTATCTGAGAGAAGATCCCCGTGTTGAAACGGTTTTGTTACCCATTCGTGATGGACTAAGTGTTTGTCGGGTGATCTAGCTGTGATTTCTGTTCAGGATAAAACCTGTTTCGTAGAAATCTGTAGATCTGGAAGTGCAGTATTCCCATTAAGGCGCCAAAAATATATCCGCAAAAAATGTCGAGTGGATAATGCAATCCAAGATAAATTCTGCTATAGGCAAATATAAAAGGCCAGATAAAGATAAACCCCATATATTTGACATATCGCCGCAGAACAATAAACAGAAAAACTGCAGCTGCCATTGAGTTTGAAGCATGGCCAGAAAAGAAACTAAAGGAATTTCTCGAAAGCACAACCCGCATCATATCTGCTAACTCAGGATTGTTAAGTGGACGGGCACGTCTAAAATAAGATTTAACAAGATTGGTTGTCTGATCTGTTACCGTTAGAAGAAGTGTCACAACAACAGCGATAAGCAGAACATGTTTCCATCCAAGATGTTTAACCAATAGATATAGAATAATTGCAAAAACAGGAACCCAGCTTATTTGCTTTGTGATCAGCAGCCATAGCCAGTCATATCTTTCTGAGCCGAGGCTGTTGAGATAGACAAACAGATCCTGATCTATTTCAAGTAATTTATCTATCAAGGGCGAGTTCTTTTAATAGGACCATCCGGAATGTCTTCTTGAGGTGAAATAGATTCAGTAGATTCAGGTAAAGTAACAGGTTTAGGATCAACGGCACCAGTAAAGACCTCGCCTATGTGACCAAGTTCTGTCTTTACGCTGGAAACATCTGCAGAATCGTTGACCATTTTGCTAAAACCTTCTTTTGCTTTAGCTATTTCCGCGGAGATACCTCCGGTCAGCGCATTAGGGTCAATACCCGAACTTTCGACACTCTTACTGATCTCACTTTTAATGTCATTCGTGGCATTTTTTAGCTGAGCGATACCCTTTGCCAGTCCGCGTGCCATTTCGGGAATCTTATCAGATCCGAAAAACATTAAGATAATAAGAATAATAAATATAAATTCACCTCCACCAATTCCAAACATAATTTCTTTTTTGCTTTAACAAAGTTACGAACTTGTCAATGGCACTCATAACCATTAACATATAATTTCAACTAGTCGAACTTTGACTTCTGCTGCGACTTAGGCCATTCGTTATTTGAAACATCGATATCTGCTGTCTTCAGTTGAGGATCGATTGTTATCTTACTGATGACTTTAGTGGTCGCAAATGTCCGTGTGACTTCTGCATCATTAAGCCTCCAAATTTGTGCAGGAAAATGATGATTCTCTTTAGATCCATCCTCAAAGGTCAGCTCGGCCAGAATCGGCATTACGAGTCCACCCGGCTTATCAAACGTTACCTGATAAAAATATTTCGGATTATTAAGCTTAAGCCTTTCCTCAGCATTAAATGTTTCCTGAACATAATCATTAAGCGATCTCACTGACTTGGGATCGAATGGCTTGTTCATGTTTGGCTTATAATCGGCACTGCCTTCTCCAATCATGTAAACCATCGGACCTGTCAAGTTCAGCCGCCTTCTTCTGCTTGGTTGAACAGCTTTATAGCCGGCAGGCGGCGTGTCACTGACGTAAAATCTTTTCACGTCTTTGATTCCGATATCGTTATAATCGGTCGTGTAGAACCACCCGCGCCAAAACCAGTCAAGATCCACAGCGGATGCGTCTTCCATAGTTCGGAAAAAGTCTTCCGGTGTTGGATGCTTAAATTTCCATCTATTGGCATAAGTGCGAAAAGCATGGTCAAAAAGTTCCGGACCCATGATGGTTTCACGTAGAATGTTCAATGCAGTTGCGGGCTTTCCGTAGGCATTATTACCAAATTGCCTGATGGTTTCAGAATTTGTCATAATCGGTTCAATTCCGCTTTGATCGCCGCTCATATAAGGAACTATCAGATGAGCCGGGCCCCGATCAACAGGGAAATTTGGATCAAAAGTAATTTCCGCCAGATATTCCATAAAAGTGTTTAAACCTTCATCCATCCATGTCCACTGGCGTTCATCCGAGTTCACAATCATTGGAAAGAAGTTGTGTCCGACTTCATGAATGATGACACCAAGCATACCGTACTTCACTCTGTCAGTATACTTACCATCGGCGTCAGGCCTACCAAAGTTCCAGCATATCATTGGATACTCCATTCCCTGATCCTGTGCATTGACAGAGATTGCTTTTGGATACGGATAATCAAAAGTATAGCTGGAATAACTTTTTAACGTATGTGCAACTGCTCTTGTAGAATACTCTTCCCATAATGGATTTCCTTCTTTCGGATATAGTGAAATCGCCATCACGTTTTTATTGCCAATTTTGACAGCCATGGCATCACAAATAAACTTGCGAGATGTCGATATTCCGAAATCGCGGACATTTTCGGCTTTAAAGCGCCACGTTTTTTTCTTGTCTGAACGTAACTTTTCGGTCTTCTCTGCTTCAGCCTGTGTAACAATTAGAACGGGTTTATCATATGTTTTTTCTGCTAATGCGTATCTGCGCAGCTGCTCTGGCGTGTATACTTCGCTTCTATTAATTAAGTTACCAGTGGCGTCAAGAAAGTGATCTGCTGGAACTGTAATGTTAACTTCGAAATTACCAAAGGGCAATGCGAATTCGCCACTTCCCCAGAACTGCATATTTTGCCATCCTTCGACATCATTATAAACTGCCATCCGTGGATAGAACTGAGCAAGAACGTAGAGATTGTTTCCGTCTTCAAAATGCTCATATCCCGAACGGCCACCTTCAACCATGTAGTTGTTGATGTTGTACCACCATTTGATGGAAAAGGTAATCTTTTCGTTATGCGCCAATGGTTTCGCCAAATCAATACGCATCATTGTTTGGTTGACAGTATAAATCATAGGCTGACCGCCTGCATCCTTTACATACTCGATCTTGAAACCTGCGTCGAACTTTTCCTCGAGGTATTTTCGTGAAAATCCACGGGCACTGATCGCCTGATCGATCCCGGAACTTTCCACAAGAGGTGTCAGGGATGTGCGTGAATTCTGATTCTGATCCAGCTGAAGCCAAAGAAACTCCAGGCTTTCTTTTGCATTATTGTAGTATGTGATTGTTTCAACACCGTACAGTTTCGTGTTTTTATCATCCAGCTCAACATCAATTTTATAATCTGCCTGCTGCTGATAATATTCGGGGCCCGGTGCTCCGCCGGCTGTGCGATACATATTTGGAGTTGCCATTAAATCGTACATCTGGCGGAACTTATTTGTGTCAACGCTGCCTTTTTGCTGTTGAACGGGCTGCTGCGCAAAAGATGCTGAAGTAAAAACGAGTGCCGTAAGTATTTTAAAACTGTTCATGAAATGTTATTGAAATATTATAGTAAAGTAACTAAAAACCGAATTAAAAGTTCAGTACTCCTGATGTATTTTCCGCAGTTAGCAATAGATTTCTTTTAGTGCCATTTATATTTGTTTGTATGATGTTCTGCTGTTCAGTTACGTAATCTGCCAATATTTCGTTTTTAATGCGGAGCGATTTCACCCGCGGTACGTTTTTTACACTTATATAGCAGATCAATACATTGCTCTCCATTTCTAAACTTATCAGGTTCAGATGTTGCGGCTTGTCATTTACATTGATAATCAGATTATCCTTAAAATACTTCTTCAACAAATCCAAATCTTCTGTAGGCACATTCTGTTGCTCAAATTCAAATTTGCGTTTATAACGTTCTTTAAACGCATCATTTAAATCATCAACAAAAATTCGTGAAGTAATTTCCAGCGACTTTTTGTCGGATGCATAATTCATCTGGAATATAGCTACATAAAATTTATGTGCTGTAAAGGATGACATGGCGAAAACCAAAAATATAAGTACGGCTGCTGGCTTCTTCATTAATGTCCAATTATTTTATTGTATTCAGCGGCATGTTTTGAAGCCAGCCACTGAAGTAAAGTTTTGTTTTTTGCTTTTAAGGCCACTACAAACTCATCATCTTCTATTAGATAATACTGGAAGCCTCTGATGTAAATCTCCGGCACTTGTAAGGTTTCAGTATAATAGTGAGGTTCCCATATTGTCTCAACACGAGCCAGAAGCCTTTCATTCATTTCTACTTCAAGCTCCTTTTTTAAACGTTCGGTCCGGCCCGAAAGTGCATTTACAAGAATATCTACAGGACCTGTGGTCGCAGTATATAATTGTCTTTCAGCGGGAGTAAACTTTCTATGGTCTTTATGCCTCATGATCAGATCGTCGCGTGGTGCTGTTCCGGTAATCACTACTTCCTCTAATGCATTGGGTTTTGGGATTAGCTCAATCAGGAGAAGATCAGAATTTAAATCTTCTGCCTGCACAAGTCTACGCTGGTATTCATAACTTGGATGTGATATGATCAGCAGGTCGTTCGGCTGCAATGTCAACTTGAAATATCCATTTTCATCAGTAATTGACTCTTTTTCAGTGGCCAAATTAACTACAAAAACACCCGCCACGGGAATCGAATCAGATAAAATTTGCCCCGTCCACTTATTACTTTGCGCGTAAGTTACCACAGCAAAAAATCCTAAAAACACAGTTATTGCCTTTCTCACATTAAAGAGTCTTAAGATATTCGGGAGCTAAAGTAATTAGTATAAATGTGGTCATAGGCTGATTATTCGCGTTAAATGTAGCTACAAAATTAGAGTCTTCGATAAGATAGTAAGCAAATCCTTTACGATACTCATTTGGAATTTTCAACATCTTCTGCAATTCTTCATTAGCCAGAAGTTCATCAAGTTGTGCCAATATATTTTCTTTTTTCTCAATGACAACCTCGCTCTTAAGCCTCTTCGTACGTCCGGAGATCGCATTAAGTATGGGGTCAACCTTTACTGAGCCACCGAGAACGCCTATTAAGTAGGCCGGGTTGAAATCACCTGCAGTCTTTAATCTTCGTTCGGCAGGTGTATATGTTTTTGCAGGTGAGTCAAGAATGCCAAGTGAAACTGCATCTAAGTTATTAACTTCAACGTTATCCAGCGCATTGACGTTCGGCTGCACGTAGATATTGATGGCCTCATTTTTTATATGTTCTTCATTTATTGAAACCTGCCGCCCAATAATAAATATTGATGCTATCACCAACACATCTCCCGACTTTGCGCCAATCTGAAAGCTTCCCGTGGCATCTGTCTTGACCATTTCTTCGGTCGATCCATTAATGACAGTTACAGCTTCAAGTTCGACGCCATCACCTATTAAAGTTCCATCTAGTTTAATTCTACCCTCCGTCTGGGCATTCAAACCAAGTCCGATGAGATTAAATAGAAGTACAAATTGCAGTTTCATGATAAAAGATGTGCCGTAAAAGTATCAATGTCAAGTACTAAATGTCTGCTAACGCGCAGCCAAATTTCTGTTAACAAAAATGGGAAGGTAAAAAGTTATTCATCTTAACTTTGGAAAAAAACATCACATGAAGAATCTTTTGATAGCATCAACCTCAACTTTACCTGATTCTGATTACCTGGAATATCTACTCGAGGAAATAAAGTTATTGTTCAGCGGCTGCAATGAGGTGTTGTTTATACCATATGCACGTCCAGGCGGTATTTCACATGTTGAATATACTGCAAAGGCGGCGACAGCATTTGCTAAAATTGGAATTGATCTGAGAGGAATCAATGAGTTCAAAGATGCCACTGAAGCAGTTCAATCTGCTCAGGGCATATTTACCGGTGGAGGAAATACGTTTTTATTGGTGAGCAAGCTCTATGAGAATAAGCTGATCTCAGTTTTGACTAGTGTGATACTAAACGGAATTCCCTACTTAGGTTGCAGCGCGGGCAGCAATATCGCAGGGCAGACGATGCAGACGACTAATGACATGCCGATTGTTTATCCCGAGAGTTTCACAACACTTGGTCTGCTTCCATTCAACCTGAATCCACATTATCTTGATCCGCAACCTGACTTAAAGCATATGGGCGAAACTCGCGAAACACGTATTCGTGAGTATCATGTTTTTAATGAAACGCCGGTTGTAGGACTACGTGAAGGCAGTTGGTTACGAGTAAATGATAATACAATTATACTTAAAGGTGAACACTCTGCAAGACTTTTTAGATTTGATAAAAATCCGGTTGAAGTTGCAAGCGGTACCGACTTACGCGACACCAATAACATCAAAGCATAAAAAAACCCTGACTTTCATCAAGGTTTTGGAGCGGAAGACGAGGCTCGAACTCGCGACAACCAGCTTGGAAGGCTGGAGCTCTACCAACTGAGCTACTTCCGCATTGGTGGTGCAAATATAAATAATAACATTGGTCAGTTGCAAATTTATTTTAAAAAAGATGAAGGAACTACAGCTATATATTATTTAGAGCTCTGGTTCGAAGTATAAAGCGTCTTAAATTAATTTGCACGAAGCCATAAAAAAAGCGGACTGTAAAGTCCACTTTTTTTATTTTTAAATCAGAGCAAATTAAGAAACGAAATTCGCCGGAGTCACACCATCACGTGAAGGATGATAGATAAATAGGCAAGATTTGTTTTTAATTAAGCTGATCAACTGTTTTGTCATTGCCACGGGAACTGCCGGACAACCCAATGAGCGACCTATTCTGTTGTGGTCTTTAATAAATGAATCTGATACGTAATCGGCACCATGAACAACAACAGCACGATTGCGGGCATTGTCATTTACTCCTTTTTCCAATCCATCAAGCTTCAAAGACATTCCGTGTTTTCCTGTATAAACTTCACCAGTAAGGTAGAAACCAAGGCTGCTTTTATATGATTCAGCAGCATTCGAAAAACTGTTTGCGAAAACATCTCCGGTATTTCGGCCGTGAGCAACAAGTGAATGAAGAAGAACAGTGTTTGTGGTCATGTCGATCACCCACATTCTTTTTTTGTTTGCTGAAAGACTGAAATCAACAATAGTAAGAACGTTGTTTTTTACAAGTCCTTTGCTTTGTAATTGGTAATACCCTTCAAGAGCTTTTGTAAAACTACGAAGTTCAGGTTTTGCAGAACCACCTAGTATTAATGTGTTGTAAATAGATTCAACTTTAGCTTCAAAAGAAACTTCAGTATTAAGAGCGGTAATAATTGGTTTTTGAACGTTGACTTCAGGTGTAAAAAATGAGGTCAAAAATAGAGCGGCTTGTAGAAAAAATTGGTAAATCATTGATTTTCTTTAAGTTAAAATTAATTCAGAGCTTCCAAAAATACAAATAATATTCTTGAATATAGTAAAAATCTTTGTTAAATATCTTAATGAGAATAAGCTTCAGGGAAATTGGATAAGAGCCTTTCTGTAATACGAAAAACATTGCAATAACAGTGCCACTCAAATCTGCAAGGCCGTGTTATAGCTTATAACGTCAAGTACTTAACTTTATTATCTAAAGGTTGCAAATCTCGATATAATAAGTAATTTTGTTCGACGAACTGCACGTTTTCTATGTCAAAAATCGTTTTTCTACTAGCTTTCCTTCTATCTTTTTCTTTATCATTTAGCCAACAAAAAACACTTCAGGCTAAACCGACTGAGGAGCATATGGTTATTGATGGAAACCTTCACGAAAGTTCATGGGACGACGCCCCTATCGCAACCGATTTTATCATGTATGCTCCGGACAATGGTAAACCGATTTCACATGAAAAACGAACTATTGTAAAAGTCCTGTACGATAACAATGCTGTATATATTTCTGCTATCATGTATGATGATGAGCCTGCAAAAATGCTAAAAGAGATGACTCAGCGCGACAATTTTGGAACTGCTGAGCATTTCGGGATCTTCATCAACGGCTTTAATGATGGACAGCAGGATTTCAGGTTCTTTTTGAGCGCCGCCGGCGTACAGATGGATTGTGTTGCAACAGAAACAAATGGCGAAGACTTTACGTGGGATGCCATTTGGAGCGGTCAGGTTTCAATTACTGATTATGGCTGGATTGCAGAAATAAAAATTCCGTATGCCGCACTTCGTTTTTCTAATGCAGATGTACAAACATGGGGCATCAACTTTTACCGTGAACTTCGTCGCGACCGACAACAGTATACCTGGAACCACATCAATAGCGCAAACGGCAATGAAATTACTCAAACCGGAATGCTTGAAGGTATCCGAAATATTGAGCCGCCAACAAGGTTGTTCTTTATTCCATATGCATCATATTATTTAAATTCCGCACCAAATGAAAAAGCTGTCGGTCAACTTAAAGGCGGACTTGATATTAAGTATGGGATAAGTGATGCATTTACGCTTGACGCCATTCTTATACCCGATTTTGGACAGACACGTTTCGACAATGTTGAGTTGAATTTAGGTCCGTTTGAGCAGCAATTCAATGAAAATAGGCCGTTTTTTACAGAAGGAACTGACCTCTTCAATAAAGGCAATATTTTTTATTCCCGAAGGATTGGCGGATTGCCATCAACTGAAATAGCGTCAAATGATCCCAATGTTGTTGTTGATAATCCGCTGACTGTAAATTTAATGAACGCTATAAAAATCTCCGGACGAACTAAAAATGGACTCGGAATCGGATTTTTGAATGTCGTTACGGAAAAGACATTCGCGGAAACAAGAAATATAGTGACGGGCGAACGTGACAGCTTTGTTGTTGAACCTTTAGCAAACTATAATGTTCTGGTATTAGATCAGCGTTTCAACAAAAATTCATCCGTATCTTTTGTAAATACGAATGTTACCCGCGATGGCAACTTCCGCGATGCAAATGTATCCGCAGCAGTTTTTGACCTCAACACCAAAGCAAATACTTATAGCCTTGCCGGTGATTTCAAATACAGTTATGTTAATGCTTTCGGCGATGCTGAAGATAAGGAAGGCATCAACACCTATTTGAAACTATCAGAAACGACAGGGAAATATAGATTTGCTGTCGGCGCGAATTATATTTCAAAAGATTTTGACAGTAACGACCTAGGCATTATCTACCAAACCCACTATCACGCCGCTTATATTGATGCCAGTTATCGGATATTAAATCCCACGAAAAGATTTAATACTTTTCAAATATCATCAACATTATACAGTTCGTTCGATAACATCACTGGTCGTTTACAGCAGGGATTTTTAAGCATGTACGCGAATGGGAACACGAAAAAGAACGATTACGTCAGCCTGGGTTTTGAAATTAATCCCCTTGAAACGTACGACTTTTATGAACCTCGGTTCGACGGTAGATTTTTATACCTGCCTAGTACTTTTTTTACGAGCTTTTACTTTAGCTCGAACTATAACAGAAAGTTTGCGATTGATTTTAATCCCTCCGTCAATTTTGCGATGGAAGAAAAAAGAGAAACGTGGAGCTTGTTCCTGCAGCCCCGCTATAGATTTACCGACCGGATAACAGCAACCTTGGCATTCGTCTTTAACCGTCAAAACAATAATGTAGGATATATTGGTAATAACTATGAATCTGAGACCATTCCATTTGACATTTTTCTTGCTAAACGCGACCGAACCACGTATTCTCTTTCCGGTGGCGGAAAATACTCTATCAATAAAGATATGACTGTCAATCTTAATTTAAGATATTATTGGTCATATGCAGAAAATCGCGAGTACTTTAGCCTGACGAACGACGGACATTTAATTCCGGCAGATTTTGAGGCTGAGGACACCAATTTTAATGCGTGGAATCTTGATGTTGCGTATTCATGGTGGTTTGCGCCAGGTAGTCAGATTTCGGTTTTATACCGAAACAATGCAAGTACTTTAGTTCCCGAAATAAATAAAGGATTTTCAAACAATCTGTCGCAACTGTTCCGCGACAATCTTCAAAACGTCTTTTCAGTGAGCATTCGCTACTTCATCGATTACAATCAGGCAAAAAACTGGTTCTGATTCATATCTTTGCACTCAATCCTTGAGATGCTTCAAATGAACAAAAAAGTTATTTTAATGATACTTGACGGATGGGGGAAATCACCAGACCCTAAAGTATCTGCAATCGATAATGCAAATACTCCTTTTATTGATAGCTTATATTTGAAGTATGCAAATGCGCAACTTCGCACTGATGGCCTGAACGTCGGACTACCGGAAGGTCAAATGGGAAATTCTGAGGTCGGCCACATGAACTTAGGCGCAGGCCGGATAATTTATCAGGATCTTGCAAAAATTAATCTTGCTGTTCAAAACAACACACTTAGCAAGGAACAACCGCTGATTGATGCGTTTCAGCATGCATTGGCCCATAATAAGCCGGTTCATTTTGTTGGACTAGTTTCAGATGGCGGCGTACATTCACACATTGAACATCTTAAAGGACTGATTACCGCTGCAGAAGATTTCGGGTTAAACAATGTTTTTATACACGCATTCACCGATGGACGTGACGTTGATCCTAAATCAGGCGTACTTCACATTTCAGCTCTGGAAAATTTTATAAAGGACAAGAATGCAAAACTCGCATCTGTTGTTGGACGATATTATGCAATGGACCGTGACCGCCGTTGGGAACGGATCAAGCTTGCGTACGATCTAATTGTGAATGGAACTGGAATTCATTCAACTAATATTATCGACGCGATTCAGGACAGCTATCAGCAAGATATTACAGATGAATTTATCATGCCAATTGTCATGGTTGATGAATTTGACAAACCTATCGCCACAATTCACGATGATGATGTTGTGATATTCTTTAATTTCAGGACAGATCGCGGCCGGCAGTTGACCGAGGTTTTAAGCCAGGCAGATCTTCCGGAATTTAACATGCACAAGCTGAACCTTTATTATCTGACGATGACTAATTATGACGACACCTATAAAAACATCAAAGTCATTTATGATAAAGACAATATCTCGGAAACTTTAGGTGAAATCCTTGAACGCCACAATAAAAAACAGATTCGGATAGCCGAAACCGAGAAATATCCTCATGTCACCTTCTTTTTCTCCGGTGGACGCGAGGAACCATTTGTTGGAGAAACTCGGATTTTAAGATCATCGCCTAAAGTCGCTACTTACGATCTCAAGCCGGAAATGAGTGCTTTCGAATTGACTGCTGCTTTAATTCCAGAACTGGAAAAAGAAGAAGTTGATTTTGTGTGCCTGAACTTTGCAAACGGTGACATGGTTGGACATACCGGCGTTATGGAAGCCGCTATAAAAGCATGCGAAGCAGTAGATCAATGTGTTGAAAAAGTGATTACCACTGCCCTTGCGCACAATTATACAACAATCGTAATTGCAGATCATGGAAATTGTGAAACCATGATCAATCCCGATGGGAGTCCGAATACAGCACACACAACCAATCCGGTGCCGATCATCCTTGTCGACAATGACCTGCATGAAATACACGATGGTGTTCTTGGTGATCTGGCTCCTACGATTTTAGATTTGATGGGCATTAAAAAACCGGAAGTGATGACGCGTTATTCACTAATTCGATAATTGTAAGCAGTAAACGAAATAGAAAAAATGACAGTAGAAATATGTTCATGTGAAGGGTTAAATTCAAACTGCGAAAAGTGTTTCGGAAGCGGCTACGTCAGTTCCGGAACGTCTAAAAATACATTTTCAGCGGAGCAAAAGGATAAGAGTAATTTGCAGAAAAATCAGTTACGGCAAGATTCATTTTTGCCTGATAAAGTTGAATTGTTGTCACGAATAGAAATTGAAAACCTAGTTATAAAGATCATCGGCCAGCTGGATTTAAAATCTAAAAAACAGATGCAACTTCTTAATTCAATTCCTTTCAATACGACCACCTTCAGACGGGACTTTAAAGATAAATTTGAAGCATTGCGAATGATTGAACTTGAGAAACAAGTCCTTCGAAAAGATCTCGCAGCAGTTACGCAAGTAATCATTGCTAAAAAATATTCGAGCAAATTTAAATTCGAACACCTACTATCTGATAAGGAGATCGACGTCACGTCGAATAGACAGCTCAAAGAATTGATCAGGGAATACAAAAAATCTAAAAACAATGCCGGCTGATAGGACAGGCAATGTTTGTTGCTTTCTACGCATTGGACATGGCAAAACTACAACAAGGTACTCCAATCATTGCGTAGTACGACTTATCGATTGTTTCCTGATGATCAGGATGTGCAATTTTCACAAGTTCTCCAACGCGTTGCTTAATTGTTTACCATAAAGGTTTCACGGAATATTGTACTTTTGCACCTCATTTATTTACTATGATTATTTCAAAAACGGCGGAAGAAATTGAATTGATGCGGGAGAGCGCGCTTCTTGTCTCCAAAACATTGGGAATGATTGCACGTGAAATAAAAGCAGGCGTGACCACTTTGCATCTCGACAAGCTAGCGGAAGAATTTATCCGTGATCATCAGGCGGTTCCGGGTTTTCTCGGACTTTACGGGTGTCCGTCGACATTGCTGACCAGTGTGAATGAACAGGTTGTGCATGGACTTCCAACAAACCGGCCGATCGAAGAAGGCGATATTGTTTCGGTTGATTGTGGTGCGATCAAAAATGAATATTATGGCGATCACGCCTATACTTTTGAAATTGGCGAAGTTGCACCTGATACAAAGAAGTTGCTACAGATCACAAAGGAATCTTTGTACGTTGGAATCCGCGAATTCAAAGCCGGAAACAGAGTTGAAGACGTTGGTAACGCAATTCAAAAGTACACTGAAGCACATGGCTACGGCGTCGTACGGGAGCTTGTTGGCCACGGTTTAGGAAAGAAAATGCATGAAGATCCCGAAATGCCAAACTACGGCAAACGTGGCCGCGGTAAATTATTTATTGAAGGAATGACTGTTGCAATCGAGCCGATGATCAATATGGGCACGAAAAACATCAAACATTTAAAAGATGGCTGGACGATAGTCACCGCTGATGGTAAACCAAGTGCACATTTCGAACACAATGTCGCGCTTGTAAACGGAAAACCTGAGCTGCTTTCGACGTTTGCCTACATCTACAAAGAATTGGGAATTTCTTCTAACGAAGAAGATGAATTCAGGAAACTGCCGCTCATCTTATCATGATAAAAAAGATCTTTAAAGCAGTTCTGAATACAGTTCCGAGGCCACTTTTGATCAGGCTGAGCTATGTTGCAAGGCCGATTCTTGCAGCTGCTTTACAAGGTAATAAGTTTACAGATCCAATAGACGGTAAAAGCTTTAGAACATTTTTGCCTTACGGATATGGTAAGCAACGCAACAATGTTTTATCACCGAGTACACTTTCGCTTGAGAGGCATCGATTGCTTTGGCTTTATTTGAAAAACGAGACGGATTTCTTTACTGCTCCTAAAAAGGTTTTACATTTTGCACCTGAACAAGCTTTTTACAAAGTGTTCCGCAATCTGAAGAATCTTGAATATACGACTACTGATTTGAATTCTCCACTAGCCGATGTCAAAGCCGATATCTGCAATCTGCCATTTGCGAACGACAGCTACGATGTTATTTTGTGCAATCATGTTCTTGAACATATTCCGGATGACAAGCGTGCGATGCAGGAACTTTATCGGGTTTTAAAGCCTGGCGGATTTGGGATTTTTCAGATTCCGCAGGATTTGAATCGTGAAGTAACTTTTGAAGATAATTCAATTACAGATGCGAAAGCGCGTGCTGAAATTTTCGGCCAATATGACCACGTCAGGGTTTATGGACATGATTACTTTGAAAAACTACGCGACATTGGTTTTAAGGTTTCAGAAGTTGATTATACCAAAACAATTGCACCTGAATTAGTTGAACGTTATTGTTTGGCTCCGGGTGAGATCATTCCGATTTGTTATAAATAAAAACGCCCGGCGAGAACCGGACGTCTTGTAAGTGTTAAAATCTCTAGCCCTGATGGCAGCGGTATCCTTTTTTGCCCGCTCTTCCAGCCCATCCAAAGGAAGGGAGTTAAAAGGCAAAAAAGATTTAGCGGACAGCAGGAACAGCTCCTGAAAAAACATTCTATCTCTAGCTTTTTTCAGGCATCAAGATAGCAACCACTTTATCTTTAGTCAGGTATTTTCTGGCAACTGCCTGAATTTCTGCGGCTGTAACAGCATTAATTTTTGCCTCGATGTCGAGAATTTCCTCAGGTGAAGTTCCATTAACGTACGCTCTGTTTAAACTTGAAAGCCAGAACCTGTTTTCCTTTACATCTTTTTTATAATCAAGGATCTCTCCTTCTTTAAACTTAGCAATATCTTTTGGATCCGGCCCTTTGTCAATGATCTTCTGAAGTTCAGCCAAAGCTGCAGTGGTCAGGCTTTCGGCATTTTCTGGTCCGCATGGGAAACCGATGTTGAAGCTATATGCGCCATTTGGCACTTTGCTCATGCTTCCGCGAGCACTGATTCCGTAAACTCCAGCTGAATTTTCACGCAGTTCTTCGATAAGTTTAATAGTCAAAACCTCGCCAAGCGCCTGCATTGTAAATGCTTCTTTTGGTGTGTAAGTCGCGTCGCCATAAAACATGATCGATACGGTACTTTTTGGATCTGCGCCTTTGTTTATGACTTTCTTTAGATCTCCTTTTAACATTCGGTAACCTAAATCAACCGGCTTTTCTTTTACATTATTTGAAGGAAGCGATGCAATATATTTCGCAGAGAAATCTTCGATGGCTTTATCATCGACATTACCGACGAAGAAGAATTCGAAATCCCCGGCATTGGCAAAACGCTCTTTGTATTTGTTGTAAGCAAGTTCGTAATCAGTGCCTGCCCACGATTTTTCGTTTGGAACGAGTCCGATGAACCTCGGATTTTCTTTCATCAAATAACCATAAAGTTCCTGTTGGAAGAAGAAGCTCGGCTGAGACGCAAGGTTTTTATAGTTTGCATCAAGCTTTTGTTTATAGCCTTCATAAGCTTCTTTATCAAGATTCAGATCGGTGAAATAAGCATGTACCATTTGCATCATGAACTCGAAATCTTTCGGTGTAGACGATCCACGAATACCTTCAGTGCTATTGCTGATGTATGGTGTGACATTGGCTATTTTACCTGACATGTATTTATTGATGTCGTTTAGCTTCAAGCCTGAGAAACCTGCTTCCGGAAGAGCTCCGTTTGCAAATTGTGTTTTTATGGCATCGCTGTTTGAGTATAGACTTGTGCCGCCAAAACTGACGCCTTCCATCATGATCTCGTCATTTTTGAAATCGGTCTTTTTATAGGTTACTTTCGCGCCATTTGACAGGAATAATGTTGTAGTTCCAAGTTTAGAATTTGATTCTTTCTTTACGACAGAACCAGCTTTAATGTCTTTGCGGATCAGTCCAGAAACCAACTCCGAATCCTGATACGGCGTAAGTGCAGCTTCATTGACTGCGAGAGCCTTTAAAACTTCTGCTTCAGTAATTTTTTTGAGGCCTTCTTTTTCAGGACCTGTGATGACAACGACACGGTTGTCTTCTTTGACGTAGTCTTTAATGACCTCATTGACATCTTTAAGCGAAATTGCCGGAAGCATTTTCTTTACCGCATCAAATTCCCACGCAATACCTGGCGTTGGACTCTCATCAAGAAAGTGTGCCTGATATTCACCGACAAAATTTTCGGAATTCTGTTTATCACGGTCGTTATATGCTTTTTCATATTGCGCCAGCACAGACGATTTAGCGCGTTCAAGTTCAGGTTGTGTGAAGCCGAACTTCTCTGCACGCGCATTCTCTGTTGCCAATACCTGAAGTGCACTCAGGACCTTATCTTCCTGAACCATCGCGAAGGATTGATAGCCTTCTTTGTTGCGTGCGTATGTTCCGCCATGGTACGAAAAACCGAATGTAAATGGCGGTGTCGGCGAGTTAGTAAGCTCTTCAAGCCTATTGTTTAACATCGTTGTGAATAAGCCTTCAACAACGTCGTCGCGATAATCATTTACGGTTATCGTTTTCTTTCTTACGTCGTAATCCTTGTATAACAACTGGATTTGTGTAGCTGATTCTTCTTTATCGCTTTCGATAGCAACAAAAGTTTCCTTGTGGTTAGGAAGATCGAAAGTTGGACGCGGCTTTGCTTTTGAAGGATTTTTATAGTTTTCAAAATGCTTTTTGATCTTTTTCTCCATTTCTGCTACGTCGATGTCGCCAACGACAATTACGCTGATAAGATCAGGACGATACCACTCTTTGTAGAAGCTGGTAAGTTTATCGTATGTGAAATTTTCAAGCACCTCTTTCTTCCCGATTGGAAGCCGCTTCGCATAATGTGAATTGTGAAGCATTTTCGGCAGGTAACGATCGCTCATACGTTTGTCGGCGCCAAGTCCGATTCGGTATTCTTCGAGGACGACTCCACGTTCTTTATCAATGTCTTCAGGTGTCAGATTTGCATTAAAGGCCCAATCTTCAATAATTTGGAATCCTTTATCAAGCTTTTGTGCGTCATCAGACGGAATAGGAAGAAAGTATACGGTTTCGTCAAAACTGGTGTAAGCGTTTAGGTGTTGTCCGAACTTTACGCCGATGCTTTGCAGATAATCAACCAGCTGGTTTTTTGGAAAATGCTTTGTGCCGTTGAAGTTCATGTGTTCCATGAAATGCGCCAAACCTTGTTGTTCATCAGTTTCAAGAATAGAACCTGCATTGATCACAAGCCGTAAATCGACTTTATTCTCAGGCTTTGAATTTTTCCTGATGTAGTACGTCAGGCCGTTTTTTAGTTTTCCGGTTTTGACATTTGCGTCAAACGGAATTTTGCTGTCGCCCTTTAATTCCTGTGCGCCAACGCACAATGGAAGGACGAACAACACAATAAGTGCTTTGCTGAATTGGTTCATATAAAAGTAGTATTGGATTTACAAGTGGATGTTTGTCAAATATATAAGAATTAATGGTACGATTTTTAAAGCGCAAGGAATTTTGATTTAGAATCCGACTCCAATAAAAAAACCATTTATTTGTTATATTTACTTCGTAGACTATAAAATATGCAATCATACATCCAGCTTCTTATTACTGTTATAATTTTTTCAGGATTTTCTTTTGACTGTAGCTCACAGGCTGTTGAGGAAGTGATTCCGCCGTACAATATTAAAACAGTAGCGTTTACACAAAACAACTTGGTGACCATACCTATATTTTCGCTAAATGATTCGTTTACCCTGGAATTTGACGATCTTTTCGGAAATGAGGCTAATTACTATTACGAACTTGTTCATTGCAATTATAACTGGACGCCATCGGGATTAGCAGAAGCTGAATACATACAGGGTTTTGATAACCAGCGTATTCAAACCTACACCAACTCGTTCAACACACTGCAATTGTTCTCGCACTATACCGTTGCCTTCCCGAATCGGTTCACGCAATTTCTTGTGAGTGGCAACTACCTCATCAGAATCTTGAATGAAGACAGAAACGTGGTCTTTTCGCGCAAATTCATCCTATATGAAGATATGGTAAGCGTACCGATGCAGGTTCGGCGTGCAAGAAACCTGAACGTAATTAATGAAATGCAGAATCTTGATTTTGCAATAAAAACGACTGCCGTAATGTTCCAAAACCCACTTAAAAACGTGAGGGTTTTACTGATGCAGAATGGGCGTTTCGACAATGCGATCTACAATATCAAGCCTCAGTACACGATCGGAAATGATTTGATTTACAGGTACGATACTGAGACCCAGTTCTACGGGGGAAATGAATTTCTCTGGTTTGAGAACAAAGACATCAGGTCAGCTAACAACAATGTGGCTAAAGTTGATTCTAACGGCGGGATCTACAACTCACATCTTTATACCGATCAAGCCCGTGCCAATGCGACTTATACATTTGCGCCCGATATAAATGGGGGATTTCTGGTGAATAATATTGGCGCCGAGAATAATGATATTGAAGCTGATTATGCATGGGTTTTCTTCAGCCTTTCTGCACCTGCATTTTACGCGAAGAAAGATATTTACATCAATGGTATGTTTAATAATTATGCACTTACTCCAGAGTATAAGATGGATTACAATGCAGAACGCGGCGTATACGAAAAAGCGATAATGATCAAACAGGGATTTACTAATTATCAATATGTTGTTGCCGACAACGCAGGTCAGATTGATGAGAAAAATGCGGTCAGCGGAAATTTTTATCAAACTGAAAATAATTACTTCGCGATCGTTTATTACAGAGAAAATAATGCGCGGTTTGACCGGGTAATCGGAAGAGGTACAGCGAGCTCGTTAAATATTACAAATTAGTCGTTTTTTTAACGCTTTAAAATGCGCCACCCTTTTTTAATTTACTAAATTTGGATTTCAATTTTCCGGCTAATTCGCTGTAAGTCATGGTTTCACAAATAACGAGAGGAATTAAAATTTCGGTGTTGACCAGTTTTGAAGGAACCTACTTCAAAAACTACAAAATACATTTTGCGTTCAGCTATGATATTACAATTGAGAATCATAGCAAGGACTCGGTGCAGCTTACTTCGCGCCATTGGGAGATCTTTGACTCCTTAAATGACCGTGAATTTGTTGATGGCGACGGTGTAATCGGAAAAAAGCCTGTTCTAAAACCGGGTGAATCCCACTCATATAGCTCAGGATGCCTTTTAGCATCACCTTTCGGTGCCATGAAAGGCTATTTCAATATGATAAACTTTACTTCTACCCGAAGTTTTAAAGTGATAGTGCCAACATTCAAACTTAGCGCGCCTTTCGCTTTGAACTAATGGCGGCTGAAGTTACCCTGATGACATCGTCTTTTGTTATTGCATAAACTATATCTTCTTCTGAAGGTGTGAGTTCATAGCTTCCTGTGAATTCTCCAAACGCCGGTAAGATCATCTGATGCGGCTTCTGAAAAAAGCAACATGTTTTTAAGAATTGACGCCCAAGTCCACGTAAGCTTACGCATGGATGGATATGTCCACAGAAATTAAACAATCCTTCTCGTTCATCAGGATGATGAGTGAGCAAAAAACCTTCTTCCAAAATTTCAGGAATTAACTCTACTCCTGCTTCAGAATATTGCCGTGGATTAAGAATATCGTGATTGCCTTCTACCAATATGATTTTTGCTTTTACAGATTGGACCCAATCTGCAAAAAATATCCATTCATTATTATGAGTGCTGTGAAAGAGATCGCCAAGAAATGCAACAGAATCAGGATTAAAATGCGCGAGAACTTTATCGAGTTTTTCGAAATTTTTCAATATTGGCTCGTGCGGAACTGCAACGCCCGCTTTCCGAAAGTGCGAAACTTTGCCCAGATGCGCATCAGCAATCAGCAACATCTTCTTCCTTTCCCAAAAAATTGCTCCTGAACAGTGCAATGTGAATTCTTCGCCTGCAATATTTGTATCTAATGTCATTATTCTTCTTTCATGTATGAGGCGGTCATTCTTTTGATCCTGT
>DASWND010000118.1:0-2538 GCA_036399435.1 Flavobacterium sp.
TGGTGATGGAGTTCACGACACATGGAATATTATTGGGCTTGGTGCAAGCCAACCCTCGGCAAAAATTTATATATTTGACCGCTATGGAAAACTCATCAAGCAGATTAGTCCGCTGGGTGAAGGCTGGGACGGAACCTACAACGGTCAGCTGATGCCTTCAACCGATTATTGGTTCAAGGTTGAATATGCCGAAGCAGCTAAAAACACAGAATTTAAAGCCCATTTCTCATTAAAACGATAACCCCCATGAATTTTAAAAAAAGGTATTTAGCATTACTTTTACTTATAACCCAATTATCACATTCGCAGGAAGGTATAGCGATATACTCAGATTACTTGACTGACAACTACTACTTAATACATCCATCTATGGCCGGTGCCGCGAATTGTGCGAAGCTCCGACTCACCGGGCGGCAGCAATGGTTTGGACAAGATGAAGCGCCAAGCTTGCAAACATTAAGCTTTAACGGAAGACTCGGCGAACGATCAGGAGCAGGTATAATTGTTTTTAATGACAGAAACGGATATCATTCGCAAAAAGGGGTTAAGTTAACTTACGCACATCACATTAGATTTTCCCGCGATGAAGTTGATTTGAATCAACTTTCATTCGGTATGAGTGCCGGATTTGTACAAAGCTTACTTGATGAAACTGAATTTCTTAATTCAGGCGATTACGATCCGGGGGTAGATGGAACAATAGTGCAGAAAGACTCCTATTTCAATGTTGATCTAGGTGCATCGTACAACTACCTTGATTTTTACGCTCATTTTACAGTAAAAAATGCTTTAGCAAATAAACGTGAAATCTATAGTGAAATCGAAAGCGACAACCTCCGAAAGTTTTTACTTAGCGCAGGATACGTTTTTGGGAATCCTGATGGTCTTACATGGGAACCATCAATCCTTTTTCAAATGGTTAGCGAGACGCAGGAAAAGTCGGTCGATTTAAATCTTAAGGTTTATAAAGAACTTGATTTTGGCCGTCTATGGGGCGGAATTTCATATAGAAGGAGCCTCGATGGTGCGCAGTATGTGGCAGGTAACAGTGTTGAAGATCAGAAGCTTCAATACATAACTCCTATCGTCGGAGTTAACTATAAGAACTTTATGTTCGGCTATACGTACTCTGCATTGTTAGGTGACATTAAGTTTGACACCGGAGGGTTTCATCAAATTACTTTGGGAATAAATCTTTTCTGCCGCAATGAAAAGTATGATTGTAATTGTCCTGCGATAAACTAAATTAAACAAGTCCCGACCTCAAAAATCGGGACTCTTTTTTATTATGCTAATAAAATCTGTAAACGGTAAAACACCACAAGTTCCTGAAGATTGTTATGTTGCTGAAAATGCCACCATCATTGGCGATGTGACCTTCGGCCATAGCTGCAGTGTATGGTTTAATTCGGTGGTGCGCGGTGATGTGCATTTTATTACGATAGGCAATAGGGTTAACATCCAGGATGGTGCCATTGTACATTGTACTTATCAAAAACATCCGACAGTTATAGGAAACAATGTCTCAATCGGACATAATGCTATCGTCCATGGCTGTACAGTTCATGACAATGTTCTTATTGGCATGGGTGCAATCGTCATGGATAATTGTATTATTCACAGCAACAGCATCATTGCTGCCGGAGCAGTTGTAACTCAAAACACAGTTGTGGAAGCCGGATCCATTTATGCCGGTGTGCCTGCCAAAAAAGTTAAGTCAATTGATGAATCTTCTTTTGCGAGCGAAATCGAGCGAATATCAACCAATTATATCATGTACTCTGGTTGGTTCAAGGAGTAGCTCTAAAAATTGGTCTGGATTACCTTATATTTATTTTCCAGCAATGTTGAAAGTACTGATGGATCCGAATTAATATAAAATTGATGGCTTCCCAAATTTCTCTCCGCAAAACCACACTTTTCCAAAAGAACATTTTTCGTTTGCCTGGCGACCGCCTGACCTGAATCTATGAGTTTAATATGTGGTGGAAGAATGTTTTTGATTTGCGGAATTAAATATGGATAATGGCTACATCCCAGCACCAGATAATCGATATTTTCCCTGATCATCGGCTGCAGGTACTTATGCAATAATTCAGTCATCTCTGCCGAATTAATCCTTCCATTCTCAATCAGCGGCACTAATCCATGGCCTATCTGTTCAATGATCCTGGTGCCCTTATAACTATCCACAGCTTTATTAAATAACTCGCTGCTAAGCGTTCCTTTGGTCGCTAAAATGCCAATTTTTTGAGTGGTAGAACTAATAACAGCAGGTTTGAGTGCAGGTTCTATTCCAATAAATGGAATATTGTATTGGCTCCTAAGTTCTTTGATTGCGTTTGTGGTTGCAGTGTTGCATGCCACTACAATTATTTTGCAGTTTTGGTTCAGAATGTATTCGGTGTTCTTTTTACTTAACTCTATTATCTCATCTTTAGAACGTTCACCGTACGGTGCATTTTTACTGTCAGCGAGGTAAATAGTATCTTCTGCAGGCATAAGCGACGCAATCTCCCGCCATATTGAAGTGCCTCC
>DASWND010000119.1:0-2017 GCA_036399435.1 Flavobacterium sp.
TACGTCAACTCATTACCAGATCTTTCTGATGCTGATCTTGTCATTGAAGCCATTGTCGAAAATCTTGAGATAAAACGCAAATTATTCTCTGAACTCGAATCACTAGTTTCACCGAAAACAATTCTTGCGTCAAATACATCTTCGCTTTCTATAACATCAATTGCTGCATCGTGCAAAAATCCGCAGCGCGTCATCGGAATACATTTCTTTAATCCTGCGCCACTAATGCAGCTTGTTGAAGTTATTCCGGCGATACAAACAAGTAAAGAGGTACTAGATAAAACAACATCAATAATTTCATCCTGGCAGAAAACAGTTGCAGTTGCCAAAGACACTCCGGGTTTTATTGTAAACCGTGTTGCACGTCCATTTTATGGCGAAGCACTACGAATTTATGATGAAGGTGTTGCCGATTTTGCAACGATCGACTGGTCGATGAAAACTTTCGGCGGATTCAGAATGGGGCCGTTTGAACTGATGGATTTCATCGGGAACGATGTCAACTACACTGTTACAGAAACCGTATTTACATCTTTCTATTTCGATCAACGATACAAGCCTTCATTCACACAAAAGCGACTGTCTGAAGCAGGATTTTTTGGAAGAAAATCAGGACGCGGATATTACGATTATTCAGATAATTTAATTACTGAATCGCCAACTGAAGATGAGCAACTTGGCAAAACGATCTTCAACCGGATATTGGTGATGCTTATTAACGAAGCCGCTGATGCACTTTATCTAAACATAGCTTCTGCTAACGACATTGATAACGCAATGACCAAAGGTGTCAACTATCCAAAAGGACTTTTAGCCTGGGCAGATGAAATAGGGATTGCGAATTGTGTTGATCAACTCGACGCTTTATATAATGCCTATCACGAAGATCGTTACCGTTGCAGTCCGCTGCTTCGCAAAATGAAAGCTTCACAAAAAACTTTCTTCTGATGATGACAGCCTCAGAAATAGTATCAAAAATGTTCGACAGCGACGCCTACAGCCAATGGCTTGGGATTTCGATTGATAGTATTTCTGAAGGTAAATGTGAACTTTCAATGAAAATTAGAAAAGACATGCTAAACGGATTTGGAATAGCTCACGGTGCGATCACTTACGCTTTAGCCGACAGCGCACTTGCATTTGCATCTAATTCGCACGGTCGTCACTCGGTCAGTATCGACACATCAATAAATCACATCGAGTCTCTAAAAGATGGAGATAAAATTACAGCTATCGCAAAAGAAGAAGCGCTGAAAAACAAATTCGGCTTCTATACAGTTGAAATTAAAAAGGAAAACATAATAGTCGCACTATTCAAAGGAACTGTGTTCCGAAGTGAAAAAGAGTGGCAATAAAATATACAATGGAAGCATACATCATAGACGGCGTTCGCACACCAATCGGCAATTACCAAGGCAGTTTATCTGCTGTTCGTGCCGATGATCTTGCAGCGCTTGTCATCAAAACTATAACAGATCGACATCCTGAAATTCCAAAGGATGCCTACGATGATGTGATTCTGGGTTGCGCTAACCAAGCAGGCGAAGATAACAGAAACGTAGCGAGAATGGGACTTCTGCTTGCCGGACTTCCGGCATCTGTTCCGGGTGAAACAGTCAATAGATTATGCAGCTCGGGCGTATCTGCCGTTATTCATGCTAATCGCGCTATCAAAGCAGGCGACGGACACGTGTTTATCGCAGGTGGCGTGGAAAACATGACACGCGGGCCTTTAGTCATCTCTAAACCTTCAACAGCTTACGGCACCGATTCAAAGATGTATGACTCAAGCTTTGGATGGCGTTTCATCAACCCGAAGATGCAGGAAATGTACGGAGTTGATGCCATGGGCGAAACCGCAGAAAACCTAGTAGAGAAATTTCAAATCTCTCGTGAAGATCAGGATAAATTTGCAATGTTAAGTCAGCAAAAAGCTGCACGGGCTCAGCAGTCTGGTCGTTTTGCACGTGAAATTGTGCCAGTCGCAATTCCACAGCGAAAAGGAGATCCATTCATT
>DASWND010000120.1:0-7134 GCA_036399435.1 Flavobacterium sp.
GAGATAACCGTAAATAAAAACATGGTTCCTTTTGATGACAAATCTCCATTTGTGACATCGGGAATACGTGTTGGAACAGCTGCAATCACCACACGCGGACTCCTGGAAGAAGATATGCCAATTATTGTTGAACTAATTGACCGTGTACTTTCAAATCCAACAGACGAGTCTGTACTCGAAAAAGTAGCCGACGAAGTAAATGAAATGATGAGTGAACGCGCGATCTTCGTGTTTTAAATTAAAAATATGTCCGTTTTAAGGCTGCAACTACCTACTGATCCACGCTGGGTCAACATAGTAGAAAAAAATATCGAAGAAATCCTCACGGATCACGCGTGGTGCGAGCAAAAAGCAGCGACGAATGCAATCACTATTATTACCATAAACTCAGAGTTTCCCGACCTTGTCAACGACATGCTTGCACTTGCAAAGGAAGAACTTGAGCATTTTGAAATGGTGCATCAGATCATTGAAAAACGTGGATTAAAGCTTGGCCGTGAGCGCAAAGACGAATATGTTGGTGAACTTGCACAATACATGAAGCGCAGTAATACGGGCAGCCGCGTCTCCGGACTTGTAGAAAGACTTTTGTTCTCCGCAATGATCGAAGCACGAAGCTGTGAAAGGTTCAAAGTGCTTTCTGAAAATATCAAAGATCCCGAACTTTCCAGTTTTTATCGCGAATTAATGGAAAGCGAAGCCGGACATTACACAACATTTATCACTTACGCCCGCAAATACGGAACCGGTATCGATGTTGAAAAACGTTGGCGCGAATGGCTCGAATTTGAAGCCGCTGTAATTGCAAACTACGGAAAAAGCGAAACCATCCACGGCTAATGATCTCAGTACGCGCTGCAACCGCAGATGATTTAAAAAATATACAGAGCATTGCTCATACGACGTGGCCGCACACCTACAAAACAATTGTTTCGCACGAGCAGATCAACTACATGCTTGAGCTTTTTTATTCGATCAAAAGTTTACAAAAAAGTACTGCCGACGGTCAATATTTTTTGATAGCTGAAGATAATTCCACTGCTGTCGGTTTCTGCGCGTTTCAGCACTTTGATGATGAAAATCGAAAGCTGACAAAGATCCAAAAGCTTTATGTTTTGCCAGATATTCAGGGCAAAGGAGTTGGCCGCAGATTGCTCGAGGCCGCGGAGATCTTCGCACGTAAAAATCATTCAGGCGTTCTCTCCTTAAACGTCAATCGACAAAATCCCGCAATTGATTTCTACAAAAAGATGGATTTTAGTATTGCTTATCAAGAAGATATTCAGCTTGATCACGGCTATTTCATGAACGATTATGTGATGGAGAAAACGCTTTAATATGGCGTGCCCCTTGCCATCCTTCGGCCACTTCCCGGGTCAGGCTGTCCGCAGTGCGCGGCACTTTGCTCCCATCCTTCACGCAGTTTATAGTAGTTTACAAGTTTGCGGTCGGACTTGGCCTCTGACCAAATCCACCATCGGCTTAATGCTCCGCTTGTACAAAAAGAATATCATAATTCTATAAAATATATTTTTCTGCAATGCACTAGCTTTGTCATTCACGGTGCAACTACAAAAAATGGACTCAGATCTTCCCGAACCTTTACCCGCTAAACCAGGTTTTTTAAATAAAAACCCGTCGCTCCGAATTCGCGAATTCAACCTGTACCTCGCGCTCCGTTTTGGGATTATCTTCGCTCTGAACATGCAGTCGACCACTATCTACTATTGGGTTTACCATATCACCAATGACAAATTGTCCCTTGGTTTTGTTGGTCTTGCTGAAGTCATTCCCGCAATTGGTTTTTCTTTCATCTCCGGCCATTTTGTAGACCTGAACGAAAAACGGAGGATGGTAATGATGTGCCTCATCGGATATATTCTGCTTGCCATTGCACTTTTTACGGTGGCATTGCCTTCTACACAGGAAAACCTATCGCTGGATACAAGTCTATATCTCGTGTATTTCTTTGTCTTTCTGGGCGGAATGTTGCGTTCATTTTATAGTCCGTCGATGTTTGCCTTATTCGGACTCGTGGTTCCTCGGCAGCACTATCCAAATGCGACCAGCTGGAGCAGCATGGCCTGGCAGTTAGGTGCGGTCCTCGGGCCATTAACAGCAGGATTTTTTATTGCATGGCAGGGAATTTCAGCAAGCTTATTATCAATTGTCATTTTAGAAGTCATTTTACTTGTTCCGTTGTTTGGCATTGCGGTAAAACCTATTCTTAAAAAAGCAAAAGAACCAATTCTTCAAAGCCTAACCGAAGGTGTCAGATTTGTAATGCGAACTCCGGCACTTCTTGGTGCGCAGCTTCTCGACATGTTTTCGGTTCTGTTTGGCGGCGCAGTTGCGCTTCTCCCCGTTTATCAAAAAGAAATTCTTCATGTAAATGAGGTCGGCTTTGGAATTTTAAGATCAGCACCCGGAATCGGAGCACTTTGCACACTTGGGCTTCTCGCCTTTCTTCCGCTAAAATCTCATCCGGGGAAAAAATTATTTGGAGCAGTCGCAGGATTTGCTTTGTGCATTATCACATTCGGACTGTCAAAGAACTTCTATCTTTCCTTCTTCATGCTGCTGTTTTCGGGAATGTTCGACGCCGTAAGCGTTGTCATCCGAAGCACAATCCTTCAACTTGTAACACCGGACGAAATGCGTGGACGCGTTTCAGCGGTAAATACCATGTTCGTCAGTTCATCAAACGAGTTGGGTGACTTCGAAAGCGGCGTCGCCGCGCATTACCTCGGAACTGTGCGCGCTGTTGTTACCGGCGGCTGCATAACCATGGGGATTGTGTTGATTACGTTTTTTAAAGCGCCACAACTTCGGAACTTCAAGTTCGAAGATCATATGCAAAAACCGGATGAATCCTAAGATTCGTTCATTTTGGGTAACGTCTCCACATATAAAGCTTCTACCTTTTTTCGTGCCCATTCATTCTTTCGCAAAAATGTCAGGCTTGACTTGATGCTGGGGTCGTTTTTAAAGCAATTAATATTGATAAGTTCTGCTAAAGTATCAAAGCCATAGTAGGCTTCAAGCTTTTCTAATATCTGCTGAAGTGTTACTCCGTGCAGCGCATCGTGAGACATAATTATCTTATTTTTTCGAAACAAAGATACGCTTGACTTCCATCATTACAGATCTACCATAAAGCAATTTCTTCTTTCACCACGCAATTATCAGGTAACTTCAAACAAAATATCGGTCGGTAAAATTGTCGACGTTGATCGGCAAATTATCAGTCGCGTATGGTCGACCTGCTTCTTCAATGCAAGCTATAAATATCATGGAAGAATAAATTCCCGGCCAGCAGAAGCGGCAATTGTATTAGCCACAGTTAGTGGAAGTTCTACGACCGATCGTTATATTTATTTACAAACATCTGCAAACTTGCTGGATCTAAATTCCCATCAGTGGTAATAACTTTATCTTTCAACAACCACGTAATAAGTTTCTCAAGCATACTTTTGTAACCGAGACCGCTTACACGTCCGACATTAGAGGATTCTAATTTCACATTTTCTTTTACAAAGTAGAAACTTAGAAAAGTTTTGTCGGTTGTGGGATCCTGCTTTATTTGAAATAATAAAACCTCTTCTCCAACTAAGTTTTTAATTGAATATTCTGCAAGTGTTAGTTTTTCGTACTTGAGGTAAATTGAATCATCAAGGTAAATTCCGTCCTTTTTAACATTGACTTCCTGCCCAAATAATGGAGGAATACCAAAAGCTACTAGAAATAGAACAATTGCAACTTTAATTCTCATAAGTCATTTGATTTTTGTTCAAAGGTAGTATTTCAATCATATTTTTTGCTGGAACTTACACTAACAAATGGCTATTTACGATTGCTGCTTTCTACAAACCGCAAAACTTTCTACCACTACTGATTTTACTTGCAGCCAATTCGCATGTCGCTAAAATGCAACTACTTAACAGCATAATCGGTTGCAGACATGGTGGCATACGGAATTTGCAGAAGATTATATTCAACTACTGCTTAATATTCTTCTAATTCAATTCAAGTTAATCATTATCTGTTTGCTGCTACGTAATCAGTAAATCCAATAATATCATTCCTAATTTCGTTGCGCCATAACTTCCCAAACTTTTGATCAAGATATTTAAAAATCTCCGCGTTATAGGCACCACTAAATGATCTGTCTAATCCAACGCAGCCGAATTCTATGATTTCAACGTGAAATTTTTTTGAAAAGTTTCTGTCAGAATTTGTTATTACCGGAGCAATGCCTCCTTGAAGCAAAAGAGAAACACTGTCATTTTTTATATCTTTTTTTGCTTTGATCATTGCTTTTGACATTGAAGCACTCTTAACTTCTTCTACAGACCTATTAGGTTGTGATATTTGTGAAACAGCGCCAAAGCCAGATAGAAGCAATAATGTGAGGATGTACTTTTTCATATTTTTCAATATTTTTTAATAAGGTTTGCCAATATTGGATAAACATCTATTCAATCCGTTTCCTTTCATAACACCAGAATATATCTGTCTTGCGCAATTGCGTTAAGCAAAAAACTTGTCAGGATAATGCGGCTATTCAAGTCGAGATAGCCACTGAAAGTAAGTTTTTGTACTTCATCACTAGCAGAGCCGACTAAATTGCAACCTGGCTATAAATCTAATGCCGCGTTACTTTTCTTTTTCTTAGAGCTGTGGTTTAACCTAATATAACTGACCAAAGCTTTGCAAATTATTTAGACTTACTGTACTGCCGTTAAAGCGTTAATATTTCCATACCCATAAGATGAATGCTTTACCGGATAAAATGTTCCGGATTGCCTCATTCGTGCTAAGACCTGACTTCTTGTCCATGTTGGATATTTCGACCAAACCAAGGCTGCTATTCCGGCTGTTGTCGCTGTTGCAACCGATGAACCACCGACATAATCTGTTTGGTTGTTGTAATAGCTCAAAACAGGCGAGTGATTTCCTGAAGTTGCGCGTTCCATAACTACTGTGAATTCGATCTTGCTTCCACTGTGGCAATCACTGCAAAGCTGATACGTACTTCCTTCTTTAACTCCTGTTACTGCAACTGTTTCAGCCATTGAAGCGGGAAATATAACACCAACAAAATTTGTAAAGCTCGTAGAAGTTCCGCCTGCGCAAAAAATCAGCTTGCCTTTACCGTATGCATATTTGATTCCGTCTGAAATCTTTCCAACAGAGAAAATATGTCCCATTGACATCGATATAATTTTCACTGCCGAATTATTCCCTAACGCTGTAAGTGCGTTTTTGACACCGTTTTGTTCGTGCATTCCGTCTAAAACCACATTTGATGCTGCTCTGTATGTGATAAGGTTTGCATTGTAAGCCACGCCAACCGGAAGTCCGTCATCATTTCGGGGAGCCGCCGCAGCTGATGCCATGCTTGTTCCATGACCACATTGATCATTCGGACCATCAGTCGTTGTAGACCAAGGCCAGATCGAATCTACATAAGTTCCATATTTTTGGAGCGTTCGGCCTGACGACATTCCGTCGTTAAAGCTGGTTCCCAATAAAGATTGTTGTGGTGAAACTCCTGTGTCCACGATGCCGATCGTAACGCCACTTCCGGTGCTGATGTTCCACGCTGCAGGGATATTGTGTTGGTATAACGACCATCCGGCTTTTGCATTCGGCATGATCGTGGTATAATCCGCTGGGTCAAGCAGAAGCGCATCAAATCCGCAGCCGGAGCTACTCGAACTTGAACTTTCGCTTTCCCTACGCATGGAATCTGCTACCGAAAAATATTTGTAATTTCCAGGCTCAAGGTATCTAATATAATCACTTCTTCGCAAAGCGATTACCGTTTCCTGCCTGGTTATAACCACATCCATTGTTGTCAGCACCTGATCGGCAGAAATAAGAATTTCATTTAAGGGTTTATCTTCATACTGCGAAATCAGTTCAAGGATTTCCTGCTGGATTACCCGGTGTTTTGTCGATTTGCTGCGGTCGAAGTCGTTTGAAGAATTTCCAAACCCGATTGAAAAAATGTTGTCTCCATGGATAGATGCGCTCCATAATTCATGAGCTGACATGTCTTTCCAGTCGAAACTGCCTTTGGTTTGGATAGCATGATCAATAAGTGAGTTGATTTTTTTAGCTGTTAGTGGCTCGGTTTGAATAACGCCAACGTTGTTGTCACCTGATGAAACTGAATCTTCACGTGTACATCCTGCAAAGAACAGAACTCCCGCTGCCATTGCAATTGCGTAAATTTTTCTCATACTGAATAAGCTTGATTGTTTGGTTTCTAAAGTAATGAAAAACAATGCTGTAACGTTACGGGAAAACCGTAATTTTTTAAAACCCGTGCAAATTATGATTTCTAAATTTCTTCCTACCTTTGAATGCTATGCTAAAGACGATCAACATACTCAATAAAAGGGCGCGCTTCGACTTCGAAATCGTCGAAACTTATACTGCCGGCATCGTTTTATCGGGAACCGAGATCAAATCGATCAGGCTTGGAAAGGCTAACATTACCGAGAGCTTTTGCGAATTTAGCAACGGCGAGTTGTTCGCGATCAACACCTATATTGAGGAATATGCTTTTGGTAACCAGTTCAACCACAAAGCACGAAGCGAACGTAAACTGCTGCTGAACAAGAAAGAATTAAAAACCCTTGATCGCGCTGTTCAGACGAAAGGGCTTACAATTATTCCGTTAAAGCTTTTTACCAATGAAAAAGGTATGGCTAAGCTGGAAATCGGCCTTGCAAGAGGTAAAAAGACTTACGACAAACGCGAATCTTTGAAAGAACAGGATACGAAACGCGACCTCGACCGGATCAAGAAGGAGTTCAAGAGATAATTTTATAATCTTGACTAATTTAATGCTGAAGCCCTAGCCCTGATGGCAGCGGCATCCTTTTTTTGACCTTTTCCAGCCTTTGAATGAGGAACACAAAACAAAAAAAGATAGAGCGGACAGCAGGAAACAGCTCCTGAAATTAATTCTTGTTCTCAAGCAGCGGCACAAATCGGAATTCTCCGAACTCATGCTTTTCGAACTGTAATTCGCTTTTTCTGATGAGAAGCGTCATGATCTGAATATCAGTTCCAACCGGAATTACAAGCCTTCCTCCTATTTTTAACTGCGCCATCAAAGCC
>DASWND010000121.1:0-22560 GCA_036399435.1 Flavobacterium sp.
GCCTTTGGCAACGCTTTAGACGGACTGGTAGTAAACCATTTTGGTTCTTGTTCAGCGTCAGCGTAACTTCTGATAAATGCCAGTGGCTTCAAACCAAGTGAAAGTGCTTTTTCTTCCGTCATTAATATTAGTGCCGCAGCACCATCGTTGATCGTCGACGCATTCGCCGCAGTTACAGTGCCTTCTTTTGAAAATGCTGCGTTAAGAGATGCTATTTTATCAAGTTTTACATTGGTATACTCTTCATCTTTTGCGAACATGATCGGATCACCTTTCCGCTGTGGAACAGCAACAGGAACAACCTCATTATCGAATTTGCCCGAATCCCAGGCTTTTGCAGACCGGTCATATGACTGAATTGCATATTTATCCTGATCTTCCCTCGTGATTTTATATTCGGTAGCACAGAGATCAGCAGAAACGCCCATTGCATTATTGTCATATGCATCTGTTAAACCATCTTTTTGGAGTCCGTCTACCATTGACGCTGGACCAAATTTAGTTCCGCTTCTCAAATGTAAATAATGCGGAATCATACTCATATTTTCCATTCCGCCTGCAACAACAATTTCTGCATCACCAGCCATTATTGCTTGCGCAGCTTGTGTCACGGCTTTCATTCCTGATGCACAAACCTTATTTATAGTAGTTGCAACAACAGTATCGGGAAGTCCTGCGTGACGTGAAGCCTGCCGCGCCGGAGCTTGTCCAACGCCAGCCTGAACAACATTACCCATAATGACTTCATCAACAAGATTAGGATCGAGGTTGATTTTTCCTAACGCACCTTTTATTGCTGCAGCACCCAAATGCGATGCAGAAACACTTGAAAGGGACCCCATAAAGCTGCCTAGCGGTGTTCTGACTGCAGAAACTATAACTATTTTTTTATTCATAAGTCGGCTAAATTTTGATGCGAATTTAAGGATTTAATAAATATTGTCGCGCTTTTACATAAATAAGTACCTTTTCCGATCGGCCGATCTCTCTGCAGTTTGTAAATAGGGTGAACCGCCGCTGCTTAGTAGTTGATTGTTAACTATTTCAATCCCGAAGCTAAAAAAACATGTCAAAAATCTAAGTAATTACTTGTACAATATATATTAGAAAGTTACATTTGCAACCGCTTAAAACATTAAGTTCTTTGAGTTTTGGAGAGTTGCCTGAGAGGCCGAAAGGACATGTTTGCTAAACATGCGTATGGGAAACTGTACCAAGGGTTCGAATCCCTTACTCTCCGCATATTAACCTTCGGGGTGTAGCGTAGCCCGGTCATCGCGCCTGGTTTGGGACCAGGAGGTCGCAGGTTCGAATCCTGCCACCCCGACTGAAGGTTTACCGGACGCATAGCTCAGCTGGATAGAGCACCTGCCTTCTAAGCAGGCGGTCGAAGGTTCGAATCCTTCTGCGTTCACGCAATAAACCACTGTTTTCGGTGGTTTTCGTGTTTTACTACATTTCTAATTCCTTTTCATATTTACTTTAAGCTCTCTTTAATGTACAATTTCTGCATCGCAAAGTTTACTACATCCTCGAATTGCGATGCAAAGCATGAGAAAAAATAGAATCTATCAATTAACTATTTTTGCGAAAAAAAGCATTGATGAAAACCATTTTGATAATTCTTACTTCTAGTTTTATCCTAACCAGTTGCGGTTTAAAAGGCATAAATCGTGAGGAGGATTTAGTCTATTTTATTCCTACGTTGCATAATATTCATGAAGTTAATATAAATTACAACTATGATTCATTACGTGCCTACGTTAAGCGTGTCAATCCGTCCGTAATAGCGGTGGAAATTCGTCCTGAAGACATATCTGCAGATACACTCTATCTTAAAAATAATTATCCACTAGAAATGCGACAAATGCGTTATTGGTTCCCAGAAACTACTGTTGTTGGATTCGATTGGCTGGGCGAGGAAATTGCAGGAAAACCAATTCCTGATAATTATTGGAAAAATATCTCCCCAATTAAAAAATTGCAGCGCGAGCTGTCGCAAGATTCAATATTTCTGAAAACAATAAAGTCATGCTATCATAGAAAAGGAGAAAGAGAAGCCATTCTAAGGACTTCCACATTAAAAACCTTAGTCAATAGTGTAGATGCTGAAATAGTAACGCAAGAATATAATTGTTTTGAGGAGAAAGCAAACGGCACAAAATATATAGAACTTTCCAAAAACGAAATAAAAAAATTTTACAGAATATAAAGACGCTCCTGAAAAACTATGCAGGTCAAAAAATAGTTATTATAACAGGTGACGACCATTACATCGCTATTAAGAATAAGTTTAGGCATAGAAACTAAGGCCTGCTCACACCATTGGCTAATTACAATTGCTGCTTTCTGCACGCCGGAACTTTGTTCTTCCAATAATACTTATAGCTTGCAGAGAAGACTCAGGTCACCAAGACGCAACTGAACAAGTTGAAGAAAACGCCAAAGTTGAATTTTAACACGTTAGCGGGTTTATTCAAAGTGAGCTTAATCAGATTTCCGGAAAACAGAATTGACCTTTCTGATTTGTCTGCTGAATTATACTTTATTAAAACCCAAAATGGAAAGTAAGTAAGGGTGTCCAGACTTCTTAAACAGTGATATTCTATTAAAGCCTTTTGTAAATTCATACCTTCGTGAGTCATCTAAAAGTTCTACACATGGTCTTCCCGTCATTATACAGGCTATTACCGTTAATATTCCTTATTTCCTGCAGTGGGTATAAAAATACTTTTCAAACCTCTTCGTCATTAAGCGCAGTGTCACAAGGACAGGCTTTGCCAGTCATTGATACCACTTTCATCAATTTAAAAGACTACAGCACCGACTTCGTCTACGACATGAGGTACGCCACCAAGAACAACTTTCTAAAAGCTCAGGTCTATGATTGCGCAGAATGTTTTTTACGTTTTAAAACAGCGCAGGCACTTATAAAAGCAAATAACGATTTTAAGAAACTTGGTTATAGCATAAAAATATATGACTGTTATCGTCCGCTTGATATTCAGCGTAAAATGTGGAAAATTGTTTCAAATCCTAAATATGTTGCCGATCCCGCCAAAGGTTCGATCCACAATAGAGGAGGAGCTGTCGATATTACTTTAGTCGACAAAAATGGAAATGAATTAGCTATGGGAACTGATTTTGATTTCTTCGGTCCAGAGGCTGCACATAAATTTAAAGGCCATCAAAAAGAAATACGGCAAAATAGGAAACTGCTCAAAAAAGTCATGCTAAAAAATGGCTTTGCGGCCTTCGAATCTGAGTGGTGGCACTACAACCTTTTAGGATCGGCAAAAGATCCTGTTTCCAATTCAAAGTGGAAATGTAATTAGTTTTTAATGCAGGGAAGCGTGTTGATAAAGAACTTTTCAGGAAGGTACGTTTTGCCGTCAACTTCTGAAACCAGCTGCTGTTTTAAAACATAATCAACTGTTTCACCTGAAAATTTTATCCTCATCAACGCTACTGGCGACTTTAGCAGTTCTTCAAAAGAATCTTTTCCAAACAAAAAGTATCCTTTCATAATCCTGTTGATATACTGATCATCAGTTCTGACTGATGTTCCGCAATCATCTACGTTCATACCAACTAGAGTTATTATTTTTCCATTGTTTAGCTGAAGGTAAACTCGTGAATTTTTGTCCAGGCAACGTGCCGGCATAAAATCTTTACTCTTATTAATAAATTGAATGTTCAGCGTCGGCAATTCATCGGTCAGAGCAAGTGAGAAGTAAACATAGTTCATGTTCCCTGCAAAATTGCGTTCATACACCAGATAATCGCGTGTATTTTTATAAGTACCTAACGAATCAGTTACATTGGTGCTCCAATCGCAGGGTAATTGTGCAAATGAGCTGGCAGATAAAAAAAACAATATCGAAAAAAGAAAAGATCTCATTGAATTAAATTTTGCTGCAAATTAAAGCTATTTTCTGCTCATTTATGTCGGTTGTGAAGAAACAGTATTTGTCGCCGCCATCAGCTATTTTCCATCTCTTTCGCAATGACTCCACCGTTTCCGGAAAATTCCGTGTGGTGATATTCATCTTCTTGCCCGCAAGAGTTTTCATTTCGCTTTTCCCGTAAGTACATATCTTTTCGATCTTAAACCGGCGGCCGGGAAAATCAACCAAATGTTCAGATGTATAGAGATGTGAATGCGGATGAAGTTTTGATAACCCAAATCTTACTGCCACCTGCAAAAAAGCTCCCGCTTTTAAAATAGCTGCGTTCGGTTCATACAAATAGCGATTCGGAAGTTCATAATTCACCTGAGCATTGTCTGAAGCCTTAAAAGTAAATTCATCACTATTATCTTTTAAGATATTTACAGCGGTAATTTCACATTCAGAACTGAATTTGCTGCTGATGATCCACAGTAATTCTTTTACTTCATTATTCACTGCAACTACGTGAATTTGTTTGACATAACGCAACTCAGCTAAACCTGCCGACAGATCTAGTAACGGTGATGACTTGATCATAATTTGGTCGGAATACTGAAAGTAAAAGTCAAGTAATTCGGGAACGTTCGGGACACAATCAGTAAGTAAAAAAACTTTGCCCTTAAGGTCATGTCTTCTGCTCGGATCAACATAAATCCAATCCCATTGACGGTTCAAATCTTTTAAAGTTTCTTCGCTCTCGCCACTAAAGCATTCAACGTGATCAACACCCAGCGTCTCAAAATTTGACGTAACAATAGTAGATAATTCCGGGTTCAATTCGCAATGTGCTACGTAGGAGATCTTTTTTGAAAAATAATAATCATCTACACCGAAACCTCCCGACAGATCAATCAACGATTCACCGTTAACCAACCCTGATTTATATTCCGCTGTAGTTTCGGATGAGGATTGTTCGATTGATATTCTCTCTGGATAATAAATGCGGGAAGCCGCAAACCATGTAGGAAACTTTTCCCGTGCTTTTGACTTTGCTGAAATCTGGTTTAAGATCAGTCGCCATTCAATGTCGGGAAAAGGATTCTTTCGTAAGGCTAGTGTAGAAATATCTACAGATAAGTTGCTGTCGATAAATTCCTGAACATCCTGCCGTAATATATTAACGTCCATCAAATATCTTTGGTCAGTTGCTGAACGACCTTGTTCTCAGGTAAAAATTCCTTTGCAACCACCTTAACCATCGTATAAAGCGGGACCGCGATGATCATTCCGGCAATACCGGATAAAAATCCTGCAATAAGGATAACCAGGAAGATTTCAAGAGGATGTGATTTAACGCTATTTGAAAAAATCAGTGGCTGTGAGACATTGTTGTCAATTACCTGAACTATCCAGAAACCGATCAAAACATAGATTGTTGCAGGCAGAACTTCAGATTGAAAATTTTCTCCCAAATGGCTAAGCATCGTTAGAACTGCAGCAAAGACTGAGCTGATCAGCGGACCGATATACGGAATGATGTTCAACACCGCGCAGAAAAATGCAATTACAACAGCATTCGGAATGCCGAATATCAACAGCACGATCAAATAAAGCACAAAAATGATAAACAGTTGAAACAGTAATCCGACAAAATATCTGCTCAGCAAATCATTGATTTTATCAAGTGAGTGTATAATTTTTTCTTTATGATTTTCAGGTAATGCTTTACGAACTCCTTTTATAAACATCTCGCGGTCTTTTAAAAAGAAAAATGTAATAAACATTACAGAGGCAAACCCGATCCCGAAACTGCTTAAAGTATTAAGTAACCCATTGATAAACGCCGGTACAAAGGACATATCCAGCTGTGAGGCAATTTCAGAAGGCTGAAGGATGCTACTGCTATCGATATTATATCCTTCCAGAAAAGCTTTAATTTGACTGAGTAATGTTGCCAATTGAGCTTCAATGTCTGTTGTGTTAAGAATCGACAAATTTTTTCCTTGCGAGGCTATAAGCGGAATAAACAGTAAAACCAATCCGGTTAAAATTGACACATATAAGAGAAGTGTCAGTATTACGGCCGCTAAATGAGGAAGTTTACACCGCCTTTTCAAAAAGTTGATTATTGGATTGCCAATCATCGTCAAAATGATGGCAAATATGACGAAGATGATAATAGACTGTATCTTAGAAAGCAATAGCAGAAGTACGTACAGAAGCGCAAGAACGATTACTGCGCGAATAATTCCGTTTGCGATTGTTTTGGAAGTGATCATTGGCAGCTTGTGTTGGTTTACACAAACTTAACCAATAATAACTTAATTATTAAAAATGTAATGAATGATGTTTGCGCCCATTTTTAAAGCTTTTTCGCGAACCTCCACAGGGTCATTGTTGACTTCGGCATCTTCCCAGCCATCACCAAGATCGGTTTCATAAGTATACAATAATGCAAGCCTGCCTTCTATAAAGACACCGAATGCCTGTGGACGCTTCCCGTCATGTTCATGTATTTTTGGTAAACCTGCCGGAAATGAATATGGTTTTTGAAAGATCTGATGTGTCGAAGGGAGTTCAACTAGCGCATTATCCGGAAAAATTTTTTTAATCTCGTCACGGATGAATTTGTCCATTCCATAATTGTCATCAATATGGAGGAAACCGCCCGCATCCATGTATTTTCTTAAGTTAGAAGCATCTGCGGAACTGAAAACCACATTTCCGTGTCCGGTAACATGCACGTACGGATAATCGAATAATTCCGGACTTCCCGGTTCAACCGTTGCCGGTTTCTGCTTTATTCGGGTTGTAATGTTTTGATTGCAATATTTAATCAAATTCGGAAGCGATGTTGGATTTGCATACCAGTCGCCACCGCCATTGTACTTAAGCAACGCTATTTCCTGCGAGTTTGCCTGAACAACAAACATTAAAAGAATAAGTTGAGCAAAAAATTTCATATAATACGATATTATTCATTGATGAAAACCACTGAATGTGTAGCTACAATTGCTGCAGTTTCAGTACGTAAACGTGTTTCTCCTAACGATATTGGAACATATTCGTTTTCGATTGCTGATTTAATTTCTTTCGATGAAAAATCGCCTTCAGGACCAATAAGTATTGTAACATCCTGATTTTTTTGAAGCACATTTTTAAGCGGGCTCTTTTGATCATCTTCACAATGTGCGATAAATTTCTGCCCTACGCGAACAGTCTGCATAAAATCCGAAAATGTCATAGGTTCGTTTAACCTCGGCATGTAATAATGCATTGATTGCTTCATCGCAGAAAGGATCACTTTACCCATTCTTTCTGCTTTTAACGAACTTCTTTCCGAATGATCGCAAATAATAGGCGTAATTTCGGAAATGCCGATTTCAGTTGCTTTTTCTAAAAACCATTCGTAGCGATCGTTCATCTTCGTTGGTGCGACTGCAAGATGAAGATGATAGTTTTTAGGCTGCTGCTTTTCATGCGCGACAACTTTCACTGTACATTTATGATCATTTGCAGAAATAATTTCAACAGTGAAAACGTCTCCTAATCCGTTCGTCACTAAAAGCTTATCTCCTGATTTCTTCCGTAGTACTTTAACTATATGACGGCTCTCTTCCTTGTCAAAGGAGAAGTTCATCATCTCTTTACTAATCTCAGAATTGTAGAATAACTGCATCTTAAAAAGCAAATCTTGCTTTAGAAACAACTGAAGTATCTTCGAAATTGTTTTCCAAAAATTTATAGTAGGCAGAAATCGCTATCATCGCTGCGTTATCTGTGGTGTAGGCGAACTTCGGAATATAAGTCTTCCATCCATAGCGTTCACCATCTTCCTGCAGGCGTTTCCGAAGACCAGAATTTGCTGCCACGCCTCCGCCAACAGCGATCTGCTTAATTCCCGTCTCTTTTGTAGCTATGATCAATTTATCCATCAAAATTTCAATAATTGTATGTTGTACCGATGCACAGATGTCAGCCATATTATTTTGAATAAAATCCGGATCGATCGAAATTTGCTTTTGTACGAAATATAATATTGCAGTCTTTAAGCCAGAAAAGCTGAAATCTAATCCTGGTGCTTTTGGCTTTGTGAAAATAAATTTATGCGGATTCCCACTTTGCGCATGTTTGTCAATCAGCGGTCCGCCGGGATAGGGAAGCCCTAAAATCTTTGCAGTTTTATCAAAAGCTTCTCCAACCGCATCATCATTTGTCTGGCCTAAAACTGTCATTGTAAAGTAATCATCAACTTTCACAATCTGAGTGTGACCGCCGCTTACTGTCAGTGCTAAAAAGGGAAATTGAGGTTTTTGCTGACCTTCTTCATCAATAAAATGTGCTAGGATATGCGCGTGCATGTGGTGAACAGAAATAAGTGGAATTTTAAGTGCAAGTGCAAGCGATTTTGCAAAAGAACCGCCAACAAGCAAAGAACCCATCAATCCGGGGCCTTGTGTAAATGCTATTGCTGAGAGATCTTCTTTTTTAACTCCGGATTTTTGTAATGCTGCTTGAGCGACGGGAACAATGTTCTGTTGGTGCGCACGTGAAGCAAGTTCAGGGACGACTCCGCCATATTGCTCATGAATTAGCTGATTGGCTACAACATTAGACAGCACTTTATCGTTCTCAAGAACGGCTGCCGCTGTGTCATCACATGAACTTTCAATAGCAAGAATATAAACAGGTTTTTGCGGCATGAAAGCTGTTCGATTTTTAAGTTTAAATTTGATTAACCGCGGTAAAAAATCTATTTTTACAGCACGTCAAAATTACGGAAATTTCAAGAGGTTTCGGTACATCTACGGTAATTTGTAATTGTTTATATCCTGAGCACCAAAAGCATCACAAAGATAGTTTTGCGTTCCATCCTCGGAATCATCCTTTTATTGCTTTCATTAGCTATCGCCCTTACATTTCCTGTAGTTCAAACTAAAATCGGCACCTACGTGACCAACATGATCAATGAGGATTACGGAACAGATATCCACGTTGAACAAGTTGCAATTACCGTTTTTGGAGGCGTCAACCTGAAGCAGGTAATGATCCGCGATCATCATAAAGACACTCTGATTTACGCACATCGACTTAAAACCAACATTCTTAGCTTCCGCCAACTCTACAATGGCAGCCTTTTATTTGGAGATATTTATGCAGGAAATATGATCCTGAACATGAAGATCTATAAGAATGAAAAGGAAAGTAACCTGGATCGATTCATAAGACTTTTTAATACCGGAAAACCCGCAAAAGGGAAATTCTTACTTAAAGCCGCGCATGTCAACGTAATTGATGGGCGCTTTGTATTGAGCGACATGAATCTTAAAAGTCCGAAAACTTTTGACTTGCGAAGGTTGAATACTTCGCTCGACCGGCTTCAGATTAAAGGTCCGGTTGTATCAATGTTTATCAAACAAATGGCTTTTAATGATCATCGAGGTTTGCGAGTCAAAAAAATGACCACTGACTTTACCTACAGCAAGACAAGCATATTATTGAAAAAGCTTGATATGGAAACGGCTAATTCATACTTCCAAGGTGATATCGCTCTGAACTACAACAAGGAGGCTTTCAAGGATTTTAATAACAAGGTTTCTTTTGATATAGACATCAGATTGGCATCATTGGCGACAAACGACATTAGGTACTTCTATAAAGAACTTGGTGAAGACCGAAAATTTCTTATTCAGGCACAAATAAAAGGCACATTAAACAATTTCACTGCAAAAGACCTTGATCTCGTTGATAATAATTCAGTTATAAAAGGCGATGTGACTATCCGCAACCTGCTTACCCCAAAGCAGGGATTTTCGATGAGCGGTGATTTCGATCAACTTTCATCTGATTACCATAGCCTAACCAGGCTTTTGCCAAACATACTCGGCAAGAAGTTGCCATCGGTCCTTGCAAAACTTGGACATTTTAGGCTTCGAGGCAAGACCGATGTGAGCACCGAAAGTATTTCTGCGGATTTTTACATGTCAACCGCAATAGGAAACATCCAGTCGGATCTTACAATGACCAACATCGACAATATCGACAACGCATCATATGTTGGAAACGTCATTCTAGAAAACTTCAACCTCGGGCTTCTGCTCAACACAAAGGAAGTAGGAACAGTAACGCTGAATGCAGACATTGACGGAAAAGGTTTTACAGAAGATCTGATCAACACCAAATTTAACGGAGACATATATCGGGTTGGTATCCATGGCTACAACTACACGAATATCGTTGTGAACGGGAACTTTAAAAAACCGTCATTCACAGGAACTTTAGTTGTAAACGATCCCAATCTTTTAATGGATTTTGACGGAGCGGTGAATCTCAGCAAAAAGGAAATTTTTTATGATTTCCATACCAAGGTCGATTATGCCAACCTCGTAAACCTGAAAATAAACGCTAAAGATTCAATATCGATCTTTAAAGGCGATGTAAGGATGCAGGTTTCGGGAAGTTCTCTTGATGAACTGCGAGGCGATGTGTTTATTACCCAAACCTCGTATCAAAACAACACAGACACATATTTGTTTGATGACTTTAGTATTAAATCGTCCTTCGATGAAAATAATGTCAAGACGATTTTTATAGATTCACCGGATATTATCCGTGGGAAAATGACTGGAAAGTTTGAGTTCTCGCAACTTGCAAAAATGGCAGAAAACTCACTCGGCAGCCTATACGCAAATTATTCACCTAACAAGATCAAAAAAGGCCATTACCTGCGTTTTGATTTTACCATTTATAATAAGATCGTAGAGATATTTGCGCCCGGAATTTCATTCGGACCAAATACTAATTTTTCAGGCGCTATTAACTCTGATACTGATGACTTTAAGCTCAATTTTGCCTCTCCAAGCCTTGCAGCATTTGAAACTGAGTTTGATAGTATTTCGATTCGCATAGATAACAAAAATCCACTTTACAATGCATATGTAGAGATGGACAGCATAAAAACGAAGTTCTACAAGGTTTCTGACTTTAGCCTTTTGAACGTCACTGCTAACGATACATTATTTGTACGGTCAGAGTTCAAAGGAGGCAATAAGGCGCAGGATTACTATAATCTCAATCTTTATCATACCATCGACGAAAACCGGAACAGTGTAGTTGGAATTGATAAATCTGAATTAAAGTTCAAAGATTTTCTATGGTATCTGAACGAGCAGGAAGATACCGACAACAAAATAATCTTTGACAAAAGCCTGAAGAATTTTGAGGTTCATAATGTTGTGATGTCACATGATGATCAGAAGATGGAACTCAACGGTAAGCTCAGAGGCGCAACCTATAAGGAATTTCAGCTCGCGTTTCACAATATTGATCTGAGTCAGGTCACGCCTGCAGTTACAAAATTTAAGATCGAAGGTGACTTAAACGGAACCGTTAACTTCCTCCAGGACAATAATATTTTTAAACCTACAGCGGCGCTGACGATCAACCAACTGAATATTAACAATACTCCGCTCGGCCGGCTTGGAGTAGATATTCGCGGCGACGACACATTTAAGAAGTTTTTCGTTAACGCTGCGATCGACAACGACGAAACCGAATCTTTTACCGCGACAGGCGAAGTCAATGTTGATGGAAAAGAAACATATACGGATCTTGATATCCGCTTTGACAGATTAAATCTTGGCTCGCTAAGTTCACTAGGAGGAGAGGCGTTCACCAATATTACAGGATTTGCATCCGGAACAGCCAGAATTGACGGCAATATTAAGGACCCGACTATCAATGGGCGGCTTTTTTTGGATGAAAGCGGAATTACAATTCCATATCTGAACGTCAGATATGAACTCGAAAACCGGGCAGTAGTCGATGTGACTGAAAGCCTGTTCATCATCAGAAATCCTGTTATCAGTGATCCCAAACATCACACATCAGGAAACTTAAACGGACGTGTACGCCATGACAAGCTTACGAATTGGCAGCTTGACCTCGATATTTCATCTGAACGACTGCTCGCCCTCGATACTGAAGATAGTGAAGACGCGGCTTATTACGGAACTGCATTCATCAACGGACGAGCGACGATAACAGGGCCTGCAACAGGTTTATTCATCAAAGTGTCCGCTGAATCCGAATCGGGAACTGATATTAAAATTCCAATCAATGATGCTCAGGCTGTCGGTACAAACAGTTACATCACATTTATAACTGAACAGCAAAAATATAATCTTACTAAAGGCATTGTCGAAGCTGCACGGAATTACAACGGACTCGAACTGGAATTTGATTTTGATATTACTCCCGACGCTGAAGTCGAAGTAATTCTTGACAGAAATACCGGCCATGGCATTAAAGGCCGCGGATATGGCTCGTTGCTTTTTAAGATCAATACACTGGGTAAATTCAACATGTGGGGAGATTTTCAGGCGTATGAAGGGATTTATAACTTCAAATACGGTGGGCTTATTGATAAGAAGCTGAACGTGAAAAAAGGCGGCTCAATAATCTGGGAAGGCGATCCACTGCGTGCTGTGCTTAACCTTGAAGCAGTTTACAAAACAACCGCTAACCCTGCAGTTTTGCTCGAAAACGCTTCATTCAACCGTAAAGTTCCTGTTGAAGTAGTTGTGGGTATCCGTGGAAATTTAAGCAATCCGGAACCTGAATTTGACATTAATTTTCCAACGGTAAGCTCTGTTTTGGAATCAGAGATCCAATACAAACTTCAAGACCGCGATACTCGTCAGACACAAGCTTTATATCTCTTATCATCAGGTGGATTCCTGAGTCCGGAAGGTGTTAATCAATCTGATTTGGCAGGTAACTTTTTTGAACGCGCCAGTGGTTTGTTCAACGACATTTTTCAGGATGAAGATGGTAAGTTCATTGTAGGAGTTGATTATACATCCGCAGACAGGCGTCCTGGACTTGAAACCGATGGACGATTTGGATTTACCGTCTCAACTAAAGTAAACGAACGCATTACTATTAATGGAAAAGTGGGTGTGCCGGTTGGCGGAATCAACGAATCTGCTATTGTCGGTGACGTTGAAGTTCAATATCGTGTCAATGAAGATGGAACGCTGAACCTTCGGGTATTTAACCGTGAAAATGACATCAATTATATAGGACAAGGAATTGGTTACACGCAAGGTATTGGACTTTCTTATGAAGTCGACTTTGATACGTTTAAGGAATTTGTAAACCGCGTATTCAAAAATATGCAGCTAGATAAACTGCCTGCCGCCGTTGAAGAGATCCCTGACTCAGAGCCACATCCGGATTATCTTAACTTCCCTGATCGTAAACCCGAGGAAGTTCCCGTAAAAATTAATTCCGAAGCCGTTCCTGAAGAAGATAACTAACAATGTCCTCGTGGGCATGACGTTTTTTGTAAACTTATCAACGAAAACGATTGAAACCCATAATTTTCTTAAGATATTAAAGCATTCGCTATAATCATCTGCCGCTTTTGCTAAATTTACACTTTAATAGCTTTTTAAATGCCAAAATCCATAAAACGAATTGGAGTGCTCACATCGGGCGGAGACTCACCCGGAATGAACGCTGCCATTCGATCTGTTGCCAGAACCTGCGCTTATCATGGAATTGAATGTATTGGTATTTATCGCGGATATCAGGGAATGATCGAAGGTGACTTCAAAGAACTTGGGCCACGAAGCGTTAACAACATCATCAACAAAGGCGGAACTGTTCTAAAATCAGCCCGTTCCAAAGAGTTTATGCAGCCGGAAGGCCGCGCTAAAGCCCACGCAAATCTCACAAAAGCCGGAGTCGATGCACTTGTAGTTATTGGCGGCGATGGAAGCTTTACCGGCGCACTCACATTCAACCACGAATATGATTTTCCCGTAATGGGAATTCCTGGCACGATCGACAACGACATTTTCGGCACAAGCCATACGCTCGGTTACGATACAGCTTTAAACACAGTTGTAGAAGTAATCGATAAAATTCGCGATACTGCCAGCTCGCACAACAGATTATTTTTCGTCGAAGTGATGGGCCGTGATGCCGGACATATTGCACTTAATGCCGGAATTGGAGCAGGAGCAGAGGAGATCCTGATTCCTGAAGAAGACCTCGGGCTAGACCGCCTTCTCGAGTCGCTTCAAAAAAGTAAAGCATCGGGAAAATCTTCAAGTATTGTCGTAATCGCTGAAGGTGATAAAATTGGAAAAAATGTTTTTGAACTAAAAGATTACGTAGAAGCTAATTTACCGGAATATGACGTTCGCGTTTCGGTACTCGGACACATGCAGCGTGGCGGTTCGCCAACATGTTTTGACCGTGTACTTGCCAGCCGTCTTGGCGTTAAAGCAGTAGAATCATTACTTGAAGGTAAGTCAAATTATATGGTCGGATTACTTAATGACCAGATGACGCTCACGCCACTCGAACAAGCCATAAAAGGACACACAGAAATAGATCGCGAGTTGCTACGCGTTTCCGACATCATGTCGACATAGCAAACATTACTAACAAATTTAGAAATTATGTCAAAAATTAAATTAGGAATAAACGGTTTTGGACGCATCGGAAGAATTGTTTTCCGCGAAACGCTCAACCGTGATAACGTAGAAGTAGTAGCGATAAACGACCTGCTCGAAATCGACCACCTTGCGTACCTTTTAAAGTACGATTCGGTGCACGGAAGATTCGCCGGAACTGTTGAAGTGCGTGATGGTAAATTATATGTAAATGACAGATATATACGTGTCACAGCCGAAAAAGATCCCACAGTTTTAAAATGGGACGAAATAGGTGCTGATGTCGTAGCAGAATGCACCGGAATTTTTACAACTCTCGAAAAAGCACAGCTTCACATTGATGGCGGTGCGAAAAAAGTTGTTATTTCAGCTCCTTCTGCCGATGCACCAATGTTTGTTATGGGCGTAAACCATCTCAAAGTAACTGCTCAGGATACCATTGTTTCAAATGCGTCGTGTACAACGAATTGTCTTGCACCATTGGCAAAGATCATCAACGACAACTTCGGGATCGTAGAAGCGCTAATGACAACTGTTCATGCAACAACAGCGACACAATTAACAGTTGACGGACCTTCGAAAAAAGATTTCCGCGGCGGAAGAGCCGCACTTCTAAATATAATCCCCGCTTCAACCGGAGCTGCAAAAGCCGTCGGGAAAGTAATTCCTGAACTTAATGGTAAGCTGACCGGAATGTCAATGCGCGTTCCAACTGCCGATGTTTCTGTAGTCGATCTGACCGTCAAAGTTGCAAAAGAAACAACCTACGAAGAAATTATGGCTGTGTTCAAAACCGCTTCTGAAGGTGAATATAAAGGCGTAGTCGGTTATACCGAAGATGACGTGGTTTCTCAGGATTTCGTTTCTGATCCGCGTACTTCGATCATCGACGCCAAAGCCGGAATCGGATTAAACTCAACGTTTTTCAAAATCGTTTCCTGGTACGACAATGAGTACGGATATTCAAGCAAATTAATCGACCTTTCTGTACACGTTGCAGGACTTTAATATTTTCTATCCCGTTGGCAACAGCGGGATATTTTTTTTTATTTTTTGAAGCTATTTCCTGCTGTCCGCTATATCTTTTTTGCCTTTGCTACCCTCCTTTGGAGGGGCTGGGGGAGGCTGCAAAAAAGGATACCGCTTCCATCAGGGCTAAACCTAACGACCAACCAAAAACATTAAATGAAACTAATAGTTGACAGCGGCTCCACAAAAGCAGATTGGATTGCCATAGACGAAGACGGAAAAGTATTGTTTACCACACAAACCCTCGGATTAAACCCCGAAGTCCTGCAAAAAGATGAAGTTCTTGAACGTCTCGGCGACCGCTTCGACATCTCACAAAACCGCAAGTCAGTTTCTCATTTATTCTTTTACGGCGCAGGCTGTGGAACCGACCGGATGAAAAATTTCCTTGCGGAGGTCTTTCGAGAATATTTTCCAGGCGCCAGTGTTTCGGTACATGAAGATACTTACGCAGCAGTCTACGCAACAACTCCAAAAGACGAAGCAGCAATTGTTGCGATCCTCGGAACTGGTTCAAATTGCAGCTTCTTCGACGGAAAATCGCTTCACCAAAAAGTTCAGTCACTCGGCTATATAGCAATGGACGACTGCAGCGGCAACCAATTTGGACGTCAGCTTATCCGTGGATATTATTTCAACAAAATGCCAAAAGATCTTGCTGCAGCTTTTGAAAAAGCACATGATCTCGACGCTGATGTCATCAAGCACAATTTATATAAGGAGCCGAATCCGAATGCATATCTAGCAACATTCGCAAAGTTTTTGATCCAGCATAAAGAAGATCCATTCTGTAAAGAAATCATCCTGCGAGGAATGGAGGACTTTGTCGAAAATTACATCAAGCAATACGACAACCACCTTGAAGTTCCGGTCCACTTTATAGGATCAATTGCTTTCTACTTAAAAGATGAACTTGAGCAAGTGCTATCCAAACATGGTATCAAAGTCGGAAATGTATTGAGAAGGCCAATCGACGGACTCATCAAATACCACATTCTCAACAAATAATGGAACTTGCAGTTATCGCGCACGACGCAATGAAGGACGAATTGGTGAAGTTCTTAGTTAAGAACAAATCAGTCGTAGATGAAAAAGGTTTTACTCTCGTTGCAACAGGAACAACCGGAATCAAAGCCGAAGAAGCAGGTTTTAAGGTCCGAAAAATGCTTTCCGGGCCATTAGGCGGCGATGCACAAATAGCAGGACGAGTCGCCGAAGGAAAAACAAAAATGGTGTTCTTTTTTAAAGATCCGCTGTCAAGCCACGCACACGAAGCTGATATAAATATGCTGATCCGCGTTTGCGACGTGCATAATATTCCGCTTGCCACAAATGAAGCGACAGCGCAGCTTTTGCTCGACGCTATTTCGAAGCAATAACTGAAATTTCTACATTGACGTTTTTAGGAAGTGCCGCAACCTGAACAGTTTCTCGCGCCGGAGCATAATCTTCAGGAAAGTAGCTTCCATAAACTGCATTAATCCTTGCAAAATCATTCATATCCATAATGAAAATTGTTGCTTTCACAACATCAGTAAAAGTCATATCAGCAGCATCTAAAACTGCTTTCACATTCTCCATTACCATTTTTGTCTCATCTTCAATATTAGAAGTTACAAGAGAATTATCAGCGGGATTAATTGCAATCTGACCTGAGGAATACAAAGTGTTTCCGTGCACTATTCCCTGACTATATGGTCCGATTGGCGCCGGAGCCTTGTCTGTATAAATAATTTTCTTCATTATCTTATTACCCGTTCAGGCTGTGTTCGTTTTTCATATTTGATATCGCTTAAGACTCCAGATTTCACTCCAATAAAGAATCCCCAAAACGCCTGTTGGCCAAAAGGCGTCCAGTTGAAATCCATACGCCAGCTAAGCAAATCACGTTCGAACCGAAGTTGCGTAAACGTAACCCCTTTTTGAACGAAATCGTATCCTGTAGAAACGCCGACTTTCCACTTTGGCGTCAGATCGGTATTGGCAGAAATCATCAGTGAATTTCCTGTTATCTCGTTTTCCCGCCGGGCGTTTCCGTAAGTAAGCGAGTAGGCTAGGGTTAGGTCAAATGGCAGTTTCGCATTGAAGAAACTCGATGTTGTAACTTGTTCTTCCGCACCTTCATCTTCATCCTCTTCAAACATGCTTTCACGACGGTCGCTAAAATCGGTGTTTGTTCCGAATAGATCATCTTCACGGCCTCCATTACGCACACCTTGATTGTTCCGGTCCTTTTTATTTGAATCTCCGCTGTCGCTTGTAAATGAATAACCGATTGTCATGTTAGCACTTGTCATTCTGAACAAACTTCCGCCATTGTCGATGTTAAAGGTATTCTGCCGGCGGCCTGCATTATCGATCGCGTAAGGATCAAGTGTAGCTGCAAAGTTTACATTCATTTTGTCTTTGAACAGCTGTGTTCCGCCACTTATCCTTACTGGTGACCAGCCAAGCGAATCGGCGGCAATATTATAACTTGTTGAAAGGTTCAGGTTATTTAGAAGCATCACCTTCCGTGGTTCGGTCGCGGTTGAATCTTTGTCCCGCACTTTTGCCTCAAATGTGTTGTTGATCGAAAAACCAATATTATTTGAATACGAATTTCCGGGTGATCCAAAAACTCCGCCTTCAAATCTCGTATATTCCCTGATCATATTACCTGAACCATCAGGGTCGTAAGTGTCATAATATTGGTCGAAACTAGGTGTGTAGCTGTAAGAGACAGTAGGCCTGACAACGTGCCTGATCGCCTGGATTTTTTTGTTCTCTCCAAAATTGAACGTACCGTAAATCGTAGTCCCAAGGCTTGATGAAAATGAATAAGTGCGGAACGCATCGAAGCCATTGACATCCTGTTCAATTAAAGAATCCTGCTCGGTATCGTAAAATCTGTTGAGGGTTTTTAGTGTCCATACTTCTTCATAATTGACACTGGTCGTAGCGCTGATGTACTTAAATAATTTGAAATTTGTACTTAAGGGAATGCTGTGCTGGAACCCAACATCTGCGTCCCTGAACATCTCGGATCTGAAAAACAATGAGTCGGATGTAACGATCCTGTTTTCGCCCCGTAGGTTGTACTGAAGGTTGATGTTTTTAAAAAATCCTTTTTTTATTCCGTCTCGTGGTGCAAACGGAAAAATACGGTCAACACTTGCCTGCAAAGTTGGCAATGTCATGTTGATGATTTGCGTATTTGTATTCTGTGAATGTGTTGCCGCAAGTGAAAAGTTTACCTGCGGAACTGTAGTAAATGTTTTTGAATAAGAAATCGATGATGAAAGCGTGTTGGTCAGACTCGAACCAATGTTAACCTGATTGATCGACTGTTGAAAGTAAGTGCTGCTTCCAAGATTAACCGAGGCACTAAACCGCGAATTCGGGTTTGACTTCGGGTCTTTGGAGTGGCTCCATTGTATATTATAAATTGTCGCTTTTTGATAATCCGGCAAACCTCGTTCGCTGGTAATCAAATTTTCGAATCGTAAATTAAGGTTGCCCCTGAATCTGTATCTCTTCGCGTAGTTAGTTTCAAATCGAAGGCCATAACTTCCATTAGTATAGTAATCACCTAGAACAGCCAAATCATAAAGATCGCTGAGGGCAAAATAATATCCACCATTCTGCAGCGAATATCCGCGCTGTCGTGAATCTCCATATGTTGGCACAAGTATTCCTGAACGGCTTTCAGTGGTCATTGGAAAAAACGCGAAAGGAAGTGCAATTGGCGTCGGAACATCCGCAATGACCATGTGTGTAAATCCAACCACCACTTTTTCACCCGGAACTAGTTTTACCTTATCAGCCTGGAAATAATATTCCGGATTATCAATGTCTTTAGCAGTCGTAAATCGTGGACGTTTCATGAAATAAACGGAATCGTTTTCCTTCTTGGTCAGAGGCGCCTTGACTTTAAACTCGCCCTGATCAGTTCTGGAATTCCATACCAACGCTTTCTTGGTTTTGATATTGAACCTGATCGAATCCGGTTCTACGATATTTGTACCTTGTTTAAATACAGGTCTTTGTGTATAGTTTCCCAGCGAATCTTTTAGTCGTCCGGCGTAGACTTCGTTCTTTTCATAATCCATAATGATTATGCCGGCAGTGAGTTCGATATCCTGGTAGTATAGTTCAGCACGATCATGCAGCGTGATCAGTTTATTCTTCTGATCGATCTTAGCATAGTTTTCGGCTTTGTATTTTATTTTGTCGGTGAGAAGCGGTTTTGCAGGCTTTATGGTATCGGTCGCAACAGTGTCTGCAATGTTTTCCGGGCGTTCGACGTTTACTAATAAACTGTCCTGAGGTTGGGTTGCGGGAATTGAAATTGGATTGAGAACCGGTTCTTGCGCATATGTTTTTGTCGACACAATTGTTAGCAAGATTGCTGATAAAACGATATTAAGTAAGTTTGTGTGCAATTGTATTAATACTATTTTTGTGCAGTGGTGTGGTTATTGAACGCCAAACTTACGTTTATTTTTCGGGTCAAAAATAAGCAAATAATAAGATTATAGTTGAGTGTTTCATATAAATTAACTTTTACGAAAATGGGGATTTCAAATACTACAAAAGCTTGGTTCCTTGGCATTTTTTGTTCGATTTCAATAGGCGGTTTTGCGCAGTCCGGAAGATTTAAAGTTGCCCTCGATGCTGGTCACGGAGCAAAAGATTTTGGCGCTGTTTATAACGGTCACATCGAAAAAAATATTGCCTTGGCTGTAACCCTTAAAGTTGGGAAGATTTTGGAAAGTGCACCCGGAATCGATGTTATTTACACCAGAAAAACGGATGTATTTATTGATTTGGTTGAGCGGGCCAATATCGCAAACCGGGCTGATGCCAATATCTTCGTTTCAATCCATTGTAATGCCAACAAAAACACTGCAGCTTACGGAACTGAAACATATGTAATGGGTATGACCAAAAACGCTTCGAACCTTGAAGCGGCCAAACGTGAAAACTCCGTTATTACACTTGAAAAAGATTATAAAGAAAAATACGAAGGCTACGATCCGAACTCTCCAGAAACAATGGTTGGAATGACCTTGATGCAGGAAGAATATCTTGATAACAGCATCAGTTTAGCAACAAAAGTTCAGGATATTTTTACAGATGCGCTTCACAAAAAAAGCCGTGGTGTAAAACAAGCACCTTACATGGTTTTACATAAAGCATACATGCCTCGTATTTTGATTGAAACAGGATTTATATCCAATCCGACTGATGGTGCATACCTTGATTCTGATCAGGGTCAAAACGAAGTAGCTCGTGCCATCGCAGACGCGATCATCAGTTACAAAAAAGAATATTACGGATCAGGTTCAGCAGAAGTTGCAACTACAACACGTCCTTCACAAAGGGTTCCTGATAAACCAGCTCCACAATCCCAACCCGAAGAAGATGAGCCGGTAGTTGTAAAAACTCCTGAAGTTGCCAAAGCTATTGTAAAGCCAGGGACAATCTTTAAAGTACAGTTAGCGGTCAGCAGCACGAAGCTTGATCTTGTTCCGTCTAACTTCAACGGTCTTGGCTCTTTATCTATGGCTGCAGCTAACAATCAATACAGATATATGTATGGTGAAGCAAGCAACTATGATGATGCTAAGAAATTACTTCAGGATGCAAAGGGACATGGATATAATTCTGCCTTCGTAATTGCATTTAGAGATGGCAAAAAAATTACCGTTCAGGAGGCTTTAAAATAGCGGACAGTTGAGGATTTTATCTTAATTTTGTTTAAAACAATTATTTTGAAGATCACAAGAGAAGTAAAGACCGCAATTTTAGTCATAGCATCAATATTATTATTCATTTGGGGATACGCATTCTTAAAAGGCAGAGACCTGCTTGACGACTACAAAAACTTTTTTGTCAAATATGATAACGTAGAAGGTCTTGCAGTTTCCGCACCAGTAACTATTAACGGACTTGTAGTAGGCCGTGTTGTTTCTATAAAACTGCAAAATAATGGTGAGCTTATTGTTGAACTTCAGATCAAAACTGAGTTTCCAATTTCGAAGACAAGCATAGTTAATATCTACGAACCAGGATTAATTGGCGGCAAGCAGATCCAGATTGTTCCAAACCTAAATGATCCTAATCTTGCGCAGTCGGGCGATACGTTGCAAGGCGGCGTAAAACCTGGCCTTACATCTTTAGTTGGAGATCGGCTGACCCCACTTCAGGAAAAGGTCGAAAAAATGGTTGTGAGTGCCGATGTCCTTCTTGCAAACATCAATACGATATTCGATGCCCGTACCAAGCAGAATCTTAAGAGCAGTATCGAAAATCTGAATGCTACCTTAGCAGAGTTCAAAGTCGCTGCAGGCGGTGTCAATTCAATACTGGCGGCGAATTCAACAAAAATTAATAAATCGATGACCAACATCGAGAAGATGTCCGGAAATTTCGCGGTGCTTTCTGATTCGCTGGCAAATGCCAATATTGGAAAGACTGTCAGAAGTTTAGAACAGGCTCTTGCCAAAGTAGATAATCTAATGACCGATGTTGAATCCGGAAAAGGAACGTTAGGCAAATTAATGAAAGACGAAGAGCTTTATAGAAATCTTGCCCGCTCATCTGAAGAACTTGAGTTATTGCTACAGGATGTGAGGCTTAATCCGACAAGATATGTCAATATATCGGTTTTCGGGAAAAAGAACAAGCCATACGTTGCGCCTAAAGTTAGCGACACTACTACAAACTCTGTAAGCAGCGGTCAATGAGTTATCTAGATAACATCTTATTTGCTATTCTGCTAGCCATTGGTCTAGGCTATTTTGTGATCAATGTGCGAAAATTGATGCGGAATATTAATATAGGGCAACCTTTAGACCGCAGCGATAACCCGGGTTTAAGATGGGGAAACATGGCTCGTGTGGCATTGGGCCAATCTAAAATGGTGAAACGTCCTGTTGCGGCGTTTTTACACGTTTTGGTATATCTTGGATTCATTATTATCAATATTGAATTACTTGAAATAATTATAGACGGACTAACCGGAAGCCATCGTGTGTTTGCTTCCCTGGGCGGTTTTTACAATGTTTTGATAGGTTCATTTGAAATACTGGCTTTACTTGTCCTTATTGCTGTCATTGCTTTTCTGGCGAGACGTGATGTAAAACGCGTAGATAGACTGAGGCATCCTGATCTTCAAGGCTATCCTCAAA
>DASWND010000122.1:0-4853 GCA_036399435.1 Flavobacterium sp.
ATCAATTAGTTAAAAAAGTCAGCAATCTACCAGCTGGTCGAAAAATGCGCGTTACCTCCGTAGAATAGCTAATTTAGGATTTACGACGTATATTCAGGAGAAACACATTTGATCCAGTAATCGATGATAGTTTTCATCACAATTTTAATCTCATTATAATCCGATGGCTTTATAAAAAAGCCTTGGATCGATTTTGAATAGGCTTCAATAACATGTTTTTGTTCAGCCGTAGTTGAAAAGAACAGATATGGGATTGATAATATTTCAAGGCTTTTATTTTCCCTGACCTTTTCTCTCAACTCTACGCCACTAAGCTTAGGCATATTGATGTCAGAAAATATGATGAATGGTTTAACTTTAGTAGCAAGCAGATATTCTAAAGCTTTTTCTCCTTCCGAAAAAAAGATCACCTCGTTTTCGCACCGAAGTTCTTTAAGGACATCAGCCAGGATTTCCTGGTCATCCAAGTCATCCTCAATAAAAATTATGGGTCCTTTCTTATTCATGTTATAGGTGTATTATTTAACGACGGTAATTGATGCTGAACTCTTTGACTTCGATTATCAACTCCATGCTGTAATTCCACCACATGTTGACCTTCCAAATATACTATATAAGATATTAAAATAATTAACTTTGAAATTCAAAGTACTTTATTATATTTGCAATATACAAAACGCACAACCATAAATTTCAAGATTATGAGACAACAGATCAAAGCAAATTTACATACCCCTAGGGAACTTGAAAAGTTGTACAGAAGCAACAAGCCACAGTTCAAACGGGAATTTACTGCACTTTATCCCGAACTCAACGGCGATCCCGCAGCAGATGTTTGGCATGAACGGTTAAACTTCGAAAGCGAAGACATCAACTGGGGTACATCCGCAGAACTGATGTTTGTACTAGTCGGCAGCATGCTGGCAGGAACAATTGCAAAACTGCCGGCGTACATTAATATTGATGAAGAATTTTTCTATTCACGCAATATTGGATTTGTCATTTTCCCAGTTCTGTCTGCTTACTTTGCTTGGAGAAACAAATTATCTATTTCTAAAATCGCCATTGTTACAGGTGCAACACTAGCTGGCTTGCTCTTCATAAATTTTCTTCCTGATGACAAGACCAGCGATACTTTAGTTCTGTCGTGCATGCACATGGTTTTGTTCCTATGGTCGGTTTTAGGTTTTGTCTTTATAGGTGGCACCAGTAATGTGAGTGGAAAACGGCTCGGTTACCTTAAATATAACGGCGACCTTGTGGTGATGACAACGCTGATTTTAATTGCCGGAGCTATATTATCCGGAATTACAGTCGGCTTGTTTTCATTAATCGGCCTCCGTATCGAAGAATTCTACTTTAAATATGTAGTAGTTTTTGGCCTTGCCGCCGCGCCGATCATCGGAACTTATCTAACGCAAACAAATCCAACTTTAGTAGGTAAGGTTTCCCCTGTAATTGCGAAACTGTTCAGCCCACTGGTTTTGGTGATGCTTGTCATTTACCTCGGAGCAATTTTCTACTCAGGCAAAGATCCTTACAACGACCGCGATTTTTTAATGATATTTAATGCACTGCTCATTGGGGTTATGGCGATCATCTTCTTTTCAGTAGCCGAAAACTCTAAAACAACCAAAAGTCAAACCACCACCTGGATTCTCTTTTTACTGTCGCTCGTAACTATTATCGTAAATGGCGTTGCTCTTTCTGCCATATTGTTCCGGATTGCCGAATGGGGAATAACACCAAACAGAGCTGCAGTTTTAGGCGCAAATATTCTAATTCTTATCAACCTTGCTTTAGTTACAACCCAACTGTTTAAAGTCGCAACCAATAAAGCTGAGCTTAGCGTGGTAGGCAAGACAATCGCTTCTTATCTGCCAATATATTTTATATGGACGATAATTGTGACATTCATTTTTCCGTTCCTATTTGGATTTAAATAATTGACCATGGATTACTTCGTCGAAAAAGATTCCATCGTTCGGCAAATTTGGGGAAAAGGCGATACCGTACTTTTCATATTCGCCGGCGCCGCAGCAGAATTCGCGCTGAATAAGGCTGTCGACTGGCTGTACTTCACCGGCCGACTTCCCGCTGATCCGTTAGGAAGGCTTTTTTCTACTGTTTCTTACGCTCGCGTCATCATATTCTCTGAAAGGGCGGAAGCCTTACGTGCGATTGATTCCATGGCTGCCATACACGCCGGCGTTGAAGCAAAACGCGGTGCCAAGATTCCCGATTGGGCTTATCGCGATGTACTGTTTATGCTGATAGATTATTCAATTCGCTCATTTGAACTTCTAGAAAGAAAACTTAAACCTGAAGAAAAACAGGAGGTTTTTGAAGTATTCAACCGACTCGGAACCAGAATGGGATTAACAGGATTGCCTCAGGATTTTGACGAATTTAAGCCCATGCGGCAAACGCATCTCAACGAAAACATGGAGAATACAAAATACTCGAAAGACCTCTTTGAGCAGTATCGAAAGCACCTTGGCAAAATGCGATTTCGTATTTTGTTGGAATCCCAGAAATTGGTCGTGCCGCCAAGGGTTCGAACATTATTAGGCCTTGAAAATACATCATTTATGAAACCACTCATTGTCATTTTCAAGCTCAGCAGAAGCATCAGGCTCGACGGATTAATAAAAGAATTAATTCTGCCTGCAAAATATAAGGAGCAGATCAAGGCGTTAGATCTGGTTCCGCGTAATTAACTTGTCGCAAAAGCCCCTGTTTTATACTTTTTAACCATGTTGACGGTTCGCTCGTTTCGCTAACTTTGTCACAACAAGATGTTTAATTAAATTATTGAACCATGGAAACTAACGAAATGACAAAAATCACAGTAGAAACAACAGTTCACGCTCCAATTGAAAAAGTCTGGCAAATGTGGACAAATCCAGAGCACATCACCAAGTGGAACAACGCGTCCGATGACTGGCATACTCCACACGCCGAAAATGATCTGCGTACTGGCGGAAAATTCTTGTCAAGAATGGAAGCCAAAGATGGAAGTATGGGATTCGATTTTTCGGGCACTTACGACACTGTTCAGGAAAATAAGCTGATCGAATATTCTATGGAAGACGGCAGAAAAGTCAGAATCACCTTCCTTGAATTTGAAAACGAAACCAAAGTCACCGAAACTTTCGATGCCGATCAATCGCACCCGATCGAGATGCAAAAGCAAGGCTGGCAAAATATTATGGACAATTTCAAAAAGCATGTCGAAAAGCCGGCCGAAATGGAGAAAATGCACTACGACATAATAATTAATGCCGACACTCAAAAAGTCTATGAAACCATGATTGACCCAAATCATTATAGAACATGGACGTCTGAATTTCATCCAACTTCACGCTACGAAGGTTCATGGGAAAAAGGCGCCAAGATCTTGTTCATCGGAGAAGATCAGGACGGGCAAAAAGGAGGCATGGTCGGACGGATTGAAGAAAATGTCCCAAATAAATTTATCAGCATTGTTCACCTCGGACTTGTTCAAAACGACGAAGAAATTACCTCAGGCCCGATGGTTGAAGGCTGGGCTGGCGCACACGAAAACTATACTTTTGAAGAAGTGAACGGCCAGACCAAGTTGTCGATAGACGTCGACTGCAACGAGAACTTTAAAGATTTCTTCAATGAAGCCTGGCCAAAGGCGCTAAACAAGTTGAAAGAGATTTGCGAAAAGTAGTTTTTGTAGAAGCTATTTCCTGCTGTCCGCTATATCTTTTTTGCGCCTTAGCTACCCTCCTCTGGAGGGGCTGGGGGAGGCCGCAAAAAAGGATACCGCTCCCATCAGGGCTATGAGTTTATAGATACAAATAAACATAATCCTATCGAAAAACCCCTAGCCCCGATAGAAGCGCAAATCCTTCGCGAGGAACGAGCGAAGATTGCAGCGTATAGCGGGATTAGCTTCAAAAATCCGACAACCAACAACCGACAACCATCAACTTCTCCTAGACTTTATAGATCCAATCTCCTTCTTCAGCTCCAAAAACATATTCATCACATTCAAATCCGCCGGAACTTCAGTTTTACTGTCGTCCCTGCCGATGTGCGCGACATATTCCCAAATCTCCATTATATCCGAAAGCTTGATCTCGTATGGCGTGTAAATGATGTTATCCGGCGCGACCACAAACGAATCCTCGCTTTTTCCGCTGAGCCTTTTATAGGTAATTCCTTCGCTCTGCGTAATCAGAATATAGGTCTTGCCTTTTCGAACTTCACTGAGATTCTCTACATATTTCCCGATAACAAATGTCTGATCGTTATGTGGCGGCATCGAATCTCCACCAACCGGAAACGCCCGAAATTTCCCCGGACCTAAAAACGGAAGCGAGAGCTGCTGCAGGCTTTCGATAAACTCGGGATCGGCGTAACCTGTGAGATATCCGGCGCGCGCTTTATGCGGAATGATCTCAATAAAGTTATTGCCTTTGGTATCAACCGTGATCGGAAGTACGATTCTGTTATCATCCAGCTTCACGAGATTATCAACCGAGATTTTCCGCAAATCTATCGTCAGCAACAAGTCAATACTGATGTGGTAAAATCTTGAAATCACCACCAGCGTCTCGGCAGGCGGGACATTTTTTCCATATTCATATTTCTTATATCGGTCGGTTGGCAGCTTCATTCCGTCGGCAGCTTCCTGTTGCGAAAGCCCGCGCTTTGATCGCAGGTACTTCAGATTGTCGGAAATGTATAACATATGTTAAAGGGATTTTAAGTCACTACAAACATAATCATTTTAGGGATTTTACATCCTAATTTTGTAGAAATAAATGAAGATGATTATGGCACGGTCAATTGTACATATGGATTTAGACACGTTTTTT
>DASWND010000123.1:0-16664 GCA_036399435.1 Flavobacterium sp.
TTTTTCCATCTGGCTGTACCACTACGGCGTCCATCATATCTTCGAATCCGGTGCCTGTCTGGAAAGTTAGATCAAGCCGTCCGGGAATCTGATTTTGAGCAAAGGCAGTCATTCCAATCAGCAGGAATGCGAAGTGTAAAAATTTCTTCATTCGAATTGTTTGTTTGTTTTTGTTTGTTTGGTCGGCTAAGATATAAATCTTTTTAGTTGTTAATCAAGATTTTAATTTGTCGGGGATCGCACATTAATCACTCAGGTTCGAGTTGCTTATTAAAATATGGTTTTATGTGCTTTGTAATAATATATATTTAACGGTCATCTGCGCAGCGGAATACCACCCCGCACTGCGGGCACCCCTCCGGAGGAGGGGAATCTAAAAACCGAACGTCAGATTTCCCTCCTTTGGAAGGGTGGTGGAACGCCGGGGTGGTTAGAGAAGCACAAGATTTGGTAATGCTTGTTCATAGTGAAATGTTGTGAATTCACCTTAGGTAACTTTGCGGAGAACCACCCCGCCCTGCGGGCACCCCTCCGGAGGAGGGGAACCTAAAAGCATGAACCGAACGTCAGATTCCCCTCCTTTGGAGGGTGGCGGAACGCCGGGTGGTTAGAGAAGTACCAGATTGTTGATAATGCTTGTTTATAGTGAACTGTGGCGACCACCTTAGGTCACTTTGCGGGAAACCACCCCGCCCTGCGGGCACCCCTCCGGAGGAGGGGAATAGTGCTGGAGGATAAATTGTGTAAGTTCTTTTAGAACATTTTCTAGATCACATGAAATACGCGGAGCTGGAATTCGAAATATGTGAAGATTTAATGAGTGCAGATAATGCTCACGTTTATTATCGTAGATTTCACGGTCGTTGTGGCTACTTCCATCAATTTCGACAACCAGGCCTAACGCTTTGCAATAGAAGTCTACGATATAGTTGCCGATAATGCGTTGCCGGTCGAAGTCAATACCGTGGAACTTTTTCTTGTTTACATGTGTCCAAAAAATTACCTCGGGTAGATTGCCGCGTTTGCGCAATGCTTTTGCCCTTGAGTGTAGTTTGTAGTTGCAGGGAAGGTTTGGGATAAAGTGACAGTATATAGGATGGCCATTTATATGGCAAAGTATTTTAGGTTGCATGGCGATTAGTTTATACTCTAAAATAAGGAATTAAAAGAAATTACAAGTGGTAGATTGCGCATGGTTGATATCTGTTTGACAAAGAGAACCACCCCGCCCTGCGGGCACCCCTCCGGAGGAGGGGAACCTAAAAGCATGAACCGAACGTCAGATTCCCCTCCTTTGGAGGGGTGACGGAACGCCGCGGTGGTTAGAGAAGTACAAGATTTGGTAATGCTTGTTCATAGTGAAACGTTGCGAACTCACCTTAGGTCACTTTGCGGGAAACCACCCCGCCCTGCGGGCACCCCTCCGGAGGAGGGGAAACCTAAAAGCATGAACCGAACGTCAGATTCCCCTCCTTTGGTGGGGTGGCGGAACGCCGGGGTGGTTAGAGAAGTATGAAGAAAGTTGGTAATGCTTGTTCATAGTGAAACGTTGCGAATTCCTTAGGTCACTTTGAGGGAAACCACCCCGCCCTGCGGGCACCCCTCCGGAGGAGGGGAACCTAAAAGCATGAACCGAACGTCATATTCCCCTCCTTTGGAGGGGTGGCGGAACGCCGGGGTGGTTAGAGAAGTACAAGATTTTTGGAATGCTTAGTATCGTAGTGAAACGTTGGGAACTCACCTTAAGTCACTTTGCGGGAAACCACCCCGCCCTGCGGGCACCCCTCCGGAGGAGGGGAAACCTAAAAGCATGAACCGAACGTTAGATTCCCCTGCGGAGGAGGGGAATCTAGGCTAGAAACCCCTAGCCCCGATTGAGGCGGTATCCTCGCAGCGCAGCGGAGAGATAAAGCCGAAAGCGGGAATAGCTTCTAAAAAAAAATCCGCTTGACGCGGATTTTGATATTAAATAAAGATGCTAAATATATAATACAATATGGCAGCCAGCAAAGCAGAAATTGGAATCGTAAGCACCCAAGCCCAGATCAGGCTGACCGTCACCCCCCATCGTACTGCTGAAACTCGTCTTGTGAGCCCAACCCCGATAATTGAACCCGTGATCGTGTGCGTTGTACTTACTGGAACTTTCATGTGTTCCGTAAAATATAATGTCAATGCGCCGGCAGTTTCTGCGGCAACACCTTCGAACGATGTCACTTTTGTGATTTTTGAACCCATTGTCTTTACGATCTTCCATCCGCCGCTTAATGTTCCGATTGCAATTGCCGAGTAACACGCAAGTGGAATCCACGCAGGCATTGATCCCGCTTCGTCACCTTGTGGGAGAACAACATTCAGCCAGCTTGGCATATCAGCAGCGACAGATCCTGTCGTGTGAATATAAACTGCAACCGCGGCTGCAATAATTCCCATTACTTTTTGCGAGTCGTTTCCACCATGTCCCAAACTAAAGGCAGCAGAAGAAAGCAACTGCATCTTCCTAAGCCAGAAAGCCGAACGATTGTGATTTAAGCTGCTGAAGAACAAACAGAACGTGCTTACTGAAAGTATAATAAAGGCAACGATAAACCATTTGATATTGTGGGATTCAAATGTTACGCTCCAGAAATGTGAGCCAAATCTTGGTTTTTCGATATCCTGATAATAGATCATCTGACTTTCGACGTACCAAATGGTGGCAATCATCAGCAACACGGTAAATATCTTTGGTCCCCACGTCTTTTTGGAGGCATTTAACATCCATATCGAAATCAGATATGAAGCCAGTGCTCCCAACAGTGGCGCCAGAACGATAAAAAGTATAATGATCATAACTCCCGATGGAAGCTGGCCTGCTTTTTCTGAATACCAGTTCACCACATCAAAACCTGCATGTGCAATTGCTGCACCGGCAAATCCGCCTATTAGAGTATGTGATGAGCTTGAAGGAATTCCCTGCCACCAGGTAAACAAGTTCCAGATAATTGCTGCAATGACACCGGTTAAGATAACTACGAGGTCGATTTCGAGCGTTTTCGCGGTCTTGGCAACAGTATCGGCAACACCAAATCCAAAAACCCAGTAAGCCAGGAAGTTGAAGAAGGCCGCCCACATAACAGCTTGCAGGGGTGAAAGCACTTTGGTCGCGACAACGGTTGCAATTGCATTTGCAGCATCATGAAATCCGTTTATATAATCGAATATTAGCGCGAGTACGATTATGACAATCAGTAAAGTAAATTCCATTTATCGCTTATGAGTGTTTTACTACCACCGATTCCAGAACGTTTGCGACGCTTTTGCATTTGTCGGATGCAGATTCAAGTGCAGACAATACTTCTTTATACTTGATAATGTTTTTTGCATCGGTCTCGTTTTCGAAAAGGTCGGCAACAGCTTTATCAAAAACGTTATCTGCTTTGCTTTCAAGTTTGTTGATCTTTTTACAAGCAGCAGAAATAGCTTTCAGGTTCTTAAGATCCTTGAGTTCTTTTATCGCCACGCCTATATGCTGACAAGCTTCAAGGTTGATCTCAGTCAGTTTTCGGATTGATTTCGTAATTTTTTCAACCTGATACAGGCGGATGCGGCTTGCAGCACCATGCATGTAATCGGCAACATCGTCCATCGATTTCACTAATGCGTGAATATCTTCACGATCGAATGGCGTGATGAAATTTTTATTTAGTTCAAGGTGCGTATTATGAGTGATATCCTCAATGATGGCTTCGAGGTCTTCAATCTTCTTAAAGTACTCTTCACGCTCACCTTTTGGTGCATTTACACCTTCGTGTAAAGTTTCGGCCATTATGATCAAATTGGCCGAGGCTTGTTCGAATAGCGGAAAGAATTTTTTATCTTTCGGAACTAGAAACTGGAAAATGCTGTTTACACTCATCGTGGTTAGATTTTATGCCGCAAAAGTACTCTTTCAATGTTACCACAACATTAATTTATTGTGAACTCAAAGCCCGTATTCATCCCGTTCATTATCACAATTTTAATTTTAGGCTGATTTCGTACATTCGCTGATAAATTAACAGCGCCAGCCTGTACATCAGGAGAAAAAGAAACCTCATTATCTATATGGATTTAAACTTCAACAAAAACGAAGATCACAACAAGCTCTTACTTACAGATTTAAAACAGCGTTTTATAAAAGTCAAACTTGGCGGCGGCGAAAAACGTATCGCCAAGCTGCATGCCGAGGGCAAAATGACAGCCAGGGAAAGAATAGATTACCTTCTTGATGCAAATAAAAAAAGTATTGAAATTGGTGCCTTTGTAGGTGACGGAATGTACGCTGAACACGGCGGTTGTCCGTCAGGTGGCGTCGTAGTCAAGATCGGATATATAAAAGGAAAGCAATGTATCGTGGTTGCCAATGATGCGACGGTTAAAGCCGGTGCGTGGTTTCCGATCACGGGAAAGAAAAACCTCCGGGCGCAGGAATTGGCGATGGAAAACCGCCTGCCGATCATTTACTTGGTTGACAGTGCCGGAGTTTATCTTCCGCTTCAGGACGAAATTTTTCCGGATAAGGAACATTTTGGAAGAATTTTCAGAAACAATGCAATCATGAGCAGCTTGGGAATCACGCAGATAGCGGCAGTTATGGGAAGTTGTGTTGCAGGTGGCGCTTATCTTCCGATCATGAGCGATGAAGCAATGATTGTTGATAAAACTGGCTCTATCTTCTTAGCAGGAAGTTATCTTGTAAAAGCCGCGATCGGCGAAAGCATCGATAATGAAACGCTTGGCGGCGCGACAACGCACTGCGAGATTTCAGGGGTCACAGACTATAAAGCAAAGGATGATAAAGATGCTCTTGACAGAATCAAAAATATAGTTGACAAAATAGGCGATTTCGACAAAGCCGGATTTAATCGGATCAAAGCTGAAAAGCCGGCTCTTCCTGAAAACGACATTTACGGTATACTTCCGAAGTCGCGTGGGGAACAATACGATATGATGGAGATCATCAACCGGCTTGTTGACAATTCAGATTTTGAAGCCTATAAAGATGGTTATGGACAAACGCTAATTACAGGCTACGCCAGAATTGATGGCTGGGCGGTTGGAATCGTCGCAAACCAGCGTAAGGTGGTCAAATCAAAAAAAGGTGAAATGCAGTTTGGTGGCGTCATATATTCCGACAGCGCTGACAAGGCAACACGATTTATAGCGAATTGCAACCAGAAGAAGATTCCACTTGTGTTTGTTCAGGACGTAACCGGATTTATGGTTGGATCAAAGTCAGAACATGGCGGAATTATAAAAGACGGAGCTAAAATGGTAAACGCAGTTAGCAATTCAGTTGTGCCGAAGTTTACTGTTATTGTTGGTAACTCTTACGGCGCCGGAAATTATGCTATGTGTGGAAAGGCATACGATCCGCGTCTGATATTTGCATGGCCAAGCGCTGAACTTGCCGTTATGGGCGGAACGCAGGCTGCAAAAGTGCTGATGCAGATCGAAGCATCTTCACTAAAAGCAAAAGGGGAAACTGTCGATGAAAAAGTCGAACAGGAACTATTTGATAAAATAAAAGCTCGTTATGATGCTCAGGTTTCGCCGTATTATGCAGCTTCACGACTATGGACGGATGGTGTGATCGATCCGCTTGAAACCAGAACGTGGATCTCAATGGGAATTGAAGCAGCAAACCATGCTCCTATCGAAAAGAAATTTAACCTCGGAGTGATCCAGGTATAAAACATAAATTATGAGAAATAAACTTTTTCTGGGACTGATCGTATTGGGTTTCCAAAGCTTCTATGCCCAGGAATCGTTTACGCGCAGAGACACGCTTCTTGGCGGATTGCGGCCGGAGCGAACCGGCTATAATGTGCTTCGTTACGATCTTGATATCACTGTCGACCCGTCCAAAAAATCGGTTGCAGGTGTTAACAGGATAACTTACGAACTATATGAAGGTCACGGCATTATCCAGATCGACCTGTTCGAGAACATGAACATCGACAGTATCGTACAAAACAAAAAAATGCTGAAGTATCGCCGTGAATTAGCTTCTGTATTTGTTGAGCTTCCACTAGCTGCATCACACCTCGAAAAAGAATACCAACTTGATTTCTATTATTCCGGAATTCCAATTGTTGCGCCGCATGCCCCATGGGACGGCGGATTTGTTTGGGATCATGACAAGACCGGCAAACCGTGGATCGGCGTTGCAGTGCAAGGAACAGGCGCCAGCCTTTGGTATCCATGCAAAGATTCGCAAACTGATGAGCCTGATCGTGGCGCTTCAATTAAAGTCGCGGTACCCAATGGTTTGATGAACGTTTCAAACGGCCGATTCAAAGGGTCAACTGATCTGAAAAATGGTTTTACACGCTGGGATTGGGAAGTAATATCTCCAATTAATAACTACGATATCACGGTTAACATTGCTGATTACGCACATATTCACGACAATCATAAAGGCCTTGACCTCGATTATTATGTTTTACGCTACAACGAACAAACAGCGAAAAAACATTTTGAAGAAGTAAAGACAATGATGGATTGTTTCCAATCGAAATTTGGGGAATATCCATTTGCTAAAGACGGATTCAAATTGGTCGAAACGCCATATCTCGGAATGGAACATCAGAGCGCAGTGGCTTACGGAAACGGCTACGTGAAAGGTTACCGCGGCAATGATATGTCAGGAACAGGCATTGGATTGTTGTTCGATTATATCACGATCCACGAAAGCGGCCATGAATGGTTTGGCAACAGCGTTACATCGAAAGACATTGCAGATATGTGGATACATGAAGGTTTTACCTGCTATTCCGAAGCTGTTTATGTGGAATGTACCCAAGGCTATGAGAAAGCGATGGATTACCTGAATGGCATCAGGAGAAATGTGCGGAATTTTGCTCCCATCATTTCTGCTTACGGCGTAAATAATCAAGGCTCGGGCGATATGTATCCAAAAGGCGCATTGCTGCTGAATACCATCCGACATATTATGAATGACGATACGAAATGGTGGCTGGTGCTTAAAAACTTTGCTGAAAAATACCGTCATCAGATCATTGATACGCCTACCGTTATTGCGCATTTCAGCGAAGGAGCGGGAATAGATCTAAAGCCTGTCTTTGATCAATATCTTACGACTACAAACATTCCTGAACTCGTTCTAAACCCAGGGAAAGAAAAATTGACCTACCAATGGAAGAACACCATTGAAGGATTTGCAATGCCTGTGGATGTTTTAATTGATGGTAAACAAGTTCGCATTTATCCGACAACTAAATCTTCATCAACGGCAATTTCTGGCCTGAAGCCAAAAGATATCAAACCGCTGATGAAAGAATTTTTTATCAAGTATAACAATTAGCACTGAACGGTTTCATTCCGCATAATCTTTCCGGTAGCAGTCAGTTTAAAAGTCGGAACAAATATGATGTCTTTTGGCTTTTCATATTTGTCAAGCGAATTAAAAATGCTTCTGTCGATAGGCGTTTCATCTCCTTCAACAACTAAAATGACTTTTTCACCAAGATTATCATCCGGCGCACCGTGGACAAAGAAATTTCTGCTGATTTTGCCAGCAAGCTTCTCCTCTATCTTCTCCGGCATCAGCTTTATGCCCCCGCTGTTGATGACATTATCGACGCGTCCTAAAAATACAAACTGATTTTCGTTGACAAGCTCCACAAGGTCGTTTGTCATGATCACATCTTCGGAAATTGCGGGTGCGTGAATCACAAGGCAATTCCTGTCATCATAAGAAATAGTTACGTTAGGAAGTACTGTGAAAGCAGTTTCGCCGACCCGTTTTGCTGCAATATGAGTGATGGTTTCAGTCATTCCGTAGGTCTCAAAGACTTGTGTTGGCAGCTTCAACAATTCCTGCTCAAGGCTTTGATTGATCTTCATTCCTCCGACGATCAATTTCTTTACACAGCCAAGTTTCGGTAGTGAATTTTTAGCCTGCAAGGGAACCATAGCAGCAAAGTCGTACCTGTTATCATTCTTCTCAAGCGGATTGGATGATGGCGCTACAAAGTCCATGTCGAGACCAAGTATAAATCCACGTACAAACATCATCTTTCCCGCAATATACTTCGTTGGAAGACAGTGCAGCACATGATTTCCGGGAACCAGGTCAAAGAATTTTCCGGTTGCCACAGCTGAATTAACCATCGCCTGTTTATTTATACGAACAGTTTTCGGATCGCCTGTCGTGCCTGACGTGGTAAGTTCAAGAAAATCACGATGATCAAACCAATCAAGTAAAAAATCACCCACCGACCTTTCAAAGTCCTCACCTTCTTTTATAAAGCTGTAGGCAACACGGCAAAGATCATCTTTGTCAAGGTGAAAGCCATTGAGCTTGAACGACGGGTGTACGTCATTATATGTGGGGTTCACCATTTGCTGGTGCTGGTACATCGTTTCCATATACATTTATTTTACCTGTTAGTTTTTCTTTCCAATTAGTCCACTTGTACTTTCGTCCGAAGATATATAGCTGCAGCGGAAATATGATCAATACCGGCAGTATGATATCAACTCCGGCTTGAGGATCTGCAATGTCCTTTAAAAGTGATTCGGTTTGGAATGCTGTCCATTCGGATGTTACAAGGATGGCACCTACGAGGTTATTGGCGGCATGAAAACCGAGTGGCAGTTCAATACCATCATCCATTAATGTAATAGTTCCGAGGAATAATCCTGTGCCAATATAATATACCAGCATAACATAACCTATCTTATCGACTTCAGGATTACTGATATGCATTAATCCAAAAATTGCCGACGTTACAATCAAGGGCACCCATCTATTTTGAGCAGCTAATCCGATTCCCTGCATCAGGTATGCCCTGAAAATATATTCTTCGGCGCTTGTCTGCAGCGGAATCATTACAACTGCTATTAATGCCAGTATTAAAAATGGTATCGGCTTAAAATTGAAAACATAATCTTCGGGCGCGATTGAATAATCTATTGCAATGGTTACAACGGTGAGTGATCCCCAAAGGATAAATGCAAACCAGAATCGGCTCCAGTCGATCCTTGGCCGCGCGGTGGTAAGGCTTGTAATTGACTGCTTATGGAGATTCTTCGCTAATATAAACACCATCAAAAGTCCACCAACAAAAGAAAGAAGCAATAGGAACAAAGTCAGGTTCGAGTCCAGATAAGTCATCATTTCAATGGAATCGACCGGAAATGGTTGATCATCAGCAAATGATTTATATGCTATGGCAATTACAAGCGGCAGCTGACTGACCGTAGTTGCAACAACGATACAAAGCGTTCCAACCAGGTATTTCCAGAACTTGTTGTCGCGAATTGCGGCTTGTTCAATAAACATACTTTCTTACAAATTAATTACCGCACTAATTTACTTCTTTTAACGCAATTTCAGATGATGTGGCCTTGCTTTATGGCAATAATTTTCAACCTTTTTACATCCGCCGCTGTTGCCCAAAAATCCTTTTAACAATCTTTTGTGAGGCTTCGGGTAAACCAAATTTTATTTTTGCTGTCTTTATGCCTCACTACATTCATTTATGATTTCACTACGTTCATTATTTTCCGTTTTATTGCTGTTGATGTTCGCATCAGCTGCATTTTCTCAACCTTCACAATCTCCTAAAGTTAATGTAAGCGGGACTGTCATAGAAAAGACATCGCGTCAGCCGCTTGAATATGCAACTGTTACTTTTATGACACCTGGTCAGGCGACACCGATTTCAGGCGGAATCACGGACGCCGCCGGGAAGTTCAGCATTGATGTTCCGACCGGAACCTATGATATTCACATTGAATTTATTTCTTTTCAGGTATCTGAAATAAAAGGCCGAGCAATCATGCAGGCTACAAATCTAGGAACCATTGAGCTGTCTGAAGATGCAACACAACTTAATGAAGTTGTTATCCGTGCAGAGCGAACTACTGTTGATATTCGCCTTGATAAAAAAGTCTATAACGTCGGAAATGACCTTATGGTTAAAGGCGGAACTGTAAGTGATGTGCTTGATAATATTCCATCAGTAACTGTTGATGCTGAAGGAACGATCAGTTTAAGAGGAAATGAAAATGTCAGGATTTTGATCGATGGACGCCCTTCGAATGCGATCAACATAGCTGAAGCGTTGCGACTTATTCCGGCAGATGCCATTGACAAAGTTGAAGTTGTTACAAATCCTTCAGCACGTTATGATTCGGAAGGTGGCGGCGGACTTCTGAATATTATTTTGAAAAAAGGAAAAAATCAGGGACTTAACGGAACTTTTATCGCAACAGTTGGAGATCCTGAATCGTATGGAATATCTGCAAATTTGAATTATAAGACTGAAAATTTTAATCTTTTTACCACCACAGGATATAACTATCGGACTAATCCGGGAAATTCGATCACGAACACCGAGTATCTGAATCCGGATGGCACAACAGAAAGGTTCATCAATGAGCGACGTGAAAACAATCGCCTTAGCAGAGGATTCAATACGAATTTCGGAATGGAATGGTATCTTGATGATACCTCAACATGGACAAATCAAATCAGGCTGAGAAATAACGACATCGAGAATCCGGATCGCGTTTTTTATGATAATTATGATGCTAATTACAACTTTCAAAATTCTACATTCAGATTTAACGATCAGCGAAGTAATAATGAAGAAGTTGAGTACTCATCTAACTTTGTTAAAAAGTTCAAGAAAGAAGGCCATATATTAACTGCTGATGCTTCATTTGAACTGGAAAAAGACAATGATGATTCCAATATTAATAACGGAATTCAACGTACTGCAAACAAACAGAAGCAGTCGAGCAATCAATTTCAGGTTGATTATGTGCTTCCGCTTAAAAAAGACACACAATTTGAGGCCGGCTATAGCGGTGATTTCAACAATCTTCTGACAGACTATCGTGTTGATACACTTGGTACCGGTAATCACTTTTATGTTTCCGACAATCGATATACAAATGTCCTTGAATACAAAGAAAAAATCAATGCTTTGTATACTCAATATGGAACAAAATTCAATAAATTATCAGTTTTACTTGGACTACGCTGGGAAGACTCAAACATTGACATCAACCAGCTTTCGACCAATGACTATAATAACAAGCACTACAACAACTTCTTCCCAAGTGCTTTTTTGACTTATGAACTAGGTGAACAAAGCAATATTTCGTTAAGCTACAGCCGAAGGATTTCGCGTCCGCGTGGCAGACAGATCAACCCGTTTCCGAATTTCTCAAGTAATATTAATATCTTTCAGGGAAATCCCGATTTAGATCCTGCGTTTTCGGATGCATACGATCTTGGATATCTGAAACGTTGGAAAGATGTTACTTTCAGCACGTCGATGTATTTGAACCGTACAACTGATTCGTTTCAATATATCAGAAGGGAATCCGGAGATGTTGTAACAACAACTGTCAACGGCGTTGCAAGCGAGATTCCGGTGCTACTTACAACTCCAATCAACCTTGCTACTGAATATAGGTTTGGATTTGAGTTTACAATGAACTATAGTCCATATAAATGGTGGAGACTAAACAGCAACTTCAACTTCTTCAGGAATGAGACACAAGGTGACTTCACTTATATTAGCTCAGAGGACGAAGAAGTAACACAGGATTTCGATAATGTTGCGTATTCGTGGTTTACAAGAGTGACTTCTAAAGTTACACTGCCTTACAAAATTGAATGGCAGACTAACCTGACTTACAACGCGCCACAAACAAACGCACAAGGACGATCACGCGGCGTGGCAGCTGCCAATCTAGCTTTTAGTAAAGATATTTTAAAGGACATGGGAACATTGACATTAAATGTTCAGGATGTTTTTAATTCCCGCAAAAGAATAACTGAAACAAACCTTCCGGAACAAAATTCGTATTCCGAGATGCAATGGCGAGTTCGCTCTGTCAATTTATCGTTTACCTACAGGTTTAACCGTAAGAAAACTGAGCGCGATCCTCAGCAACCGCGTGAGAATGGCGGCGGAGATGATGAATTTCAGGGATAATATAAAAAGAAAAGGAAGCCGTTGGCTTCCTTTTCTTTTAAGTGGTGTTTTACTTATATTTTGGACTGATGGTCCTCAATCTGCATCTTTTTCTTTGCTTTTCGCTCCTTATACATTTCATAGCTAGCTCCGCCTACCCAATACGAGACGAATCCAACCAGGAAAAACATTAACCAAAAGCCCAACGTTAAGATGGAAAGGAAAAGTAGAAAGCCTAAATACTGCTGAAATTCGAACATGGCTACAGGTGGTTTTTGTATGTAGGGCAAATGTATGTTTAATATTTTTTCTCAGCAATATTTTTGAAATCAATTTTTTAGAATTTGGTTTTTAACGTAAATTTGGTGCTGGGTGTTGGGTGCTGGGTGCTGGGTGTTGGGTTTTGGGTTTTGGGTTTTGGGTGTTAGGTTAGTGGATAGTTAAATTTGAACTTTAATGCATCAATGGCACAAGCATCCTACTATCCACAACTAATTACCCAGATCATCATTTTAAAACCTATTTCTTCAACCCAAAACCTAACACCCAACACCTAAAACCCAGAACCTAAAACCCAACACCCAAAATGAACTACAGAATAGAAAAAGACACCATGGGCGACGTTCAAGTGCCCGCAGATAAATATTGGGGTGCCCAAACAGAACGTTCGCGGAACAATTTTAAAATAGGGCCATCGGCTTCGATGCCAAAGGAAATTGTTGAAGGATTTGCATATTTGAAAAAAGCTGCCGCCTACGCCAATCATGACCTGGGTGTTTTATCACTTCAAAAACGTGATGCTATTGCTGCCGTTTGTGATGAAATATTGGATGGTGGTCTTGCAGATCAGTTTCCACTTGTCATCTGGCAAACCGGTTCGGGAACGCAGAGCAACATGAATGTGAACGAAGTCATCGCTAACCGTGCTCAGGTTTTAAACGGATTTAATATAGGCGAAGGAGAACCTATTGTTAAAGCAAATGATGATGTGAATAAATCTCAGTCTTCCAACGATACTTTTCCCACTGGAATGCATATCGCCGCTTATAAAGCTGTTGTCAATATTACAATTCCGGGTGTTGAAAAGTTACGCGACACATTAAAAGCCAAATCGGAGGAATTTAAAAACGTAGTGAAGATCGGAAGGACGCATTTGATGGATGCAACCCCGCTGACACTTGGACAAGAAATCTCGGGCTACGCTGCACAACTTGATTACGGTTTAAAAGCACTTCGAAATACCTTAAGCCATTTATCTGAACTTGCTTTGGGCGGAACCGCAGTCGGAACCGGACTAAACACGCCGGATGGATATGATGTTCTTGTCGCGGAGTATATCGCAAAATTTACAGGTTTACCATTTGTAACTGCACCAAACAAATTTGAAGCACTTGCCTCGCATGATGCAATTGTGGAAAGTCATGGCGCATTAAAGCAGCTTGCAGTTTCACTTAATAAAATCGCCAACGACATCAGGATGCTTGCTTCCGGGCCGCGTTCGGGAATTGGCGAAATTATTATTCCTGAGAACGAACCGGGATCTTCGATCATGCCGGGTAAAGTCAACCCAACACAATCGGAAGCACTGACAATGGTTTGCGCTCAAGTTCTTGGAAATGACGTTGCGATTTCTATGGGCGGAATGCAGGGCCATTATGAACTCAATGTCTTTAAGCCGATGATGGCAGCAAATTTTCTGCAATCTGCACGATTGATCGGTGATGCATGTATGTCGTTTGATGAACATTGCGCGCAGGGAATTGAACCAAATTACAAACGTATCAAAGAGCTTGTCGACAACTCGTTGATGCTTGTAACAGCGCTTAATACAAAAATCGGTTATTATAAATCTGCAGAAATCGCTCAAACGGCGCATAAAAACGGAACTACTTTAAAAGAAGAGGCTGTTCGTTTGGGATATGTAACTGCTGAAGATTTTGATCAGTGGGTGAAGCCTGAGGATATGGTTGGGAATAAGTTGTAATACCGTGTTGTTTGATTTAGCATTGCTGCAGTTTCGGAGGAGGAATTTTAGCCACAGATGCACTGATTGTTGGATAATTTATTTTTGGAGATCATAAGATTGAAATCATGATTAAATTGAAATATGACTGACAACAGTAAAGCACACATCTTTAAAGCTACTTTTATATTTGTGTTGGTGGGTTTAACAACTGGTCAACTTGTATACAAATTATTAACGCACTTGCTTGATGAAGAGCCAGTCACTGGTCAATCAATTGTCAAAGCTTTTGCAGTAGGAATTCTTACAGCAGTCGTTTTGGCTTTATTGAATATGTATTTGAAATTGTTTCCTTTTAATCAAAAATAGAATCCTCGATTTTACTGGACACGAATAGCTTTGACGAATCTTTGCGAATATCCTTCGGTTGCCATATTTGAAGTTACAACTTTCTTTTGGCGGCCGGAGGTAGCGTGAATGAAGTCGCTTTTGCCGCCATTTGCAATTGAAACAACTCCGATGTGTCCGATTACATTTCGTGTTGGGCTTAAGAACAATAACAGATCTCCTTTTCTAACTTCTTCGATTGGAACCTCTGTTCCAAAATGTTCATATTCGGATGTGCTTCTCGGCACTTTGATATCAAAGTTCTGAAATACATAATATATAAATCCGGAGCAGTCGAAACCAGCCCGACTTGTTCCTGCAGTCACGTATGGAGTTCCCAATAATTCTGTTCCCAAGGTAACAATGCTGTCATTTAAACTGTTGTCGAAATGATTTGAGGAAGTATAATCAGATGGTTCAGGACGGCTAATATTGGCGGTTCCTATTTTGTTGTAAACGATATAAATGACAAAAAGAATGACAAATGCGTAAAAAGCCAGATTTAACCATTTGCCGATTTTCATATATGTGTTTTTATAAATTTACTGATAAAAAAGGTTAGAACCACCTCTTGGGATTTTATTGTTGAGAACGCAAAGGTTGATGACTGATAAATGACCAGAAAGCCGAAAGCGAAATGTTTACATGAAAATTAGCCCCGATGGAAGCGGCATCCTTTTTTGCGGCCTCGCCCAGCCCCTCCAAAGGAGGATAGCAAAACGCAAAAAAAGATATAGCGGACAGCGGGACTAAAGTGGAACGTGGCCGATATTGCTGTGCTCCTAATCAAACTTTTCTTCAACGCGCTTTTTTTCAATTTCTTTAGCCGGCTGCGCAACAGCGGGATCTGCAATGAGTTCACCCCCTTTTGACACAACGCCCAGCACGATTCCGGCCGAGATCAAAATGCAGTTTTTAATGATGTATTGCCCTAACAACGTAGGCACGAACGGAGCTGAAACCCAGGTATCACTGGCAAAAATGAACAGCGGCAAAACCGTCCCTGCCATTTGGAAATAAAGCAGCGGAATGGCAAAACGCATCAGATTTTTAAACAGCAGCCCAATTCCGATCGCACACTCGATCACTGCAAGCACAGGCATCGAAATATCTGATTCCATCAGGCCGAATGTAATGACAGAAATTGTTCGGGAAGCTATTTCTTCTGCTGCGCTTGTTTCACCAAAAAACTTGAGAAAGCCGAACCAAAAAAACACGACACCCAACGAAATGCGAAGGATGTCTGTACCTCTTTGTTCAATTGCTGTACGGACTTTCGATACTGCTTTAGTTTCTGTCACCATTATTTTATTTCAGTATGGTTTGTCGGGCTACTTCCCTATCCTATAAAGCCTTCCTTCGTCGGTAACAGCGTAAAGTGCGCCGTCTTTTCCTTCGGTAATATCGCGAAAACGCTGGCCTTCATTTGTTAGGAGACGCTCTTCGCCCACAACCTTGTTATCGCGCAGGATAAGCCTCGCAATGTGTTTGCTGTTGAGTCCGCACACAAAAAGATTATTTTGCCATTCCGGGATTGTATTTCCACTATAAAACGTCATTCCACTTGGGGAAAGCACAGGATCCCAGTAGTAAACCGGCTGCTCCATACCTTCCTTCTGACCGATTCCCGATCCGATCACATCGCCGCTGTATTCTTCGCCATACGTAATTGTTGGCCATCCGTAGTTTTTGCCTGGTCGGATCAGGTTGATCTCGTCGCCACCTTGCGGACCCATTTCACTTACCCAGATATCGCTGGTGACAGGATGAAGCGCCAGCCCTTGTGGATTTCTATGTCCGTATGAATATATTTCAGGCCTTTTGCCCTGCTGGTTTAAAAACGGGTTTCCGGCCGCCGGCTTGCCATCTTTTGTAATGCGAACAACTTTGCCTATTGCAGAATTTAGTGATTGCGCCAGTGGCCTGGTTTTTAAATCTGAACGTTCGCCGGTGGTTACTACAAGGTAGCCTTCGCGATCGAAGATGATCCTCGAGCCGTAGTGCATCGTGTTATCAAAAGCTTCTTCTGCTTTGTATATTGTAATTGCGTTTTCGATTTTATCTTCGTTGGATGATAGCCGGCCCTTGCCTACCGCTGTAAGATTGCCTTTACCGACGTCGGCAGAATAAGTCCAATAGATCATGCGATTCGTTTCAAAATCCGGATCAAGAAGCACGTCCAGAAGTCCGCCTTGCCCACCATACTTTACAGCCGGAATTCCGGTGATTTCTTTTCCAATCATACCCGCAGTGGTTACGATCCTGAAATTTCCTGCCTTTTCTGTGACAAGCAGCCTTCCGTCGGGCATCATCTTAACGCTCCACGGTTTTGA
>DASWND010000124.1:0-33892 GCA_036399435.1 Flavobacterium sp.
CAGGGCGCCGAACACCGCCTTGAAAAGGTGCTTAAGATCCAGAATGTACAATATATCAATGATTCAAAAGCTACAAACGTCAACGCTACCTTTTTTGCCCTGGATAGCCTGAATTCGCCCACGGTATGGATTGTGGGCGGCGTCGATAAAGGAAATGATTATACTGAGCTGATGCCGTTGGTCCGTGAAAAAGTGAAAGCGATCGTCTGCCTTGGTGTAGACAACAAAAAAATAATTGACGCTTTCGGAAATGTTGTCGATGTCATGATCGAAGTTGCAAACATGCAGGACGCGGTTAAAATGTCGCAGCGCCTGAGTGAAAAAGGCGATACAGTCTTGCTTTCACCCGCATGCGCGAGTTTTGATTTGTTTGAAAATTATGAAGATCGTGGCCGCCAGTTTAAAAGCGCGGTGCGGAATCTATAGCAGTTTTTTCAGGAGCTGTTTCCTGCTTTCGCCTTTATCTCTTCGCTGCGCTGCGAGGATATCGGCTCAATCAGGGCTAGGGCAGATGCACTAATAATGAAGTGAGGAAATATGAAAGAGTTACTATATAATTTAAAAGGAGACAAAGTCATCTGGTCATTCGTGGCACTGTTGGCGCTGTTCTCGTTTATGCCTGTTTTCAGCGCGAGCAGTAACCTCGCATACATGAACCACGGAACCGGAAACACTGTCGGCTACCTGGCAAAACATCTAGCGCATATCTTGATAGGGTTTTGCATGATCTACGTTGTTCATAAAGTTCCATATCACTATTTCCGTGGAATCTCAATGATCGCACTGCCAATTGTCTGGCTTTTGTTGGGCTACACATTACTAAAAGGAACAATGGTCGACGGTGCAAATGCAAGCCGTTGGATTCAGGTGCCGTTCATTGGAATCACATTCCAGACATCGACGCTGGCGTCCATCATATTAATGATTTTCGTCGCAAGATATTTATCTAAAAAACGTGAAACCCCAATTACGTTTCAAAACTCCCTTTGGGAACTGTGGACACCTGTATTCATAACAATAATGCTGATTCTTCCTGCCAACTTTTCTACCGCTGCGCTGATTTTCGCAATGGTAATTACGTTGGTTTTTATCGGAAGATATCCAATAAAATACATTGCAATAATTATTGCGGCCGGACTTGCCGGATTGCTCATGTTTATCGCTACAGCTAAAGCTTTTCCCGACGCTTTTCCAAATCGTGTCGACACCTGGATTTCACGTATCGATAATTTTACCACAGACAAACCCGACGAAGATGATTATCAAATAGAAAAGGCAAAAATTGCAATAGCCTCCGGCGGCGTCTACGGACTTGGTCCGGGGAAAAGCGTTCAAAAGAACTTTCTTCCGCAATCATCATCCGATTTTATATACGCGATCATCGTTGAAGAATGGGGACTTTTAGGAGGTATTTGGGTTATGACTCTGTACTTATTACTGTTCTTTAGATTTATTGTCGCAGCTCATAAAGCAGGAACTTTATTCGGCAAACTTGTCGTCGTTGGATTAGGCTTTCCGATAATATTTCAGGCACTGATCAATATGTCGGTTGCAGTAGAATTACTTCCGGTAACGGGACAAACGCTGCCACTCATCAGCAGTGGAGGAAGCTCGATCTGGATGACATGCATCGCCCTTGGAATCATCATCGGCGTCACAAAGAAAGATGAAGAGATCGCCGAAGAAAAAGCCGAAAAAGAACAACGTGCCGAAACGCTTCAAAGAATGATTGACCAGCAGATCGCCCGCGAACAAGCTGCAGAAGCTGCAATTGCCCACGGTGGTTATGCGATAGAAGATTTAAGTGACAACCCAATGAACGCAGTTCTGGAAAAACAATGAAACAATTAAAATTCATATTAAGCGGCGGCGGAACCGGTGGACATATCTACCCGGCGATCGCTATAGCAAATGAATTGAAAGTTCGTTATCCGGATGCGGAATTTCTTTTTGTTGGAGCACAAGACAAGATGGAAATGCAAAAAGTTCCACAAGCGGGATACAAGATCGAAGGCTTGTGGATTGCGGGAATTCAGCGAAAGCTGACTCTGCAAAATTTGATGTTTCCAATAAAATTGCTGAGCAGTTTGTTAAAATCACGAACCATTGTAAAAAACTTCAAACCTGACGTCGTCATAGGAACGGGCGGATTTGCAAGTGGCCCGTTATTGCAGGCTGCCGCAGGTTCAGGTATTCCTATTATAGTTCAGGAACAAAATTCATATCCGGGAATAACAAACAAATTATTAGCTAAAAAAGCTGAAAGAATCTGTGTTGCATACGAAAACCTTGAGGCTTACTTCCCAAAAGAGAAAATAGTTCTAACTGGAAATCCTGTTCGTAGCGACATCATCGGACTTGAGGGAAAACGCGAAGAAGCTATCAGGCATTTTAGCTTGGATCCAGAGAAAAAGACGCTGCTTGTTTTAGGCGGAAGCCTTGGTGCGCGAAGGGTCAATGAACTCATTGCAAATGAGATGGCCAATTTTGCCGCAAACAATGTTCAGGTTTTATGGCAATGCGGAAAAGGCTATTACGACCAATACAAGCATCATCACGACAAAGATGGCGTGCAGGTTTTCGCCTTCATCGACAGAATGGATCTTGTATACGCGGCTGCTGACGTCATTATTTCTCGAGCAGGCGCTTCGTCAGTCTCCGAACTTTGCATTGTTGGCAAGCCGGTGATTTTCATTCCGTCGCCAAACGTTGCCGAAGATCATCAGTCAAAAAATGCTCAGTCAATAGTAAATAGAGAAGGAGCGATAATGATTCGTGAATCGGAACTCGCGGTGCGTTTTTCGGCAGAATTTGCCAAATTATTAAACGATCAGCCGTTACGTCAGCGCCTAAGCGAGAACATCAAAAAACTAGCAAGACCTGACGCCACAAAAGATATAGTCGATGAGATCATCGCAGTTATGAATGACAATAAAAAGCATCAAAAATGAACCTGAGTCAAATACATAACGTCTACTTTATCGGCATCGGCGGCATCGGCATGAGTGCGCTCGCCAGATATTTTAAAAACCTCGGCAAGCACGTTTCGGGTTATGACAAGACACCTACGACATTAACTCAGGAACTTTTCGACGGCGGAATTCAAATATGGTTTGAGGACAGCATCAGCTTGATTCCAAAAGATTATTATCCCGCAAATACACTTATCGTGACAACGCCGGCAGTTCCAATTGATCATTCCCAATGGAACTACTTTATCGAAAGAGACTATCAGGTTAAAAAACGTGCAGAAGTGCTTGGAATCATTACAAAAGACACTTATTGCTTCGCGGTTGCCGGAACTCATGGTAAGACTACAACATCTGCGATTCTTGGTCATATTCTTAAAAGTAGTGGCGCCGACGTTACTGCATTTGTAGGCGGTATTGTCGAAAATTATGATTCAAACTTAATTGGCGAAGGAACTACGGTAACCGTAGTTGAAGCAGATGAATTTGACCGTTCGTTTCTACATCTGCATCCGGATATTGCCTGCGTTACATCAATGGATGCTGATCATCTTGATATTTATGGCGATGCGGCATCAATTCAGGTTTCTTTCGTAGAATTTGCTCAAAAAATTCCTGCAAAATCAAATCTTTTTATCGCCGCTGATCTTCCGCTTGACGGAATGGAAGTCGGAGTAGAAGTAGATTCGGATTATAAAGCAGTTAACGTTCGCATTGAAGACAGTAAATATATTTTCGATGTCATCACACCATTTGAAACAATAACAGGATTAAGATTCGGGCTTCCCGGAAAACACAACCTTACAAACGCGGTAATGGCTTTGGCAATGGCCAATAAATATGGTACCCCAACCGAAGAGATTGCTAAAGCATTGCTGTCGTTTAAAGGAATTAAAAGGAGATTTTCATATCAGATCAATCGCCAGGATTTGGTTTACATTGATGATTATGCGCATCATCCCACAGAAATCGACGCTGTTCATGCGGCAGTACGTGAATTGTATCCGGAAAAGAAGATTTTGGCAGTTTTTCAGCCACATCTGTTCAGCCGTACTCGTGATTTTGCAGATGAATTTGCAACGAGTTTATCAGCTTTCGACGAATTGATTTTACTGGATATCTATCCGGCACGAGAGCTTCCTGTCACAGGAATTACTTCGCAGTGGCTGCTGGACAAAATTACATCTGTCAATAAAAAACTTGTTCAGAAAGATGAATTAATCAAAGCAATAAAACAAAGTGATGCCGAGGTGATTGTCACAATTGGAGCCGGCGATATTGGTGAGATGGTCTCAGACATTAAAAACGCAATAGAATGAAAAAATACTTTAAGTGGAGCAACATAAGGTTGTTGATGATGTTCGGAGCAGTAATTTTTTTATTTGCATTCACATCAAAGAGGAATGAGCAAAGACATTTAAAAAACTCGTTGGTGAATTTCGCCGCTGAGGATAATCTTTTTGTAACCAGTGAGATGGTTAATAAATTGTTAATAGAAAAAAATGGGCGTCCGCAGTCCGTCCGTAAAGATAATCTAGATTTGAACATACTGGAAAAGACGGTCAACAAGCATGAAATGATTGCACAATCTGAAGTGTTTGTTACCATCGACGGCGTTCTAAATGCAGTTGTAAAACCAAAAACTCCTATTGCAAGGGTATTTGATCAAAACAGCTCCTTCTACATTGATTATGAGGGGAACAGAATGCCATTGTCGACGCTTTCTTCAGCAAGAGTTCCGCTTGTTTCAGGTGAATTTGAAAGATTAGAAAAGAAGGAGTTTGCAGATTTGCTGAGGCAGATTCACGACGATCCTTTTTTGAAGAAAAATATAATTGGAATGACTGTCGCTGCCGATGGAAGCGTCAAAATGATGAACAGAAATTATAGTTATGAGATAGACTTCGGCAAACCGATCAATAAAGAGAAGAAGTTTAACAACTATAAAGCTTTTTTTCAGAAAGCAGTTACCGACAGTCCGATCATCAACTATAAGAAAATTAATCTGAGATTCACGCAGCAGGTGGTTTGCACAAAATAAAAGTTATGGAAAGAGAAAACATCGCAGTAGGATTAGACATAGGGACAACCAAAATTGTTGCCATGATCGGGAGAAAGAACGAGTACGGAAAGCTCGAGATCCTTGGAATCGGCAAATCTCGCAGCCTTGGCGTTGCCAGAGGTGTTGTCAACAATATTACGCAAACGATTACATCTATTCAACAAGCCATTCAGGAAGCCGAAAGTAATTCAGGATATAAGATTAAAGATGTCGTTGTTGGGATTGCCGGACAGCATATCCGAAGTATCCAGCATACCGATTATATCAGTAGAAGCAATCCTGAAGAAGTTATTGGCGGTGAAGATATCCAACTTCTGATCGATCAGGTCAGCAGGCTTGCAATGCTTCCCGGTGAAGAAATAATTCATGTTCTACCACAGGAGTTTAAGATAGACGGACAGGAAACCAATGAGCCAATCGGAATGTACGGCGGCCGCGTCGAATCAAGCTTTCACGTTGTTGTCGGGCAAGCTGCTTCAATAAGAAATGTGGGTCGTTGCATCCAAAGTTCAGGTATTGAATTATCAGGACTAACCTTAGAACCATTAGCTTCATCCGATGCTGTTCTTAGCCAGGAAGAAAAAGAAGCCGGTGTTGCACTTATCGACATCGGTGGTGGAACAACAGATCTTGCAATTTTTAAAGATGGAATCATCCGACATACTGCTGTTATTCCTTTTGGAGGTAACGTCATCACTGACGATATTAAAGAAGGATGTTCAATTATTGAAAAGCAGGCTGAACTTCTGAAAGTAAAATTCGGATCGGCATGGCCAGGTGAAAATAAAGACAACGAAATTGTATCAATCCCGGGCCTTCGCGGTCGAGAACCAAAAGAAATATCATTAAAGAATCTTTCAAAGATCATCCACGCCAGAGTTGTTGAAATTATTGAACAGGTTTTTGCGGAAATAAAACAATACGGACATGAAGATCCGCGCAAGAAATTAATTGCCGGAATCGTCTTGACCGGCGGTGGCGCGCAATTGAACCACATTAAGCAGCTGGTTGAATACATTACAGGAATTGACACAAGAATCGGTTACCCAAACGAACATCTTGCAGGCAATTCGGCTGAAGAAATATCAAGCCCGCTTTACGCTACAGCAGTTGGATTGGTAATGAACAGCATCCGAAACAAAACCCAAAGCGCCGTAAGGCAGGATGCGCAGATCATAAATGAACCCGCTATTGTCAACAAACCAGTTCAGCAACTACCTGTTGAACAACCTGAACCAGTATATGAAACTGTTGAAAGCAGTGTGAATGTGAAGGAGCCTGAAACTACTGAAACGAAGATAAGACGTTCTTTCTTCGATAAGTATGTGGATAAAATCAAGGATTTCCTTGATAATGCAGAATAAAAAAACAAAACAGTCAGAATAAAAAACAAGCAGAAAATTTAATACCCATAGATTATGATGAGCAACTCAGAATTTGGAAGTATTTCATTTGATTTACCTAAAAACCAATCAAATGTTATCAAGGTTATCGGTGTAGGTGGTGGCGGAAGTAATGCGATCAACCACATGTTCAAGCAAGGCATCAAAGGTGTCGATTTTATAGTGTGCAACACTGATTCGCAGGCGTTGTCGAACAGTCCGGTGCCAAACAAGATCCAGTTAGGTGTTAACCTTACTGAAGGACTTGGAGCAGGTGCAAATCCTGAAGTTGGTCAGCAATCAGCAATCGAAAGTATAGCTGATATCGAAAAGATGCTTGACAGCAACACCAAAATGGTTTTTATTACTGCTGGTATGGGTGGCGGTACAGGAACCGGTGCTGCTCCAGTTATCGCTCAGCTTGCAAAAGAACGTGATATTCTGACAGTTGGAATTGTAACTATTCCGTTTCAATTTGAAGGAAAAGTACGTCAGGATCAGGCACTAAACGGAGTTGATAAACTTAGAAAACAAGTTGACTCGCTTATCGTCATCAATAACAACAAACTGCGTGAAGTATACGGAAACCTTGGTTTTAAAGCAGGTTTCTCAAAGGCAGATGAAGTTTTGGCAACAGCCTCAAGAGGAATTGCTGAAGTAATAACACATCACTATACGCAGAATATCGATTTAAAAGATGCAAAGACCGTTTTATCAAACAGCGGAACAGCCATCATGGGATCGGCAATTGCAATCGGTGAAAACAGAGCGAAAGAAGCAATCACATCGGCACTTGATTCTCCATTGTTGAATGACAACAAGATTTCAGGAGCTAAAAATGTATTGCTGCTAATTGTATCAGGTTCAAATGAAATTACAATTGATGAAATCGGTGAGATCAACGACCACATTCAGGTCGAAGCAGGTCACAACGCCAACATCATAATGGGTGTTGGTGAAGACGAAAGCCTTGGTGATTCAATTGCAGTAACGATAATTGCTACTGGTTTCAACATCGAGCAGCAAAGAGAGATCGTAAATACAGAACCAAAAAAAATCATTCACTCACTTGAAGCCGATCAAAAGATCGAGCATGACCTGAGCCCTAAAAAACCTCTAGCTGCATTTGATTTTCAGATGGAAGAGCCTAAAGACGAAAAAAAAGTAGTTTTTGATCTTGTTGAAGATGTGCCTGCGCCTGCGCAACCTCCAGTACAGCTTGAGTATATCGCACCTGCACAACCTGAATTTAAAATGGATCTAGTGCCGACATCTGAGTTCATCAAGAATCTCGATGTTACTTTTGAAATTGTCTCTGCTCCAATAATGGCAAAAGAATATCAATTTACAACTGTTGATGCTATCAAAGTTAGAGAAGCTGAATTCGTTAGGCCTGAGCAGGCAACATTTTCTTTTGACTTGCCATTGATCAAAGAAGAGAAAGCACCACAGGATCAGGTAGTTTTTACACTTACAGACGAGACCCGCAACATGACTGTTAAGGATGCTGTTGAAGTTGTTCCAATGACAGAAGTTAATAGAGATGGCGTAGTAAGATATTCACTTGAAGAGTACATGGAGCTTGAAAACGATCTTTTAAACTCCAAACCGGTTGTGGCAGCAAAGGTTGAAGAGCCAATTCCGGCTGAACTTAACCTTACAATCAAGAAAGTTGAACTTCCATCAAATTTCTCATCAGCTTTTGAAGAAGTTTCCCCAATGGAAATGACTATAGAAGAAACATTAAAGTTTCGCGCAGATGAACGGAGGAAGAAACTAAAGGACTTTAATTACAAGTTCCACAATAATTCCTCAAAAATAGAGGAACTCGAGAAGCAGCCTGCTTACAAGAGATCAGGAATAGATTTGGCTGCGGGCCAGATTCGTAACGGTAACTCTCGCATTTCGCTAGGAACGGACAGTAATGATGACGCACAGCTTCGTTCAAATAATTCGTATCTTCATGACAATGTTGATTAAATAAAACCACCAAACAAACCTGCCCGAAAGTCGAAAGATTTTCGGGTTTTTTATTTAACTTCGCGTCAGAAAAAAAATTATACGATGAGCTTACAGGCAAAGGTTATGGATGAGATGAAAGCAGCAATGAGATCTAAGGATACTCTTGCGCTTGAATCATTAAGGGCTATAAAATCTGCTTTGCTGCTGGCGCAAACTGAAAACGGATCAAAGGAAGAGATTTCGGAGGAAGAGGAGATCAAGCTTTTACAGCGTCTTGTAAAGCAGCGTAAAGACAGTGCTGCAATTTACACACAACAAGGACGACCAGATCTTGCAGAACCAGAAGTACAGCAAGCAGCAGTCATTGAAAAATTTCTTCCTGCGCAGTTAAGCGAAAGTGAAGTTGAAGCAGTTGTTGAGCGCATTATATCTGCGTCCGGTGCAACCGGAATGGCTTCAATGGGAAGTGTAATGGGATTGGCATCTGCAGAATTATCGGGACGCGCGGATGGTAAAACAATTTCATCAATAGTTAAAAGATTACTTTCACAATAATATAAATGGCCTCGTAGTTCAACTGGATAGAATATCAGATTTCGGCTCTGAGGGTTGGGGGTTCGAACCCCTCCGAGGTCACGAATAAAAGGGAAACGCAAAAATAAAATTGAGCTTGCTCAAAATTTTATTTTTGCGTTTCCCTTTTTCAAAGCGGAGCTTTGAGGGTGATGCGCAGCAAACCCCTCGTGACAGTTGTCAGTTGAGCTCGCTCAAAATTTTATTTTTGCGTTTCCCTTTTTCAAAGCAGGGCTTTGAGGGTGATGCGCCGCAAACCCCTCGTGACAGTTGTCAGTTGAGCTTGCTCAAAATTTTATTTCTGCGTTTCCCTTGTTCAAAGGAGAGCTTTGAGGGTGATGCGCAGCAAACCCTTTGAGTTTTCGAACTCGAAAATATTGTCTACGATTTCTGGATTATACATTCCCATTGTTAATCTTTTGGTCAATTCTTCCAAATTATATATCTTGTATCTTCCTATGATTGACCTCGACCTACAAAATTCCTCTATTGAGGCATCCCTTTTAGATCTCGTTCCAGATGCATTAATTTGGGTTACTCCCATATTCAATGATGAAGCTGCAGTTGAAGATTTCGAAATTAAATATGCTAATAAAGCAGCCGTTGCCGGAGTAGGTCATCCCAAAGGTGAACTGCAGGGTTTATATGTGCTGAAAGATGGAGTTCCTTCTGAAAAAGGTGCGTATGAAAATTTCAAGCACTTTCTTGATGTATATACAACAGGTGAAACGAAAGAATATACATTCACTACCCATTACACAAATCGTGTTTTTGAAACGCTGCGTCAGCCTCACAGGAATGGTGTTGTCAGCGTCACCCGCGACCGCGGTGCACAGCGCAAGGCCGAAAATCGGGAATTGGCTACAAGGCGTACAATGGAGTCAATCGTAAAAGCCTCACCAGTTGGAATTGCAGTATTCGAGGTTGTTCGGGATCATAATGGCGTAATTAAGGACTTTGAGGTAACGGTCTTTAATGAGCAGAGAAATAAACTACTTGGACTCGATGAAGAAGAAGGTTCTACGCTTACGCTGCGTCAAATCTTGAACGAATCCGGCGCTATCGAATATTTTGATAGATATGTCGATGTTGTAGAAAACGGCACTACAATTCACCGTGAACAGTTTGTTGAGCGCTCCTCAAAGTGGGTTTCAATTTCGATAGTTAAACTTGACGTCGGATTTCTTGCGATAATTAGTGACATTACTGAAATGAAAGATACTCAGCGCGCACTTCAGCAACAGTCAATTTACTTAAGCAGCATATTAAATGCCTCGCTCGATGCTGTTTGTACGTGTGAAGCTTTAAGAAATGAAGAAGGAGAAATCATTGATCTCCGATATACCCAAATAAATAATATGTACGTGCAGATGATTGGCATGACCGAAGAAGAAGTTCTGGGTAAAACTATGAAAGAGTTATTTCCAACTGCGGTCAATGCAGGTGTTTTTGACACCCATTGCAAGGTTATTGATAGCGGACTTTCGGCCCGTTTTGACCTGCGTTATCAAGGTGAAGGACTAAATGCATGGTATGACATATCATCCGTCAAGGTGGGAGATAATGGGGTGGTTATAACATTTGCTGATGTTATAGAACAAAAAACCGCTGCTGAGAAAATAGAGGAGCAAAAGAAATTGCTTGATAAAATTCTTACCAGTTCATCTAACGGAATATCAGTAACGAGGTTTATGCGGAATGAACAAAATGTCGCTATAGATTGTATAGGAATCTTAGCTAATGATGCCGCGGTCCTTATTTCAGGTATACCTAAAGAGGATTATTGCGTTAAGTCAGCCACAGAGATCGAACCTTCAATGATTGAATCGGAGTATTTTAAAATGTGTGCACAAACTCTTGACACTGGAGAACCATTTATTACGCAGTATTTCTTTGAGCTGACTCAGCGCTGGTTGGAAATTAGCGTCTCAAGAATGGATAGGGATCATCTGATACATATCTTTACAGACGTCACTCCAATCAAAGAAGCACAATTACAAAAGGACAAACTTGTAGAAGAACTTAAACGCTCCAACCAAAGTTTGGAGCAATTCGCGCACGCTGCTTCTCACGATATGAAAGAGCCTCTTCGGAAGATCAGGATTTTTTCCGAACGGCTTAAGTTGACTCAAACACTTAATGATGCGAGCGGTGCCATGCTTGACCGTATAGACGTTGCAGCTCAACGTATGCAGCAACTGGTAGACGATTTGTTGGAGTTTTCACATGTAAGCGAACTTCCGCAGGAGATGGAGAGTATTGATCTTGATCATTTGGTTAGACAGGTTCTCGCAGAATTAGACCTTCCTATTGAAGAAACAAACGCTAAGGTTGAAGTTAAGCAATTAAACACAATTAAAGGTAACCGACGACAGCTGCAACAGCTTTTTTACAACCTTATAAACAACGCTTTAAAATACAGCAAGCCCGATGTGCCTCCTGAGATCTTTATTGATGCACAAACAGTGGTTGGCTCAGATGTCCCGCCTTCGGTTAATCTTCCGACCAATTTACTGCCAAATACTTTCCAATTAATAGCAGTCCAAGATAATGGAATAGGATTCAACCAGGAGTACGCGGAGCAAATTTTTCACATATTCCAGAGACTGCATGGTAAAGCTGAATATTCCGGAACGGGCGTTGGACTTTCTATCGCAAAGAAAGTTGTCGAAAACCATAATGGATATATCTGGGCAACAAGCAAGGTTGATGTAGGCTCGACCTTTTATTTCCTTATTCCGGCGTAAATTATTCAATCATCACCGTTTAGAACATCTTTGAACGCATTTGTAAGAGGATACTTTTGCAACAAGCATCATCTTATAATTAAAATTTGTAAGAAACATTTTATAGTTACATATTAAATACGTATTTTATCGCATTAAAATGTATTTAATCGATGTTTTATAACTTTTAATCGGTACATTTGGTTAAGATTTAATCTTTGGATAACTTAACACTAAATTGCAATGGACGATCATGACTTCTTAAAAACTGCAGAGGCACTGGCAAAAAAAAATCCCGGAAATACCTTAGCTATAGCATTTCTAGAAGCCTTTTCAAAAGAAGATTTTGATCAACCTTTATGCATCACCCTTGCCTCAAAATTAATATTAAGCCTCGAGTCTTTGGCAGAATGATCGGGGCGCAACAGTAGCTTCTGCTAAGCCCAAGGTCATGGAAATATTAATCATCTTTGTTATAGTTATTCTTTGCATCGGAACAGCCTTTCTTTTTTTAGGGTTCGTATTTTCAGCGCTTGAACATCCTTTTAGCATCCTCTTCCATCGTCCGTTCTACGTTCATTTCTATTTTCCTCTGCGACGTCTCAGCGAAGCACAATCATCGATTCTAAGAAGAGAATTTCGTTTCTATAGCACGCTGTCGCCGCGTAAACAAAAATTCTTCGAGCATCGCGTCTACCGTTTTATCAATAAGTATGAATTTATCGGCAAGGACGGAATGGTGATAGATGACAGGGTCAAAGTCCTGATCGCCGCCACTTCTACTATGCTTACATTCGGAATGAGGGTATATCTTTATGAGGTAGTAACTAAAATCTTAGTATATCCGCAAGAATACCTTTCGCCGCACGCCAACGCATATCATAAAGGGGAATTTAATCCGGCAGCAAAGCTAATTGTATTTTCGTGGGAAGATTTCTTAAAAGGGTTCGAATCAGGTGACGATAATATTAACCTCGGTATTCATGAATTTGCGCATGTGCTTCACTTTCATAGTGCAAAACGCAACGACAGCAGTGCCGAAATTTTTCATAGGATGTTCAACAGGATCACACTTGAAATCCATCGCCCGGCAAATAGAGAGAAACTGATCTCATCAACCTATTTCCGCATCTATGCTTATACCAATCAATTTGAATTCCTGGCGGTCATCATCGAGCATTTCTTCGAATCGCCCGCACTCTTTAAAGCTGAGTTTCCCCAGCTGTTCACCAACGTAAGCAGGATGTTGAATCACCGGCCCAAGATTAAACCCGTTTTACACTCCGGCTAACGTTCTTTTCAAGTTAGTAATGGTTTCGGCCGGATTGTCTGCTTTAAAAACGAAATTTCCAGCGACCAAAACATCAGCTCCGGCTTCTACTAGTGCGGCAGCATTTTTATCTGTAACACCACCGTCGATCTCTATAATTGTTGATGCACCTTTTTGCATGATCAACTCTTTTAACTGACGTGTCTTTTCATAAGTATTTTCAATAAAAGTCTGTCCACCAAATCCCGGATTTACGCTCATCAAACAAACCAGATCGATATCATTTATAACATCAGCGAGCATCGAAATATTTGTATGCGGATTCAATGCAACACCCGCTTTCATTCCTTCAGCTTTGATCGCCTGAAGCGTTCTGTGAAGATGCGTTGTGGCTTCGTAGTGAACCGTAAGCACATTTGCCCCAAGCGCAGCAAAAGTCTTTATATAACGATCGGGATCGACAATCATAAGGTGAATATCAATTGTCTTCTTAGCGTGCCGCTGGATCGCCTCAAGCACCGGCATACCAAACGAGATATTCGGAACAAAAACACCATCCATAATGTCGATATGAAACCAGTCGGCTTCGCTGTTGTTGATCATCTCGATGTCGCGCTGAAGGTTTGCAAAGTCGGCTGCAAGTACAGAAGGTGCAATGATTGTGTTGGCCATTTGTTGAAGTTTTTGCAAAGGTAAGGTGTTGGCCACAGATTCGCAGATTTTAGCCACGAATCCACGAATAAAAAATATATTGCCTTGATTATGCAATTTTTAGCCACAGATTTTCAGATTTTTATTTAAACCTACTTCGCGTTAAGGATGGAAGCGTAAACCCCGCAGCGCAGCGAGGAGTTGCAGCGAACAGCCTGGGCCGCAGGCAACGCCCGAAAATGGTTTAGCCACAGAATCACTGCTTTTAGCCGCGACCCGAGCGATAGCGAACAGGCGAAGCAATGGAAGAAAAATAGTTAGCCATATAGTAGATTTCGAACAAAAAAATCAGACAGGCTTTTAATTAATTCGTGTATTCGTGGCAACAAAAAAATCAGTGCATCAGTGGCTAAAAAAAAACAAAACTTTCGAAACTACAGCGTGAAGCGCGAACTGACCATTTGACCCGAGCGAAGCGAACAGACGAAGTAAATTAAAAGGAGGAAGCCCGGTTGCCTTGATTATGCAATTTTTAGCCACAGATTCGCAGACTTTTATTTAAGCCTGCTTCGCGTTAAGGATGGAAGCGTAAACCCCGCAGAGCAGCGAGGAGTTGCAGCGAACAGCCTGGGCCGCAGGCAACGCCCAAAAATAGTTTAGCCACAGAATCACTGCTTTTAGTCGCGAACCGAGCGATAGCGAACAGGCGAAGCAATGGAAGAATAATAGTTAGCCATATAGTTGATTTCGAACAAAAAAAAATTAGACAGGCTTTTAATTAATTCGTGTATTCGTGGCAACAAAAAAATCAGTGCATCAGTGGCTAAAAAAAACAAAACTTTGGACACCCGAGCGTGAAGCGCGAACTGATCGGAGTTTGTTTCCAATAAAAACAAAACTCCGGACACCCGAGCGTGAAGCGCGAACTGATCGGAGTTTGTTTCCAATAAAAACAAAACTCCGGTAATCAGCCGGAGTTTCAATCATCAATCAAAAAACGAACAGTTAATCAGACTGTTGTTGCGGTAAATATCCAAATTTTATTCCAAAAGCCCAAGGCTGCCGGATATAATTTGGGACTTGGGGAAGTTTACCCTAAATATGTTTTCAAAATTTTACTTCTGGAAGTATGTTTTAACCTTCTGATTGCTTTCTCCTTGATCTGGCGAACGCGCTCACGTGTAAGGTCAAAAGTTTCACCAATTTCTTCAAGTGTCATTGGGTGCTGATCACCTAATCCGAAATATAAACGAACCACATCAGCTTCACGAGGCGTCAAAGTTTCAAGCGAACGCTCGATTTCTGTACGCAATGACTCATGAATCAGTTCACGGTCAGGATTCGGAGACTCACCAGAACGCAAAACGTCATATAGGTTCGAATCTTCACCTTCAACAAGAGGCGCATCCATAGAAAGGTGGCGACCCGAGTTCTTCATGCTTTCCTTAACATCGTTGACAGTCATGTCAAGTTCCTTCGCAATTTCTTCTGCAGAAGGCGGACGCTCATTTGATTGCTCAAGCAAAGCGTACATCTTGTTGATCTTATTGATCGATCCAATCTTATTCAAAGGCAAACGTACAATACGTGACTGTTCAGCCAAAGCCTGTAAAATCGATTGACGGATCCACCAAACGGCGTACGAAATAAATTTAAATCCTCTTGTTTCATCAAAACGCTGAGCAGCTTTTATCAGTCCAAGGTTTCCTTCGTTGATCAAATCGGGAAGTGTCAAACCCTGATTTTGGTATTGCTTAGCAACCGAAACGACAAATCGAAGATTCGCTTTAGTTAATTTCTCTAAGGCTTTCTGGTCTCCGGCTTTAATCTTTTGTGCTAATTCTACCTCTTCGTCAGCGGTAATAAGGTCTACTTTTCCAATCTCTTGCAGATACTTGTCTAATGAAGCAGTTTCCCTGTTGGTTACCTGCTTGGTAATTTTGAGTTGTCTCATGTAGTGTAGGTACTTTTTTAGTGGGTACCATGCTTGTACGTTGTAAGCCCACAAAAAGTTACACTTAATCGATTATTTTTTTTTGCATTCCCTTCGGGCAGTCGGCTTAGCAGCCTCGTGCGCCTTCGGTCCGGGCTGTCCGCTTTATCTTTTTCAGCTTTTCAAGCCAAAAAAGAATGCCGCTTCCATCCCTAATGCGGGCTTTCAACGTTTTTTCAATTCTTTACTTATATATAATATGCATGTAATCAACGATTTATGGCTGCAATAATTCGGCAGTACACTTTCCTGCGAAAATTTTTCCCTCAAAGATGTTCGCGGTATAATTTCCTCTATATTGCGAAAATTTTTCCCATGAAACTTTTCTACATCCTTGCCCTGCTGTGTTCTCTTCAATCCATTGCCCAAAAAGATATAAATCCTACGCCTGAGGATATTGAGAAAGCCAAAACGCTTCGTGCTGCATATCCTAAAAGTGACGTGGCAATTTTGACAAGTTCCCAAACTATAAATTTTGGCGTCGACAAGAATGGGACAAATGTCACCGTCAAAGATCATGTAGAAGAACTGCTGATGGGCATCAACCACAGAGCTGATATCAAGAAATATGAGTTCTATGACAGCCAGTCTGAAGTCAAGACTTTGTCCTTAAAATATAGAAACGGAAAGACTGCGCCATTTTTGGTTGCAGATGAATTCTATAAAGACAAAGATCTTTTCTATAATGACGCAAGGGTCAAACATATGTCGGTTGATTTTCCTGTGCAGGGTTATACCTACAACTATGAAATGGACAAGAACTATCAAGACGTGAAATATCTGACGTCAATATATTTTAACGAAGAGTTCCCTGTTGTGGATAAGAAAATCAGTGTCACAATCCCGGATTGGCTCGAGGTCGATCTAAAAGAATTTAACTTTCAAGGGCAAAACATTGTAAAATCACAAGTCCGTGACGAGAAAAAAGGTGTCACCACCTATACCTACAGCATGTCAAATGTTCCCCCGGTTTTTGACGAAGAAAACAGCCCCGGCCGTTCTTATCTGTATCCACATTTGTTGGTCATAACAAAATCATTTAAGCACAAAGACAAACAAACAGCACTATTTGGTTCCGCTTCGGATTTGTATAAATGGTATAAATCATTAACCGATATGATGTCGGATGATACTGCGGTGTTGCAAGCTAAAGTTGAAGAACTTACTGCAAACGCTAAAACTGACGAAGAGAAAATAAAAAAGATCTATTACTGGGTTCAGGACAACATCCGATACATCGCATTTGAGGATGGCATCGCCGGATTTAAACCTGATGAGTCAAACCATGTTTTCACCAAACGATATGGTGATTGCAAAGGAATGGCAAACCTGACTGCAGAGATGCTAAAAATAGCAGGCTTCGACGCCCGCCTTACCTGGATCGGCACAAAGCACATCGCATATGATTATACAAGTCCGTCTCTCGCAGTCGACAATCACATGATTTGCACTTTAATGTTCAAAGGCAAGCAGTACTTCCTCGATGGCACCGAAAAATTCAATTCTTTCGGTGAATATGCTGAACGAATTCAAAACAAAGAAGTAATGATTGAAGACGGTGACAAATATATCATCACAAAAATTCCGTCAACACAATCTGAAAACAACAAAGACATTTATACTGCCAACCTCAGTATCGTCGACGAAAAGCTACAAGGTCAATGTTCTAAAAGTAGTATCGGCGAGAGTCGTGCAAGGTTTTTATACATCTACAACAGCTTCGAGAGTGACAAAAAGAAGCAGGCATTAGAGCGATATTTATCCAAATCAGATAAGAATATTTCCGTTCACGATATTAAAACATCAGACCTGAGCAACAGAGATCAACAGCTTACAATCGATTACGGTATCAGCATCGGTAACAAAGTTTCGGCTTTTGATGATGAGATCTATGTCGACCTTGAATACATGAATGAATACAAAAACATGGACTTCGCCGAACGCAAAACCGATTACGAGTTTGATTATAAAAATGACTATCACTCAAACATCACACTTGCCATTCCCGAAGGCTTTTCAGTAAAAAAAGTACCTGATAACCTTCAAGTTTCGAAAGAAGGATACGACATCAATATCACCTTCGAAAACACAGGCAAGGCAATAATATATAAGAAGTCATTCAAATTTAAAAACGGCGTCATCAAATCAGCTGAAATGGCAGAATGGACCGCCTTTCAAAAACAATTAACGTCGCTCTACAACCAACAAATCGTACTTTCAAAATCGTAATATGAAGAAGTTTTTAATCTGCATTTTCGCACTCGTAGCATTTACTAGTTCCGCCCAAAAGAAGGCCGAAATCAAAGAATTTTTCTGGGGAGCCAATGATGCCTTTGCAAAAGCAACTGAAATCCCTGCAAAGTGGTCAGGCGAGTCGGCGGTAATTATCTTTAAAAATGATTATTACAATTTCCACAAGTTCGGAAAAAGTGTCACCTACACTTCGGCAGTCCGCAAAAGGATCAAACTTCAGGATGCGCCTGCAGTAAAAGAATATTCCGAGTTTTCATTCAACGAGAAATTCAGAAGCAACAAAGGCTACAGCACTACAAAAGGTGTGACAACGGTTGGAATCAAAATCGTAAAACCTGATGGTAAAGAAATCGAAATTGATGTTGATAAAGAAGCAAAAGCCATTGATGAAGGCAAGAAAATAGCAATTTCCGGTTTAGAAGCCGGCGATATTATTGACTACTATTATTATACTGTGGAAGAATTTAAATCGCAGTACGACGTAAGCTTCGAACCGACAGAAAACACCTTAAGTGACGTGTATCCTGTGATGGAAGTGAAATTACAGTTCGAGACCGAGAACGACTTCTTCATAAATTTCGCCACCTATAATGGTGCGCCTGAACTAAAAGAAACATATAGTAAAGGCAGCGAGCGCAAGTATGAGCTGGTTGCAAAAGACCTCGAGAAGAATGATTTTCCACGATGGTTTTATCCTTTAGTTGAGTTGCCGACTTATAAATTCCAGGTCGTCTTTGCACGTTCAGCCAAATTTGAAGAAGGCGCTGCTGCGTTCTTATCCGAAAAGGAAAGCATCGTCAAAAAATCTGTCACCAAAGAAGATATTTTTGGGTACTACAACAAGAAATTTACAGCCAATTCAAATATTGATGGAGTAGAAGACTTTATAAAAGGAAAATCATTCGCCAGTGATGAAGAGAAAGTACGCGAAGTATATTACTACGCGCGCCACATGTATTTCACCAAGTTTTTTGAGGCTGCTGTTGCACAGGATGCCAAAATAATGCTGTATCCATTTGTCCTCTATCCCGAGATCTATTCTCTCGACAGCGAGCAGCAATTTATAAACAGGTTTATGGGCTTCTTAAAGAAAAACAAGATCGACTACGATGTAATTATTGGCACAGAGCGCGTAAACGGACCGATCAAAGACCTGCTTATTGAAAACAACGTTACTTTGTTGTTACGGGTAAATACACAAAATCCTATTTATTTGCAGTACTATTCGCCATTCACCAGCGCAGATCAATTTAATTTTAAGCTCGAAGGCACCGACGCCTACGCGCTTCAGATCTCGAAAGGCAAAAAAGTGGTAGATGCAGAAAGTACGTTACTGCCATCAACTACCGATAAAGACAACATCTCTAAAAATGTAGTTGAGTTAAAACTGGATGATGACTTTTCAGGATTGAAGGTCAATCGCGAGATCTCTTATTTCGGCCATTTTAAGGATGAAGAACAATCTGATAAGCTGCAATTTTACGATTATGTTCACGAAGATTACAGGCGATATGGTACAAAGTCATTAATTGAAAGGGTTAAAAAGAAAAAAGACCGCGAACAGTACACAAAGGAAATGGACGCAGTCATTAACAAATTAAAAGACAGGCAAAAAGAAAACCTTAAAAAGCAGGCTTCAGATGAATACGGATTCGAATTGGCCGACTATGCATACGAGATTAAAAACACCGGCAGGTTCGGAAGCAAAACTCCATTTACGGTAACAGAGAATTTTTCAATACAAAACAACCTCGTGAAAAGAGCGGGCGAGAACTATCTGGTGGAAATCGGCAAAATGCTGACTTCTCAGGTTGAAATAGAAAAGAAGGAAAAGGAAAGGAAGAACAACGTTTACCTGCCATATCCACGTTCATTCGAAAATGAAATTATCTTTGAAATTCCTGCAGGTTACACCGTATCAGGGCTCGAGAAGTTAAATAAAAAGGTTACAAATTCAACCGGCGGATTTACAAGCAGTTCCCGGATCGAAGGCAACAAGCTCATCGTGAACACGGTCAAGTACTACAGCAACTACTATGAGCCAAACAGCAACTGGAATAAAATGATTGATTTTCTTGATGCTGCCTACCAATTTACACAGGAAAAAGTATTGTTGAAGAAAGTTTAATCACCTCATTTTATATAAAGAGAACCCGCGTTAATATGAGCGGGTTTTTTATTGTGGCATTCCCTTCGGCGACTCGGCTTAGCAGCCTCGTGCGCCTGCGGGCCGGGCTGTACGCTTTATCTTTTTTATCTTTTCAAGCTAAAAAAGGATGCCGCTTCCATCCCTAATGCAGTTTCCGTTCAACAAAAGCACCCGCGTCAGAAGGCACGGATGCTGTCAACTAAAATTCGACCTAACTTTTCTTTTTTCGTCCAAACGAATATTCCAGTCCCGCTTGAAGTGCAGCCGAAAATGCGTTATTGCTGTTCTGATTGATCTTAAAATGATATTTGACCAGTGGTTCGATATTCAGCTTCAGCTTATCCGAAAACTTATAACCGAACGAAAGTCCCCCTGTAGCCGCAAAGCGCACTTTAAACATATTATTCGTGCTTCCTACAAAGGCTGATCCCTGCGAATCGCTTTCCGCGGTTAAAATATTTTCCCGCAGCGATAACACACTGATTCCGCCCAGGATGTCAACAAAGACCTTGCTGTCCAACAAATGATACTTAGCTTCAACGGGAACTTCAAAAAACGTAAACTCCTGCTTTAGATCGATAACCTGCGATTGATCAAACCGTGCCGATAGCGCCGCGTTGCTCATCGAAGCTGCATAATCTACATTGGTGTAATTGGTGGTGTTTTGAGGTGTCCCTGTTTCTGAATTAACCGGTACATCTTCCGTTATATAAACATACTCGCTTTTTAGCAAACCTGCGCGGAAAGACCAGCGATCACTGTATTGGTAGGTAAGGTAGCCTCCAAAGTTATACGTTACTTCAGAACGCGTCGGATTGTCATCCAGACGCCTGTCAAGTGTCGATTCGCCAAGGTGTGAAAAAATTGTTGGCCCTGCGAAAATGAAAACACTTAAGCTGCTGCCATCAGTCGATTCAACTTTAACAGTTGCCGTGGTATCTTGTTCTTTTAGCAGCTTCTTTTTGTCTTCTGACTTTACAGATGTAGAATCTGCGATTTGTGCAATTGCTGTTGTATCTGTTTCGGTTGTAATACTGTCATTAACTACAATACCGGAAACATCGGATTTGGCTCCGGCTATTGACTTTTGTTTCTCTAAACTAACTGATAGCTGAGTTTTACCATTGGCATTTTTAATTGCTTTCACAGAATTAGGTTTCTTTGAACTGGTAGCGGAATTTATGTTTTTATAACTTGGCTTCCGTTGATTTTCCATTGCCTTTTCCCGCGCAGCGTCTGATCTCTTCAAAGATTGGTCACCAGAGGAAACTTCATCTTGCTCTGAGTCCTCATCACCTTTTACGACAAAGGCATCTTGTACGGATGTTTCAGGCGAAGGACCATTTTTTGTACCTGCAGCTGATTTTGAGCTTTTATTAAAAATGATTTCAAATACGGTAGAACCTTCACTTGCTGAACGCTCGGTCAACAACAGAATCAATACGAATACCGGTATTCCGATAAAAAAGAACCACAACGGGACAATGCGTCGTTTCTTCTTTTTTTCAAGATCTGCTTCAATGGCTGTCCAAACCGAATCATCCGGCGATTGTTGCAATTGAGAAAGCTTCTCCTTAAATGATTTTCCTATTTCTTTATTTGCCATATCCGCTCTTATATTGAATTGGATTTTTGGATATTATTTTCTCACGCAATATCAACTTCGCCCGATGTAGATTTGACTTTGATGTGCTTTCCGAAATTCCAAGCATTTTTGAAATCTCCTGGTGAGAGTAGTCATCGAGTTCGTAGAGGTTGAACACAAGCCTATATTGGTTTGGAAGTTCCTGAACCAGCAGTAAGATTTCCTCGGCAGAAATTTCAAGATCTTCTTCGGGAACTGTCACTTCTTCAAAATAATCCTCTTTAATCGGGACAATCTGCAGGGATTTTTTGTAGCTGTCGATTGCTTTATTGATGGTAATTCTCTTCAGCCAGCCTTCAAACGAACCTTTCCCTGAGAACTTCCTGATGTTGAAAAAGATCTCGATAAAGGCATTGTGAAGAATATCCTTTGCCTCGTCTTCGTTTCTGCAATACTTGAGACAAATTGAATACAGCACGTCCTTGAACTGGCGGTACAGTTCCTCCTGCGCCGTTCGTTTTTGAGCGCTGCATTCTTTTATAAGCCTCTCGTATTCCAAGATCTGTTATAGATTAAGATGTTAAAAATAGCGTATTACGCGAACCTTAACCGGAGCAGTTGGAATTTTTTGCATTATTTCATTGTTTCCATTTCCAAAATTTTTTACGATAGCATGTTCAGCGTCTTGTTCGGTCGACGTCCAATATGTTCCCGCCAAACTTCCCAGATTCTGCATATGCAGGTTTTGATATACAAGGTCCAGTTCGTCAGCTGAAGGCAGAAATCCATCACTAAATCCGGCAAAACCGTACAACAATGCTTCTTGAGCTGCGACTGTACCATTATTTAGACTATTGCAAACTGACGGGTTTGTATAATATGAATCGATGGCATCGTGTAATTTTGCAATTACACCTGAGGCAAACATTCCGGTGCCTATTTCACTTTCACTGCCGGTTCCGGCGACTGAGCCTGAGCAGCCCCATTCAAATGTACCTGCGGCATCCCAAGGTGCGACTTCCATATATCTCCAGCCTTCGCCGTAAAATCCTTTGTCGTAGAATACTATTCCGCCAGCTGGTCCGGTATCGCCAATTTCATAGTCGGTATCAGGCGAACAACTGCGGCTAAGTACATAATTCGGATTCGGATCATTAATTATAAACAGCTGTCCCTGGATCTGGATCGGCCTGTCGATGCTCCAGTCCTGAGCAACATCTGAATCTCCTTCAAGGCTGATGTTAATGTGAAATTCTTCATCCACAAATAAGAATGCCCATGTTCCGTCGTAGGTAGTTCCATTAAAATGAAATAAAAGTTCGCCATTAGGCAACGGTTCAATTATGGCTCCAACATAACTATTATCAGCTCCAGGTTCATAAAGAACTTTCCAGCTGCACCTGTCGGTTTCCGTCATAATGGGTGCAAATATTCCGTTGCAGTATTCGATAATTTCTTCCTGTGAGCAGTTATCAACGGCAATTTTAAGTTCTGAATTGCTATTGACCGTGTAGGATGTTCCGTCTCCTAGAATTGTGGAAATAGGATAGCTGATGCTTATTGCCTGCTCATCGCTGATTCCGCCAAGGAAGTTGCTGAAATCGGTGTCATTCTGCATGAGCTCACTTTCAATCTGCTGAAGGTTCTCATCGTAGATGTATACCGTTATCGGATAAGAGAAATCAATACATGTAATTTCCTCCAGTGGATTTTCACCATCGTTGGTAACCATTTCCAACTGTTTGAATGTGTATGATTCAGTCTTTAAAACATCATCGGCATCAATGCGCTTGATATTGTCATCAATATCATCCGAACATCCGCTAAATAAAATAGCAGAGACAAAAACAGCCAGAAATAGCGGGTAACGTAGAAGAGTTTTCATGGTATTTTATTTTGATATATTTGATAGTCTTTGCATTGCCGGAATGGTTGCGTCCGATTCAACAACTTTATATAAACGAAAACCCCGCTACGGACGCAGCGGGGTTTTCTATGAATTAATATAAAACTAACCTTGTGGATTCTCTTTATTACCATCTTGACGATCATCACGTCGTTCAGGACGCGGTCCTCTTGAGTCATCGCGTCGGTCGTCACGACGATCGGGACGTGGGCCACGTGAATCATCACGTCTGTCAGGACGCGGGCCACGATCTTCTCTTGGCGCGTTCTCATCTCTTGGAGGACGTGGAAGCAGAGCTTTTCTTGAAACTTTCTCTTTACGTGTTTTAGGATCAACTCCAAGGTATTTTACCTGGAAAACGTCACCCATATTCACAACATCAGAAACATTTTCAGTGCGCTCCCAAGCAAGTTCAGATACGTGAAGAAGTACTTCAGCACCAGGTGCCTGCGTATATTCTACAACAGCTCCAAAGTCAAGCATTTTAATAACTTTCACTTCATATGTTTCACCAAGTTGCGGCTTGAAGATGATCGAGTCGATCTTGTTAAGAACAGCCTGAATTCCGTCAGGATTTGTGCCTAAAATCTCAACTTCACCTTGCTCGTTTACCTCATTGATGACAATCGTAGTTCCTGTCGCTTTTTGAAGCTCCTGAATAACTTTTCCTCCAGGTCCGATCAACGCTCCGATAAATGCACCAGGAATAGTAACCTTGATGATTTTAGGTGCGTAAACTTTAACATCCGGTTTAGGCTGTGGCAATGCTTCAGTAAGTTTGCCTAAAATGTGCAAACGTCCTGCGCGAGCCTGATCAAGCGCTTTTTCCATGATGTCATAAGCAAGGCCTTCGATCTTGATATCCATCTGGCAAGCAGTGATTCCATTTGCCGTACCTGTAACTTTAAAGTCCATATCACCAAGATGATCTTCATCACCAAGAATATCAGACAATACAGCCCAGCGTCCCGTTTTATCGTCAGAGATCAGTCCCATTGCAATACCTGAAACCGGTCGTGTCATCTGAACTCCGGCATCCATTAAAGCAAGTGTTCCTGCACATACGGTTGCCATTGAAGATGATCCGTTTGATTCCAACACTTCAGAAACAATTCTGATCGTATACGGATTTTCAGCAGGAATCATGTTTTTTAAAGCTCTTTGAGCTAAGTTACCATGACCAACTTCTCGACGTGAAGTTCCACGTAGTGGTTTTGCTTCACCTGTTGAATATGGAGGGAAATTATAGTGAAGGTAGAAAGTTTCTTCACCTTGTTCAGATGGTGAATCAATCTGGTTTGCTTCTCTTGATGTTCCCAAAGTTACTGTTGCAAGTGCCTGTGTTTCCCCACGTGTGAAGATCGCAGAACCGTGAACAGATGGCAGATAGTCGATTTCACACCAGATCGGGCGGATTTCATCTGTCTTTCTTCCGTCAAGACGGAGTCCAAGATCAAGGATGACGTTACGAACTGCCTCTTTCTGAGTTTTATTCAAATATTTGCTGATAAGGTCTCCATTTTGTAGAAGCTCTTCATCAGAAAATAAAGCTTTTATCTCTTCTTTGATAGCAGAACCTTTTTCTGAACGTGCATGTTTTCCTGACGCTTCCTGCGCTAATGCATAAAATTTGTCGTAAGCGAATTCATGAACTTTGTTATATACGCTTTCATCGTTACGCTCTTCGTCATATGTACGAACTTCTTTTTTTCCAACTGCAGCCTGCAATCTCTCTTGAGCAGCAATTTGGATTTTAATAGCATCGTGTGCGAACTTAATTGCTTCAACCATTTCTTTTTCAGAAATTTCTTTCATCTCACCTTCAACCATTGCGATCGAGTCTTTTGATGCTCCGATGATCATATCAAGATCAGATTCTGCAAGTTGCGTACGGCTTGGGTTAATTATAAATTCACCATTAACACGTGCAACCCGTACTTCTGAAATTAAAGTAGCAAACGGAATGTCGGACATGGCAAGTGCTGCCGATGCTGCCAAACCGGCAAGTGCATCAGGCATAACATTTTCGTCATGTGACATAAGCTGGATCATTACCTGCGTTTCAGCATGATAATCATCCGGGAAAAGCGGACGTAGAACACGGTCAACTAATCTCATAGTTAAAATCTCACTATCGCTTGGACGAGCTTCACGTTTGAAAAAGCCTCCAGGAAAACGTCCTGCTGCGGCAAATTTCTCACGATAATCCAGCGTTAGCGGTAAAAAGTCAATTCCGGGACTTGCTTTTCGGGCAGAGACCACGGTGGCAAGCAGCATTGCGTTGCCCATTTGAACGACAACAGAACCATCGGCCTGTTTCGCCAGTTTTCCGGTTTCGATCGAGATGCTTCTTCCATCTCCCAAATCGATAACCTCTCTTGTTGCTTTTGGAATCATAAAAATCCTTGTACTTGATTAAACAATGGGTTGTTGTTGTGTTGTTGTAGTTGTATACCCAATGAAAAACCAAACTTTTTTAGCTCTCCAACCCCCAAAGGAGGAGCAATGATAATCCCTTGCGGGGGCGAGGGGGCAAAAATAAAAAGAGGCGCGCGAGCACCTCTTTTAGATTGATTATTTTCTGATATTCAATTCTTTGATAATCTCACGATATCTGTTGATCTCTGTTTTCTTCAGGTAGTCAAGAAGTGACCTTCTTTTACCTACAAGTTTTACCAGTGAACGCTCAGTATTGTAGTCGTGGCGATTTCTTTTCAGGTGTTCTGTCAGGTGGTTGATCCTGTGTGTGAACAAAGCGATCTGTCCTTCAGACGAACCGGTGTTTGTTGCTGCACCATTGTGCTTTGCAAAAATTTCTTCTTTAACTTCTTTAGTCAAGTACATGCCAATATTATTTAAATGATTATTATGTATATACACTTTTGTGTACGGGTGCAAAGGTAGACTTTATTTCGAAAGCTACAACTTAATTTTCTGTACGGTCAGCTTTAATCTGATCAATGTATAATTTGGCAACCTGCTCATTTAGAAACTCAAGAAATCGAACATCAGCATCTGTAAAAGGGTCAAGGACATCAGAGTCGATGTCAATCTGTCCAATATTTTTTCCATCAACAAACAGCGGAACCACAATTTCAGAACGAACTGTCGTGCTGCAGGCAAGATAATTACTTTGCTCGCTCACGTCAGGAACTACGAAGGTTTTATTTGTAACTGCAACCTGACCGCAAATGCCTTTTCCAAACGGAATCACAGTATGATCTGTTTTTTCGCCTGCGTACGGCCCGAGAACAAGTTCTTCCTTGTCACCATTTCGGAAGTAAAATCCAACCCAGTCATAATAGTCGACATTATCACGCAGAAGGTGACAAATCTGCATCAGTTTCTGGTCAGGCAACGTATTTGTATGGGTTAGAATGTCGTTTAACTTCGGTCTTAATTCCTCAAAAGTCATGGTGCTAATTTTTTACAAAAGTATTTAATTAAAGGTGGCTAAAATATATAGCTTTGTTAAAAATCCGCGGTTGAGCCAATACCTTCAGACATATCGTCCGTTCCTGATGTTCCTCGGAAAGTTTTTCCTCACATATATCGTACTTACGCTGGTTTATCAGTTTTACCTGTCACAATCCACCGATGCTGCTAACGATGTTGATGGCTTTACTCGTGCTGTCGCTTCTCAGAGCGAATGGCTGACGGATCTTTTTGGAACTGATGCCGCGCTGGCGCCGCACGATAGTCAGCCTGCCGTTAAGTTTTTGTTCAATAACGAGTATGTGGCAAGAATAATTGAAGGCTGTAATGCACTAAGCGTTATGATCCTTTTTATTGCATTTATTATTGCCTTTTCCGGTAGAGTCCGAACTACAATTCTATTTATAATTGCAGGTTGCGTTATAATACATATATTGAATATTTCAAGAATAGCACTTTTGGCAGCTGCTATCTATCACTATCCGGAGTATGAGAACTTTTTGCATGGAGTCATTTTTCCATTAATAATTTATAGCACCGTTTTTCTTTTGTGGGTTATTTGGGTGAATAAATATTCTACCTATGCTTCAAAAAGTAATTAAATATAAAGGCCGGCTGGCTATCGCACTTGCGATTGTGCTTTTACTTGCGATGGTGCGGGCTTTTGAAGATCAATTGTTCTATGATCCATTTTTAAGCTACTTTAAAAATGACTTTACTATCAGAAGCCTGCCCGCTTACGAATACTCAAAACTGTATCTACACCTGTTAATAAGATATTTGGTCAATACGCTTTTATCCCTGGCATTGATCCATACTATTTTTAAGAATTTCGAAATAATAAAAGTTGCCTCCGTACTGTACGGCTTTTTCTTTTTGATTTTCATTGTGATCTTCATCATTCTGCTGACTTATTTTCCCGACAACAAAATGTCGATATTTTACGTTAGAAGATTTTTGATTCAGCCTTTGCTAATATTGTTATTTATTCCAGCATTCTATTTTCAGGTGCAATCTGAAAAAAAATCTATTGATAATATGCCAAGTGCTTGATATGTGGTAAATTTGCATGATGAAAATTAAAAAATGTATAAGTCTATTCCTCGCAATCCTGTTGCTCGTCTGCAATACCGGGTTCGCTTTGACCGTACATTTTTGCGGAGGCAATATTGCATCTATTTCGTCTACAGTCGAAAGTACAGAAGTTTGCGAAAAGGTTCCTCAGCCTAAAGCTGAAAAATGTTGTGCAACCAAGATCGCTGTTGACCACAAAGGCTGCTGTTCGAACAATATCATTGATCTGCAAGACAATACCGATGATGTTGTTGTAAAAGCATTTTCTTTTCAGCTTGATGCTCCATTTACTTTAGAGCTTTACAAACCAATCGTTTTTTCTGCTCCGGAATACATTCCAAATGATATTGAACAATTGTACTACTGTGGTACAAATTCACCCCCGCTTTTTAAGCTGTACAGCCAGTATATTTTCTACGCGTAATTAATGTTTAATGTCGACTTCGGCCATTATTAACATTAATTCAAACAATATGCATAAATACAATATAATACTATTGCTGTTGCTTTTCGCTGGCATTCCCTTATTTGGTCAGGATACGCTTCAGACAGTCAATGTTCAGGGCAGCACCAAAACGATTCGAAAGTCGCTGCACGTAACAACCAATACATCGGTAATGACCAGTAAGGAACTTTTAAAAGCGGCTTGCTGCAACTTAGCTGAAAGTTTTGAGACCAACCCTTCAATTGACGTCAATTTTTCAGATGCTTTAACCGGAACAAAGCAGATCAAGATGCTTGGGCTTACAAGTCCCTATCTAATGATTACAGAGGAAAATATTCCTTCGGTAAGAGGTGCATCACAAGCTTACGGATTATCCTTTACGCCGGGAACATGGGTTGAAAGCATCCAGATAACAAAAGGTGCGGGTTCGGTTGTCAACGGTTTTGAAAGCATTTCAGGGCAGATCAATACGGAATTGATCAAGCCATTGGGTGATATTCCGTTCTTCCTGAATGTTTACGGATCAACTGATTCCCGTCTTGAGATCAATGCACATATGAATGAAAAGTTCTCCGACAAATGGAGCAGCAGCTTGTTCATACATGGAAACTCAAGACTCTCTAAAAACGATATGAATGATGACGGATTTTTGGACAATCCGCTTAGCAATCAAATTAATGTCCTCAATCGCTGGCAGTACAACAATGCCGAGAAAGGCATCGTCAGCTTTATTAATGTGCGATACCTGAATGATGAAAAGCAAACCGGTCAGTTAAACTTTAATCCTGATCAAGATCGTCTCACCACTAATTTGTGGGGATCAGAGATTAACACGGAACGTTTCGATGCATCTGCCAAGCTTGGATACGTTTTTCCGGATATGCCCTATCAAAGTATTGGTTTCCAAAATGCTTTCAGCAGCCACAGCCAGGAATCATATTTTGGGCTAAATCAATACAACATCGATCAGAAAAGCTTTTATTCGAACCTAATTTTGAATTCGATCATCACCAACACGATGCACAAATTCGCGACTGGCTTAAATTTCACGTATGACAAATATGACGAACTTGTTGCCATACCCGGAATTGGAAAGAATTTCGGAAGAACCGACACCTCGGTCGGAGCGTTCTTTGAGTACACGTTCGATAATACCGATAATTTTAGCCTCATCGCCGGCGGCCGAGTTGATTCACATAACAGATTAGGAGTTTTTGTGACTCCACGACTTCACATGCGATACAACCCTTGGGCTAAAGGGGTTGTTCGCGCCTCAGCAGGCCGTGGAAAACGCTCGGCAAATATTTTTGCTGAGAACCAGAACTTATTCGCAAGTTCACGGATCTTCAGCATTTTGAACAGCGGCGGCGAGATCTACGGACTCGATCCTGAGATCGCATGGAATTACGGTGTTAGCTTTAATCAGGGTTTTACTTTATTCGGAAAAAGCGCTGACGTTGGTATGGATTTTTATCGAACAGATTTTCAAAACCAGGCAGTTGTTGATCTTTATGAAAGTCCGCAGCAGGCAAGTTTTTATAATTTGAATGGAAGTTCATATGCAAATAGCCTACAATTTGAGTTCAACTACCAGTTTGCTACGCATCTTCATTTACGCACTGCTTACAAGTACTACGATATTCAAACAGACTATCTTTCAGGTCAATTTGAAAGGCAATTACAGGCGAAACACCGGTTCTTTGCGAACCTTGGCTATGAAACGCACATTTTGGACAAAGGCCAGCAGTGGAAGTTTGACTTTACCTATAATTGGATGGGTAAACAGCGGCTTCCAAATACCGATAGCAATCCGCATCACGACAGGTTAGGGGAGTATTCACCTTCATTTTCTTTGATGAATGCTCAGGTGACGAGAACATTTTCCTCGGTTTTTGAAGTTTACGTCGGCGGAGAGAACATAGGGAATTATACTCAGCATAAAGCCATCGTAGGTGCTGATAATCCTTTTGGTCCAAATTTTGACACATCGATCATCTATGCGCCTGTGTTCGGTCAAATATATTACGCGGGGATCCGCTTTAAAATTAAATAATAACAATATGAAAAATTTATTATTAGCACTTACAATTGCACTATTTGGGTTTTCTGCCCACGCGCAAAACAAAGACAAAAATGCGAAAGTTGCTTTTCACGTAGATGGCAACTGCGAAATGTGCAAGAAAAGAATAGAAAAAGCTGCAATTGCGACACCAGGAGTAAAATCTGCAACATGGGATATATCAACAGAAACCCTTAGCCTGATTATAAACGAAGAAAAGACAAACGTAGAAACTGTGCAAAAAGCTATAGCAAAGGTTGGTCATGATAATGAAGGTGTAAAGGCCACTGCCGAAGATTATTCAAAACTTCATACGTGTTGCGCATACGAACGCACCGAATAAATAAATAAAATAATATACTTGACCCGGACTTGATCCGGGTTTTTTATGTTTGAGGAGATTATAGCAGTGACAAAATTGTTGTAGGAAAACTTCATTTCGCAAGTACGTTAATTAAACCTAAAAGGAAGTTGTATAAATTGTAGGACAGATATTTTATCCGTAATTTCACGCGCAAATTATTTCGTAAAAGCCGTGTGTTAATGAGTGAATTTGACTGGAAAAATCTGATCGACCCCCTTTTTTATATCCACTTTGATATCAATGGTGTCAAAATGGGGTTGTATATAGTTCTGTTTATTGTGTTTGCTGAAACCGGTCTTTTCGCCGGCTTCTTTTTACCCGGCGACAGCTTGCTTTTTCTTGCCGGAATATACAATCGGGAGCTTATCGAGAACGTTTTTGTAGTCAAAGATGCTTTTTTAAATGTCGCATTTTTATCTACATTGGTCGCTATTGCAGGTATTGTAGGAAATACGGTCGGTTATTGGTTTGGTTCCAAAAGCGGCAATTACTTGTATAATCGTGAAGATAGTTTTTGGTTCAAGAAAAAGTACCTCGTTCAATCCAAGAAGTTTTTCGAGATACATGGTGGCCGTGCCATTATATTTGCCCGATTTTTACCAATACTCAGGACCTTTGCCCCGATTGTTGCAGGTATTGTAATGATGGACAAGAAGAAATTTATGTTCTATAATGTCTTAAGTTCATTTATCTGGTCATTCAGTTTAATATTTGCTGGTCATTATCTGTACGGCTTCCTGTTGGAAAGCTATCAGATTGATCTTAAAGAACACATTGAAATTATTGTGATCGGCCTGGTGGGCATAACCGTGTTGCCGGTGATCATTAAGTTAGGACGCAAGTCAGCAGATACAGAAGAAGAAGTTTAGAGTTCATTCAATCATAAAAAAAGCCTCAGGAAATCCTGAGGCTTTTTATTTTAGAGGAAAAGATAATTACATCATTCCCGGCATACCGCCGCCCATTGGCATTCCGCCTCCGGCATTTTCTTCTTTTATATCAACAAGCGCACATTCAGTTGTAAGGATCATGCCTGCCACCGAAGCAGCATTTTCCAATGCGACGCGTGTGACTTTTTTTGGATCGATAATTCCCGCAGATAACATATCTACATACTCGTCGGTTTTTGCGTTGTATCCGAAATCACCACTTCCCTCAGCAACTTTTGCCACAACGACAGAACCTTCAAGTCCGGCATTTTCGACAATAGTTCTCAAAGGCGATTCTACAGCGCGAGCAACGATCTGAATTCCTGTAGCCTCGTCTGCATTATCAGCAGTTATTTCTTTTAAAGAATTTTTAGCACGAAGAAGGGCAACGCCACCACCGGCAACAATTCCTTCTTCTACAGCCGCACGGGTTGCGTGAAGTGCATCATCAACACGATCTTTTTTCTCTTTCATTTCAACTTCAGACGCAGCACCAACGTAAAGAACAGCAACACCACCTGCTAATTTAGCAAGACGCTCCTGTAATTTTTCACGATCGTAGTCAGAAGTTGTAGTTTCAATTTGAGCTTTGATCTGGTTAACACGGTTCTTGATCATATCCGCTTCACCGGCACCACTCACAAGTGTAGTATTGTCTTTATCGATTGTTACTCTTTTAGCAGTACCAAGCAATTCGATGGTAGCATTTTCAAGCGTGTAACCTCTTTCTTCTGAAATTACTGTTCCACCTGTTAATATAGCGATATCTTCAAGAAGTGCTTTTCTTCTGTCACCGAAGCCCGGAGCTTTTACAGCTGCAATCTTTAGTGCGCCACGAAGTTTGTTCACTACTAAAGTTGATAAAGCTTCGCCATCAACATCTTCTGCAATGATTAACAATGGCTTACCTGATTGTGCAACAGGTTCTAGAACAGGAAGAAGTTCTTTTAATGAAGAAACTTTCTTGTCATATAATAGGATGTACGGATTTTCAAGTTCCGCTTCCATCTTTTCAGGATTAGTTACGAAGTATGGAGAAAGGTATCCTCTGTCAAATTGCATTCCTTCAACAACGTCAACATAAGTATCAGTTCCTTTTGCCTCTTCAACAGTAATAACGCCTTCTTTACCAACTTTAGCGAAAGCGGCTGCAATTAATTCACCGATAACATCGTCATTGTTCGCAGATATAGAAGCGATCTGTTTAATTTTTTCACTGTCAGTTCCGACAACTTTTGCCTGCTTAGCAAGATCTGCAACTATAGCTTCCACTGCTTTATCGATACCACGTTTCAAATCCATTGGATTCGCACCTGCAGCAACGTTTTTCAGACCTTCTTTAACGATGGCCTGAGCAAGAACGGTCGCAGTAGTTGTTCCATCACCGGCAAGATCATTTGTTTTGGACGCAACTTCCTTAACCATCTGCGCACCCATATTTTCGAGAGTGTCTTTTAATTCGATTTCTTTTGCGACAGTAACACCGTCTTTCGTAACCGTTGGAGCACCGAATGATTTTCCGATGATGACATTTCGTCCTTTTGGTCCAAGCGTCACTTTCACTGCGTTCGCTAACGCATCAACACCGCGCTTTAAACCGTCGCGTGCTTCAATATCAAATTTTATTTCTTTAGCCATTGTACTTTACTTAATTGGTTTACTTATTTGTTTGAGTTAAATGATAGCAAGTATATCATCTTCTTTCATGATCAGGTAATCTTTCCCTTCAAGCTTAAGCTCTGTTCCTGCATATTTTCCGTAAAGAACTGTATCGCCGACGGTTACGGTCATTGTATGTTTCTTTGAGCCATTTCCAACAGCTACGACTGTTCCTTTTTGTGGTTTTTCTTTAGCGGTATCGGGGATAAATATTCCGGACGCAGTTTTTGTTTCAGCTGCAGCCGGCTCAACAAGTACCCTGTCTGAAAGAGGTCTAATGTTTAATGCCATGATTTGATATTTTAATGTTAGTTTTTCGTGTTGCGCCGATTTCAGAAACTATGCCATCGGGCAATAGCTGACAATATAGCAGTATAAAAAAATGCCAGCATGACAATGCTGGCATTTGATAATCTAATGTGTTTGTATTATTGTGCGGGAGCAGG
>DASWND010000125.1:0-12701 GCA_036399435.1 Flavobacterium sp.
CGACGTCCGGAAGCACTTTAAATATAATTCCAAATAATACTGTGATTACGAAGAAGCTTACAACTACGTTTAGAATGTTGAATAGCAAAACAGTTACATCAGGGAAATATGCAACCAGCCAGTCATTCATGGCTTTCAACGCTCCATTTACAATTAAGGAGACAATTAATAAAAATCCCAACCCAGCGATCAGTGAAGACGAGAGAAGGCGGTCTTTAATTAATTTCAACCAACCTCTTTTTGGTTTTGCTTTAACTCTCCAAATAATATTTATTGAATCCTGGATATCTGCGAAAACGCTGGTAGCACCAATTATTAACGTAAGTGCACCAATGGTTACCGCTAAGGTTCCGCTATTGCTGAGCTCCATGTTCTTGACCATTTCCTGAACCTGGGCTGCAGCTTCATTACCAAGCATCCCGTTGATCTCGTAAAATAATTGGCCTTTAACAGCTTCCCGGCCAAAAAATATTCCGACTAATGATATAAGTAAAAGTAGGAGAGGTGCCAGCGAAAAGATTGTGTAGTAAGCAAGGGAAGCACTTAGTTTTAAACCTTTATCATCGCCAAATCCTGCTGCAGTATCTTTGAGGATTTTCCATCCGTTCTGTAATGACTTTTTATTGAAGTATTTCTTTGGTCTCATGAGTATGTTTTGGTAGCTAAATTTAAGATTAAACTTACCAATATATTTATATGCTGTGATACTAATTTTATATAATTGTGAACGGCAGCGACAAACAATGTTATTATTCAAAATGCGTTATCTTTGAGTTGCGCTAAAGCGCAGGTAAATAATTCCTCGATGGCTATTAAAAAATTACTTTTTGCACTCTTGATCATGATCGGCTTTTCGGCAAGGGCGTCGTTTATTTTGTTGCCCATGGATGAAACTACTCAGCAAAATCACTTAAAAGCATACGGAATAACATATTGGGCGTTAGACAAACAATACAAAGCGAGTTGGCTTTTAAACTATCGCGGAGGTTCTTTCTTACTTCCGGATGCCACGGAAATACGGAAAGAATGTCAGATTCGAGGCGTAAGCTTCGAGGTGCTTTCGGATGGTGAAGCCAATGCGATTTTGGATGAAATTGCAAGTCCGTCGCAGAACATGGAAACTGTTTCGCTCGAAAAAGCACCAAAGATTGCTGTTTACACGCCAAAAGGCAAACAGCCTTGGGATGACGCGGTAACTCTTGTATTGACTTATGCTGAAATTCCGTTTACACCGATTTACGATGAAGAGGTTTTGACAGATCAATTGCTGTTATATGATTGGCTGCATCTTCATCACGAAGATTTTACGGGCCAATACGGAAAGTTTTTTGGTTCATACAGGAATGCACCATGGTATATCGAACAGAAAAAAGAAGCTGAAGCGCTTGCTCAAAAACTTGGATACAACAAAGTAAGCGAAGAGAAACTTGCTGTGGCAAAAAAGATCCGTGACTTTGTAATTGGAGGCGGATTTATGTTTGCGATGTGCTCTGCGACCGACAGTTTTGATATTGCTCTTGCTGCTGAAGGCACTGATATATGTGAACCAATGTTTGATGGCGATCCCAGCGATGCCAACTACCAATCACGAATCGATTATTCGCAGTCGTTCGCGTTCAAGGACTATGTGCTTGAAAGGAAGCCTGAGCGTTATGAGTTTTCCGATATCGATATGACTACAAAACGCAAGGTTCCGATGGAGAAAGATTACTTTACTTTAATGGAATTTTCCGCGAAATGGGATGTTATCCCAAGTATGCTGAACCAGAATCAGACGCAGCTTGTAAAAGGTTTTATGGGTCAAAGCACTTCATTTGACCGGGAACTTATTAAATCTAATGTTCTGGTTTTGGGTGAAAACCAACTTAATGGCGAAGCGCGCTATATTCACGGACAAAGAGGAAAAGGCTTCTTTACATATTTCGGAGGTCATGATCCCGAAGATTACGAACACCGTGTTGGCGATGCACCGACTGTTCTTGACCTGCATCCAAACTCGCCGGGCTATAGATTAATTTTAAATAATGTACTATTTCCTGCAGCCCGCAAAAAGAAGCAGAAAACTTAACAGATATATACAAAGCAAAAGCCGATCAGTGATGATCGGCTTTTGTTTTTGTTGTGAGATCTAGCCCTGATGGAAGCGGTATCCTTTTTTGCTGTCCCTCGACTCCGCTCGGGATGACACTAAGTTCTCTATGGGCAGCAAAAAAGATATAGCGGACAGCAGGATTATGCTCCTGAAATTATTTATTATTCACCATCACATAATCAAGAACCTTTTGCATCAGATGAACGCGGTCTTTGCCTGAGACGTTGTGTTTGTGCATCGGATATGGGAAGAAATCGACCTGTTCGCCGGCTTCGATGAACTTTTGAACCAAGACTAAATTGTGCTGCATTACCACCACGTCATCGCTTGTTCCGTGGATCAGAAGCAGTTTGCCTTGCAGGTCTTTTACATATCCGAGCGTACTTGATTTAGCAAAACCTTCCGCATTTTCAGCGGGCGTATCCATGTATCGTTCGCCGTACATTATTTCGTAGAATTTCCAGTCTGTAACCGGTCCGCCTGCGACTCCGACCTTAAAAACATCAGGCTTTCGCAGCATTAGAGATGTTGTCATAAACCCGCCATAACTCCAGCCGTGAACGGCAAGCCGATTACCATCAACATACGGAAGCGCTTTCAGATAATTGACACCTTGCATCTGATCTTCCATCTCAAGATCGCCGAGATTACGATGAATGGCGCTTTCAAAGGCAAATCCACGGTTTTCAGAGCCTCGATTGTCAAGTGTAAAAACGATATAGCCTTGCTGTGCCAGCCAGTGCATCCAAAGATTCGCGCCGCTGAGGTATGAGTTTGTAACCATCTGAGCATGCGGACCGCCGTAAACATAAACCAAAACAGGATATTTTTTGGAAGGATCGAAATTCGCAGGTTTGATGAGGCGCATGTAAAGATCTGTTTTACCATCGGCACTTTTGATGGTTCTAATTTCGGTGGTGCCGATTTGATAATCTTTGTATTTGTTCGGACTCTCGAGCAGCGTTACTGTTTTTCCATCTGCAATTAGAATCGAACGTGAAGGAATGGTGTGGCTTGAATATTCATCGAAGATCTGTTTGCCATCAGTGGAAATAGAAACATGATGGGTTCCTTCATCCGGAGTCAGTAGTGTTTGCTTACCTTTTAGATCAACTTTGTATGCCAGTGTGTTTAAAGGATTTGGTCCCGTTGCTGTAAAATAGATTTCGTTGCCTTTGTTGTTGCTGGCTAAAATTTCTTTTGCGACAAATTTGTTTTTTGTCAGCTGACGAATCAGCTTTCCGTTCAAATTGTAGAGGTAAAGATTATTAAAACCATCCCGCTCGCTTACCCATACGAATTCGTTGTTGTTGCCCTCAGGAAAAAACGCTGTGTGTTCAGGTTCAACCCATGCAGGATTTGTTTCCTGAAGAATTGTGCGGACAAATGCGCCTGATGTTGCATCGTAAAGATTAAGGTGCATATCATTTTGCGCCCGATTGATCTCGGCGATCAACACATATTTTTCATCTGGCGTCCATGACAAATTCGTGAGGTAGTCATCTGAAGCGCCACGTGGCTTGATAAAAACCGTCTTATTTGTTGCGAGGTTGTAGATTCCGACGCGCGGCTTTTCACTTTTCTGACCGATCATCGGATACTTTAAATTTTCGAGAACACCGGGAGTAACGGTAATATCCAGAATCGGATAATCTGCAACTTCATTCTGATCTTTCTGATAAAACCCAAGAAAATTTGATTTAGGTGACCAGAATATACCATTTGTGATTCCGAATTCACTTCTCGCGATTGCTTGTCCGGACACAATATCTGCATCTGAATCTGATGTTACAGCAATCTCAGCACCGCCTTTATTAATATAGAGATTGTTTGCCTTAGTGTAGGCAATGACAGAATTCGATTCGGCGGGTGTAACGTTCTCGGCAGCTTCATTTACGCGTGCGATCTCTTTCCCGGTTTTTGATGTAATATCGTATTGATAAAAAACAAGGCCGTCAGTTATAGTGAAAGTTTTGGCATCTTTAAATTCAGTTCCAAAAAACGATCTGAAATTGGTGCCAAGGTTCTTATTAAGCTCGGCAATCGTCAAAATGTCGTTTGCTTTCGTGGCTTTTGCGGATGCCATCATTAAAGTTTTTCCTGCATCGGCGAAGTACACGTAGCTGTTTGAATTCGGAACCCATTGAAATCCGGTCATCATATCTGCACGGAAAAGCCGGTTTTGCTGCATCACAGCATCTTCCAGCGTTAATTGTTTTGTCTGCGCAGATGTATTCAGTGCAACAAAAAAGGTGCAGACTGCTAAAAAATGTTTGATCATTATACTATATATTTTTTACTGGCTATTGGTGTCGAAAATTTCTTCTTGTTACAAATTGGTTGCATTTATTCTGTAGCAATTCCGTTTTCGACATCAAGATAATGCTGAACAATTTCAATTGCATTGGCAACAACATCGCTAAGTGCAACAATATATGTACCTTCTTCGGCAGTGTCCATCGCATGTTGAATGGCTTTAACTTCTTTCTCAATAATTTCAAATGTAACATTTCGTCCAGCTTCCTGTATTCCCTGGCGCAGCAGATTACTTATTTCTTCCGACGTGCGGCCGCGAAGATGCTTTTCCTGACGGATGATGATGTGATCAAACATTCGACCAGCAATTCGTGCACAGTCGATAATGTCTTCGTCTCTTCGGTCGCCGACACCTGCAATAATTCCGATCTTTTTAGTTGCTTCAACAGTTTTAAGATATTCTTCGATGCCTAGATAACCTGCGGGATTGTGTGCAAAGTCGATTAAAACACGAAATTTTTTAAATGTGAAAATGTTCATACGACCCGGAGTCTGCGCCGCACTTGGTACAAATGTCTGTAAGGCCAGACCGATATCTTCGATTTTGAAACCCCATAGATAGCTGGCCAATGTTCCTGCAAGTACATTGGCAATCATAAATTTCGCTTTCCCACCAAGGGTCAGCGGCACATTGATAGCTTTTTCTATACGAATTTTCCATTCACCACGCTTCACAGTGATAAATCCGTTTTCATATACAGCTACAATTTTACCGTCTTTTGCAAGCTGCTTTACGAAATCATTATCCTCTTCAAGGCTAAACCATGCGATGTTACAGTTAAGTGTTTTCGAGATTTTAATGCAGTAAGGATCCAATGCATTTAAAACCGCCCAGCCATCTTTTTTCACGCTTTCTGGTACAACGCTTTTGACTCGCATCAAGTCATTGAGGTTGTGAATGTCGCTGATTCCAAGGTGATCTTCTTCGATATTTGTGATAATGGCGATATCGCACTGGCTAAATCCAAGGCCTGACCGTAATATTCCTCCGCGTGCGCATTCCAAAACGGCAAATTCCACTGTTGGATCTTTTAAAATGTATTCGGCACTTAATGGTCCGGTCGTATCGCCCTTTTCCATCATGTGGTTCTGGATGTAGATTCCGTCCGATGTTGTAAAGCCGACTTTAAAACCGTTATTTTTAACGATATGAGCAAGAAGCCGAGTAGTTGTTGTTTTTCCGTTTGTTCCTGTAATTGCGATGATTGGAACACGGCTGGGTTTCGTTGGCGGGAACAGCATGTCGATCACTGGTGCGGCAACGTTTCTTGGCAGCCCTTCAGAAGGAGCGAGGTGCATCCTGAAACCTGGAGCTGCGTTGACTTCAAGAATGACGCCGCCTGTTTGCTTTAATGGGCGAGTTAAGTTTTCAGCCATTATATCAACGCCGCAAATATCGAGGCCGATGACACGTGAAATACGTTCACATAAAAAGACATTTTCCGGATGCATTAGATCCGTAACATCCACCGATGTTCCGCCTGTGCTTAAATTAGCTGTCGATTTAAGGAAAACGCATTCATCCTGTAATGGTACAGTTTCAAGCGTATAGTCCTTTTTGGCCAGTAAGTCCAAAGTATCACGGTCAACTGTAATTTCCGTCAGCACGTTTTCGTGTCCGTAGCCCCGTCTTGGATCAGTATTTACCGTTTCTATTAATTGCTGAATGGTATGCTGGCCGTCTCCAACAACATGTGCGGGAACACGTTTTGCTGCAGCAACAAGTTTGTTGTTGATCACAAGAACACGGAAATCATATCCTGTAATAAATTTTTCGACTATGACACGTCGGCTGTAGGTTTTTGCATATTCGAGGCCTTCAACTGCGCCTTCCCATGTAGTTACGTTTATTGAAGCGCCTTTTCCGTGGTTTCCATCGAGAGGCTTTAGTACAATTGGGTACCCAATTTTATCAATCGTTTGCTTTAAACCTTCTTCGTCAACACAGATGCTTCCGCTGGCGACCGGCATTGAAGACATTTCGAGCATACGCTTGGTTTCCTCCTTGTTACTTGCTAAATCTACTGCGATGTAGCTTGTACGGTTGGTAATCGTCGCCTGAAAACGCATCTGATTGACGCCGTAGCCTAATTGTACGAGTGAATTTGTGCCAAGTCTTATCCATGGAATTCCACGTGATACTGCTTCTTCAACAATGCTTCCTGTACTTGGACCGAGTCGAACGCGTTCGCGGATTTCCCGCATTTTTTGAATGTCAGCTTCAAGATCGTATGGTTGATTATCAACTAGTGCCTCGGCAATGCGAACGGCGGATTCAGCAGCAAAAACACCTACGTTTTCTTCCATGTAGCTGAAAACCACGTTATAAGTTCCGGGTGTATAAGTTTCACGCGTACGGCCAAATCCGGTTTCCATTCCGGCAAGTGTTTGAATTTCAAGTGCAATATGTTCGATTACATGGCCCATCCAGGTTCCGGTTTCGACCCGGCTGAAAAAGCCGCCGCGGACACCTTCGGAGCATGTATGTTCGATAAGTGATGGAATAAGTTGTTCGATACGTTCGCGAAATCCGGGAATTTTGTCTGTCGGTCGCTGTTCCATATCTTCCAGATCAAGTCTCATCTGAATTAATTTCGTTCGTCGAATACTCCAAATGTTTGGTCCCTTCAAAACTTGAATCTTAATAATCTTCATATGTTAATTTTGTTGTTTGGTGTTAATCAGATTGAACAGCGTCAAAAATGCGATTTTTTTGAATATATTATTGATGATAAAACCCGCTGTTAGAATTTGTTCATAAATTTAATAAAAAACCGCTAAATTGTTGGATTACGGCTAATTATTCGTTGTTAAATTACTGTTCTTTACTTTGCCGCTATTTATCTTTTTGGCTACTTTTACCGCATGAATGTAAAAGGAAAATTAATAATTATTGGTGGCGCGGTCAACAAAGGGAGTTTTACTGAAACAAATCTTGATGTCACTGCGGCCAATAACATGAACTTCTTCGAGACCGGGATTTTAAGACGCATTTTGCTTGAGGCAAAGCATAAGGAAAATTCTCGGATCGAAGTAATTACCACAGCCTCTAAGATACCAAAGGTTATTGGGCCGGAATATCTGAAAGCATTTCAATGTTTGGGCGCCACTAATGTTGATGTTCTGGATCTTGAAAAGCGTGAAATGACAACACGTCCTGAGGTACTTCAAAGGCTTAAAGATGCTGATGTAGTAATTTTTACCGGCGGTGATCAGTTGCGGCTGACTTCTATTTTAGGAGGAAGTGCATTTCATGATCTATTGCTGCTAAAATATCAGACTGAAGATTTTGTATATGCAGGAACTTCGGCGGGAGCAGCTGCAGCTTCAAACAATATGATCTATCAGGGAAGCAGTTCTGAAGCATTGTTGAAAGGTGAGGTCAAAATAACAAGTGGACTAGGATTAATTGATGGGGTTGTTATCGATACGCATTTTGTTCAACGCGGAAGAATCGGCAGGTTATTTCAGGCAGTTGTCGGAAATCCGAGGACTCTTGGAATCGGGCTTGGTGAAGATACCGGATTGCTGATCAAGAACAACACAGAAATGGAAGCTATTGGTTCCGGACTTGTTATTTTAGTTGATGGACGTGAAATCAAAGATACAAACCTGACGCAGGTTGAGCTCGGGCAGCCGATATCAATTAACCATTTGGTGACGCATGTGCTGAGCATTAACGACACATTCAATTTAAAGACATTCAAGATGAATATCAAGTCTTCGCAATATGCCGAGAATTTGATGTTCACCAAAGAAGATATTGATTCTGAAAAAAGTGTAAACTGATGAAAGTAATAGTCCACGGCGGCTTCTTTTCCGAAGCAGGAACAGACGACGACACTAAAAAGAAAAAGCAAGACGCAATCTCCAGGATTGCTGCTGATGCGTACGAATACGGGAAAACTCATTCCGCTTTAGAGACTGTTATCTACGGAGTAACATTACTCGAAGATGACCCGTTATTTAACGCCGGAACAGGTTCACAAATTCAAAGTGACGGAAAAATCAGAATGAGCGCAGCTTTAATGGACGGGCCAACTCAAAAAATGAGCGGCGTCGTTAACATTGAAGATGTCAAAAACCCGATACTTGTAGCTGAAAAGCTGATGGATTTCGACGACCGCGTTTTAGGTGGTGAAGGCGCTAATAATTTTGCACGAAATCAGGGGTTTGAAAAATATTCTGTTGAAACCGAAGAGCGCCGAAAAGACTATGAGGAAAAACTTAAATCCAACGGACAAGGAACAGTAGGCTGTGTTGCGATGGACGCTAACGGCCGAATTGCAGCAGCAACTTCAACCGGCGGAAAAGGTTTTGAGATGCCTGGTAGAATATCAGATTCACCAACAGTTGCCGGAAATTACGCCAATCAATATTGTGGCGTAAGTGTTACCGGAGTAGGAGAGGACATCATAAGGGCGGCGGTTGCAGCCAAGATCGTAACTCGTGTAAGTGATGGTTTCCCGATAGACAAAGCATTTGCTAAAACATTTGGTGAACTAAAACCTTATGATGGTTTTGCCGGTGCGATTGCAATCGACCATCATGGGAATATATATCACGAAGATTCTCATCCGATGATGGTATTTGCAAGTTTTGATGGTGATAAGCTGGAGGTTTTTGAATAGGGTAAAGCCGTCAATAATTAAAATTTCGTTCTTAAGGGACGATTTTTTTTTGTCAGTTTTCAGCAACCGAGCCGAGCCTAATGGCGAACTGGGCGAAGCTACAACCATCAACAGACAACGTCACTCGCGTGAGCGGTTGCAGCGGTATCCTTTTGCGGCCGCAGCGACAGCATTTGAGATTAAGAGGAGGAAGCCCGGTGGGCTTCAGGTACTTTAATAGTAATAAAAATGATGTTTTTTAGTCGCGTAAGCGGTTGCAGCGGTATCCTTTTGCGGCCGCAGCGCAGCATTTGAGATTAAGAAGAGGAAGCCCGGTGGGCCTCAGGTACTTTAATAGTAATAGAATGAGGTTTTTTAGTCGCGTGAGCGGTTGCAGCGGCATCCTTTTGCGGCCGCAGCGCAGCAAAGGCCGTAAAAGATATAGCGGAAAACGCGTCAGCGCCGCAATGCCAATGGAGGCGGTGGCACGCTATAACAGTAGTTAGCGATTAGTATTTAGTAGTTAGTGGTGATTTCGTAAACGAATAGAAGTGGTTTTTCTCTCAAGCTCCTACCCAACACCCAAAACCCAAAACCCAACACCCAACACCCTTTACCTTTCACCCTCAACCAAAAAAAAAAGCCCGCTATTTCTAACGGGCTTTTTTATAGTAAGAAGTAAATGATTTGACGTAAATTATTTTACTTGATTTAAAATCGCTTTAAAAGCTTCAGGGTGGTTCATCGCAAGATCGGCAAGAACTTTACGGTTCAATTCGATTCCGCCTGCTTTTACTTTCCCCATGAATTGAGAATAAGACATTCCTTCCAGGCGTGCTCCGGCGTTGATACGCTGAATCCACAATGCGCGGAAGTTTCTCTTATTCACTTTTCTGTCGCGGTAAGCGTAAACCATCGCTTTTTCAACTGCATTTTTAGCAACTGTCCAAACGTTTTTACGTCGGCCAAAGAAACCTTTGGCTTGTTTCATTATTTTTTTTCTGCGTGCCCTTTTGGCAACCGAGTTTACTGATCTTGGCATAATTTAATGTGTTTTGTAGCAGGCGTCCCGAATTTAATCAAGGGAACTTAGGGCCGTACTCCAGGGTTATTTTTAATTTTTTGTAACCTTAGGATTGGTGCTGGGTTCTGGGTGTTGGGTGTTGGGCGCTAACCCAAAACCTAATACCTAATACCCAAAACCTTATATAATCCTCAACTGTTGTTTCACACTTTTCTCATCTGTCTTGTGAACAAGCGCAGAGTGCGTAAGTGCTAATTTCCTCTTCTTAGATTTTTTGGTCAGGATGTGACTTTTAAAAGCGTGTTTCCTTTTAATCTTTCCCGAGCCAGTCACTTTGAAACGTTTCTTAGCGCTGGATTTGGTTTTCATTTTCGGCATTTTCTTCCTTTTATTTATTTATTTACTTCTTACTATAGATATGTCGCTCCGATGGAGCTCAATTTTCTTTTTTTGTAGCTGATCCGGCTATTCGTTACAATCTTTTATTTGCTTGCGCCTGTTCGCTGTTGCTCGAGTCACTGCGTTTCATAAAAGGATTTTCACTGCTATCCGGGCTAGGGCTTCAAGTTAACGATCATCAATCCGATAACCGAAAACTGTCAACCGTCAACTCCTAATTCCCCCTTCGGGGGCTAGGGGGCTACTTCTTCTTCTTCGGAGCGATGAACATAATCATCCTTTTCCCCTCCAAAACCGGCATCGCTTCAACTTTTCCGAACTCTTCAAGGTCAGTTGCAAGCCTTAACAGCAAAATCTGGCCCTGGTCTTTATAGATGATCGAACGTCCTTTAAAGAATACGAATGCTTTTAGCTTCGCACCTTCTTTTAGGAACTTCTCAGCATTTTTTCTTTTAAACTCATAGTCATGCTCATCTGTCTGAGGTCCGAAACGAATTTCTTTAACAACAACTTGCGTAGATTTCGCTTTCAAGACCTTATCGCGCTTCTTTTGCTCGTAAACGAATTTTTTATAATCCATTATCTTGCAAACAGGCGGATCAGCATTTGGCGAAATCTCGACCAGATCAAGTTCAAACTGATCTGCCATTCTTAGTGCATCCTGGATTTTAAAAACTCCGGGTTCTACATTTTCACCTACAAGCCTTACTTCCGGAGTGTTGCGGATGTGGGCATTGATCCTGTGCGCATCTTTTTTTTCTACGCGAGGCTGGTAACCTCTGTTGCTTCTTATTGCTATGACTTTATTCTTTTAAATTAAACTCTTTTTATATTTTCATCGATTGCGGATAGATAACTAAACCGAAAACGTCTTTAATGTCTTATTGATTTCCTCGGTCACCATTTCAGCAAAAGCGTCGATCGAAACTGTAACATTTCCTTTGCCTTCCTGGCCGTGGCGTCGTACGGAGATCGTTCCGTTACGTTCCTCTTCTTCACCGACGATCAGCATGAATGGGTATTTCTGCCCTTCAGCATCACGAATTTTCCTACCGATGGTCTCGTTCCGGTTGTCAATTAGGGCGCGAATTTCGTGATTTTCCAGCAATTCTAAAACTTTTTTCGCATAATTTTCATATTTCTCGCTCAGAGACAATATTATAGCCTGCTCGGGCATCAGCCAAATCGGAAAATTTCCTGCGGTATGTTCAAGTAGTATTGCAATAAACCTTTCCATCGAACCAAAAGGCGCACGGTGAATCATCACCGGTCGGTGCAGTTCATTATCTGATCCTTTGTAAGTTAGCTCGAATCGCTCCGGCAAATTGTAGTCAACCTGAATCGTTCCCAGCTGCCATTGACGGCCCAAAGCATCCTTAACCATGAAGTCAAGCTTCGGTCCGTAGAATGCAGCTTCGCCATATTCAACAACGGTATTCAAACCTTTGTCGCGGGCAGCATTGATGATTGCGCTTTCTGCTTTCTCCCAATTCTCATCAGAACCTATATATTTTTCCCTGTTCTCCTGATCACGAAGTGAGATCTGTGCAGTGAAATTCTCGAATCCTAATGATCCGAATACATATAGTACAAGATCAATTACATTTTTGAATTCGGCATCCAGTTGATCAGGCGTACAAAATATATGCGCATCGTCCTGCGTAAACCCGCGTACACGTGTTAGTCCGTGGAGCTCGCCGCTTTGTTCATATCTGTAAACAGTTCCAAATTCAGCATAACGTTTCGGAAGATCCTTATATGACCACGGCCTTACATTATATATTTCGCAGTGATGCGGACAGTTCATCGGCTTCAGCATAAACTCTTCACCTTCAGCCGGAGTTGAAATTGGCTGGAAGCTGTCGGCTCCATATTTTGCAAAGTGACCTGAAGTGACATACAATTCCTTCGATCCAATATGTGGCGTCACAACTTGCTCGTATCCTGCTTTCTTCTGCGCTTTTTTCAAAAACTGCTCTAAACGATCGCGAAGTGCTGCACCTTTGGGAAGCCACAATGGCAACCCTTGTCCGACTTTTTGTGAGAATGCAAACAGTTCAAGTTCTTTTCCGAGTTTACGGTGATCGCGGCGTTTCGCTTCTTCGAGAAGTTCAAGGTAATCAGTAAGGTCTTTTTGCTTCGGAAATGAAATTCCGTACACACGTGTCAATTGCTTGTTCTTTTCATCACCGCGCCAGTAAGCTCCGGCAACGCTCATAATCTTCATGGCTTTGATTAATCCGGTATTCGGAATATGTCC
>DASWND010000126.1:0-30397 GCA_036399435.1 Flavobacterium sp.
CGGGAAGCCATGGTTATATCGCATACAGGATCAAAACAACAAACGGACTTGATCTCGGCGATTCAGTTGCGCAGTCAGCGGATATCTATTTTGATTTCAATTTCCCAATAGTTACCAACGAAGCAATTACCACGGTCGCTTCGCTTGGAGTCGGTCAATTTGATGCTTCTATGGTCGCGATTTATCCGAATCCGACAAAAAATTTGGTGACGATTACATCTGATAACTTCATAAAGACTGTTGGTCTATATGATTTGCAGGGACGATTGCTGGACAGCCACAATATTGATTCAGTAGATTTTGCAATGGATATCAGCAGCCGAAGCAGGGGAATTTATTTATTAAAAATTGAAACAACAGCCGGAATTAAAACCGAGAAGTTGATTAAAGAATAGCTGACGCCAAGCCAGTAAAGAAATATCTGAATTATTGGTGACCTATTTTAACAAAAAATAACCACAGATGCACAGATTATTTTTATGGATTTACGAAAATCCCTTAATCAGTGGCTATCAATTTCGAGATTCCTGAGTAGTGGTGTGCTACAATAAAAAAATAGCCACAGATTCACAGATTATTTTTAAAATACTATACAAAAATCTGTGCATCAGTGGCTACTATATTTTTGACAGATGTGCATGGTCCCGGTTTTATTTGGAGAAAAAAAGCCACGGTCCGAGCCTCAGCGAATCGGTTAAGCAATGCACGAATAGTTTAAGGACGCTAAACAAATTCATGCATTGTGGCTAGACTTCTGCAAACGACTCCCAAATGCTAAATATCTTTAATTACAAAATAACTAATGCTAACTACATAAAAATCACGTAAATTGCCTCCCCTTACACAAACCCAATGAAAAAACAACTACTCACCCTATTCCTTTTTCTAACTATTTTTGCTGCTAAAGCGCAAGTCTTTCAACCCACAGATCTTTCGGTATGCAGCATGGGCGATGACCTTGCCTATGTCGACCTGTCTGACGCTACAGATAATATGTGGGGTGCATCTTCACCATCAGATTATTCTGTTACTTACCACACAAACTTAATTGATGCAGATGCCGACATAAATGCAATCACAAACTTTGCGGATTATCCTGTTGATGGCATCACTGAAATATATATTCGTGTTGAAAATATTGCCACGGGTTCATGGCAATCAGTTTCCTTTACGGTCACCACTAACATGGCGCCATTCGTGGATCCGTTTTTAGAGCAGGAAATATGTGATTTAGATAGTAATCCTGAGGATGGACTTACGAATATCGATCTAGGTTCTATTGCGGAAGGTATTTGGTTTAACGAGGGATCAAACCCTGCCAGCCTTAGTGTTACGTTTTACTATACATTAGTAGATGCTCAAAATAACCAAAATGAAATCCCATACGCCGGATTCATAAACACAACACCTTTCGCCCAGAACATATATATCCGGTCTGAGTATACTGCTACAGGTTGTTTTTCGATAACGAGTTTTACAGTATTTGTCAGCCCTTGTGAGTCTAATTGCCAGCCACCATTGGATGTGGAGATTATGGACATGACAGATACAACCGGGACTGTTTTCTTTGCAACTTTTGAAGGCGCTGCCGAAATATATATTGCCCCGGAAAACAGTCCTGCTCCAACCGGAGCAACTGCTGGAATTGTCGTAGCACAAAGTCCATTTGTTATTTCAGGATTAGTCTGTGAAACATTATATAAAGTGTATGTACGTGCAATCTGTGCCGTCGGAGAAGTTAGTGTTTGGACGATTCCTTATTATCTGCAGACACAATCCTGCAGTGGTAGTGGAGCCGCTGAGAACCTTTCAATCTGTTCTGAAACTGCTCAAGCATGCTTCAACCTGACATTGAATGATGAAAATATTATCGGCAACCTTAATCCGTCGCTTTACAACATCACATACCATACATCTAATGCTGCCGCATCGCAGGATTCCGCGGCAATAAGTAACGCTACAAACTATTGCCTTCCGACACCTGTTTCCGAAGTTGCAATATTTGCACGACTTGAAAACATCGCCGACAACACTTTTGAGATCTTCCAATTCTTTCTGAATACACAACAGACGGTGCCGGCACCATTAAACATGGATCCATTGGTAAAATGTGATGATGATCTTGATGGCAATGTCGAATTCGACCTCACACTCGCAGGTCAACAAGTGCCGTCCAATAATGGCCTTGCTTATTATGCCAATAGTTCAGACGCAGGTGCCGGAGTAAACCCAATACTAGATCCTGAACACTATGTGGTAGATGTTGATAATACAGTTTCCACCATGTTCGTTCGCGAGACAATAAACAATGGATGCGATAACATCTATATTTTTACATTACACGCAGTTGCAATCTGTAACGCCTCAACTGTTTGTAGTGGTGCTATTTCGCTTTGCAATACCTTGGGAATGCCATTTCCAAATTCGCAAAACATTGCTGCAGAAGCCGGAAATTTTTATGGTTGCTTAACTGAACAACGGAGCCCAACCTGGTTTTACCTACCTGTTAGTGCAGCCGGCGATATAACTTTATTGATCGAACAAAATACGAGTCCAACTTTTGACGGAACTCCACTTGACATAGACTTCATTGCCTACGGCCCTTTTAGCGAGCCTGTAACTCCATGCAGCGGCGGGCTAACACCGGATACCGGAGTCGATTGCGCTTATTCCGGAAACCTTGTTGAAACGGTAGAAATTCCTTCGGCGCAACCGGGAGAGTTTTACCTGATAATGGTTTCTAACTGGACTCACCAAGCTGGGTACATCCGGATCACACAAACATCTGCAGGAACCGGTAGTATTGAATGTACGGGGCTGCGCCTGAATGCGTTCCTTGATAGCAATGGCAACGGGGTTAAAGAAGCAAGTGAAATAAATTTCGCATTGGGAACATTTACATATGAGAAGAATGACGATAATGATGTACATAATATCACCACCGACAGTGGGGTTTTCAACCTCTACGACCCTAGCGCCACTGCTTCGTACGATGTAGGTTTTACAATTGATCCCGCGTATGCTTCAAATTATTCGATGACCACTTCACTTTATTCTGATATTGCGGTTATTGCAGGCGGCGGTATGCAGGAATATTTGTTTCCGGTAACTGTCAGCAATGCATATACTGATCTTACTGTAAGCATTGTAGCAAATGAATCGCCAAGACCGGGCTTTACATATACAAATACAATCCTGTATAGCAATTTAGGCAGCCAGACTACTTCCGGCACCCTTTCCTTTACTCACGATCCGTCGGTTACTGTGATCGGAAATTCACAAAGTGGCGTGGTAAACACTACAAATGGGTTCAGCTATAACTTTACAAACCTGCTGCCGTTTGAGGTCAGGGAAATAACAGTTACGATGGAAGTCGCTCTGATTCCTGTAGTCGCACTTGGAGACCTGGTGACTACTACTGCCAATATCACACCCATTGCCGGCGATGTTGCCCCTGAAAACAATTCATCATTATTAGCTCAGGAAATTATTGGTTCATATGATCCCAACGACAAAATGGAATCGCGTGGAAGTCAGATATTAATGGCCGATTTCACCAGCGAAGATTATTTCTACTATACAATCCGATTTGAAAACACGGGAACTGCTGATGCCATTAATGTCAGGATTTCAGACGTTCTTGAAGCCGGACTTGATGCTGCTTCCATACGGATGATCGGCGCAAGCCATGAATATGTTCTTGATCGCATTGATAATCAACTGACATGGAATTTCGCCAATATCATGCTTCCTGCATCAATTGACAATCCTGAAGGCGCTAAAGGTTATGTTCATTTCAAGGTTATACCTATGCCCGGATTTCAGGTAGGTGATATGATATCAAATACTGCATCGATCTTTTTCGATTTCAATCCGGCTATAATTACAAATACGTTTACGTCGACGTTTGTTCCGGAGCTGGGTACTGAAGAAGCTTCTTTCAAAAACTTTAAAGTCTATCCAAATCCTGCAAATGATCGCGTATTTGTTGCTGCAGACAGCAATATTGAGACAGTAATGATTTATGACCTGCTTGGTAAAACAGTATTGAACAGTAGTATCAATTCAAATACTGCTTCGATTGATGTCTCGGGCATTAGTGCAGGATTGTACTTGCTTGAAGTGAGCAATGGTAATGTGAAACAGGTGAGTAAGCTTGTGATAGAGTAATAATAAAGCTTAGAGATAATAGAAAGCCTTCCGATTGGGAGGCTTTTTGTTTAGGTATTTAAACAAAGTCAACAGTACAACCTGGAAAATTAAATAGCACCACCCGATGTTTCATACATAATTGAACGAGCATGAACTTTGGCAAATATTCGTGAATCGCTTCGCCAATTCTCGGCAAACGCAATTGATGCCAAGTTCATGGCTCTGCGACTTATATTTTTAGGAGGAATATATTGGACTTTATGTATAAGTGCTCCAAAATCTTATACCTTGCAACTCGCAAACAATCCCATGACAAAACAACTACTGTCTCTAATCCTTTTTCTAGCCGTTTTTACAGCTAAAGCACAGATTTTTCAACCTACGGATTTTTCAGTCTGCATGACAGATACTGTTACTTATGTAAATCTTTCTGCTGCTACAGATAACATGTGGGGTACATCTTCACCATCAGATTACATCGTTACGTATCATACTAGCTTCAGTGACGCAGAGACCGGCTTAAACGCTATTCAAAATTATCAGCTTTTCCCTGTTTTCGTCAGCACCGAAATAACGATTCGTGTTGAAAATGTTGAAAGCGGTTCATGGCAATCTCTTATATTCGAGGTAATTTTGAACCCCGCGCCGTCAATTAATGATTCGTTCAGTGATAATATTTGTGATGCCGATAATAATCCTAACGATGGATATAGGAATGTCGATTTGGCTGCTCTTGAGGAAGCTATGATATCAATTGCAGAATCAAATTCATCTGAACTTAATGTAACCTTTCATAATACTTTACAGGATGCAGCAAATGGTATAGGTGCAATTCCGTATGAAGGATATATAAATACAACAGCTTACATTCAGGAACTTTTTATACGTTCTCAATTTACCGCAACGGGATGTTTAACCCTAACAACTTTGACATTATTTATAAGCAATTGTCTGACAGATTGTCCTGAGCCTCAGGATTTCGACTTAAGTGATACAACAGATAACGGTGCCACCATATATTTTTTAACTAGCGAAGGCTCTGCCGAGATATACATAACTTCGTTTGAGAACCCTACCCCAAGTTCATCAACCATGGGAGTTCAGGTGCAAAGCCCGCATACTATTACGGGATTAACCTGCGCATCATTATATAAAGTTTTTCTCCGGTCAGTCTGTGCCGGAGGAGAGATCAGCATGTGGCGGCTTGGTGCTTACATTTTCACACTCGACTGTAATGGTAGCCCTGAGAATCTTTTTGTGTGTTCAGAGAATGCCCAAGCATGCTTCAATTTGAAATCAAACGATGATAATATCATTGGTGGCCTCAATCCGGCACTTTATAACATCACCTACCATACATCTTATGAAGCCGCATCGCAGGACAGCGGGGTTATAAATAATTCAGCAGATTATTGCCTTTTGACACCTGTTTCCGAGGTTTCAATTTTTTCAAGACTTGAAAACATTGCAAGTAATACATTTGAGATCTTTCAATTTTCTTTAAATACGCAAGAGACTTCACCAGCACCGTTTAACCTGAGCCCTCTAGTTGAATGTGATGACGATACGAATGGCACTGTTCAATTCAACCTGTCCTCGGCGGTTCAGCAATTGCCGCCTGGAAATATCACAGCCTATTATCAAAATAGTTCAGACGCAGGATCCGAAGTTAATGCTATATCGAATCCTGAAAATTACCTTGTTGATGTCGACAATACAATTTCAACGATTTTCGTCCGAGAATCGATAACCGACGGCTGCGATGTGATCTATGTTTTGACTTTGAACGCAGTCGCAATTTGTAATTTACCAAGTGTTTGTAGTGGCGCAAATTCGCTTTGTAATTCCCTCGGAATGCCATTTTCTAATTCGCAGGACATTACTGCAGAAAGCGGAAATTTCTATGGTTGTTTACCTGAGCAGCCTAATCCAACCTGGTTTTTTATACCAATTAGTACGGCGGGCGATTTAAGTTTATTCATTGAACAAAATACGAGTGCGGACTTTAGTATGCTGGGACTCGACGTCGACTTCATTGCATACGGACCTTTTAGTGAGCCTGTAACTGCTTGCAGCGGCTTGTTAACCGAGGAAAACACTGTTGATTGTAGTTATTCGCCAAGTACTAGTGAAACAGTAACAATTCCTTCAGCCCAACCCGGACAGTTTTACCTGATCATGGTTACAAACTACAGTAATACTGGGGGCTTTATCCGAATTTCTCAGACAGCCGGAGGAACTGCAAGTATAAATTGTGTCGGTTTACGAATGAATGCCTTCCTCGACAGCAACAGCAATGGAGTTAAAGATTCCGGTGAATCCAATTTTACATTGGGAGAGTCCAATTATGAAAAAAATGATGATGACAATGTTCATTATATTTCTACATCAACAGGAGTTTTCACCCTTTACGATGTCAGCAATTCCGCATCATATGATATAGGCTTTACGATTGATCCTGCGTACGCTGCAAATTATTCGTTGGCCACTTCCCTTTATTCTGATGTTGCAGTCATTGCCGGTAGCGGTATGCAGGAATATTTGTTTCCGGTAACTGTCAGCAATGCATATACTGATCTTACTGTAAGCATTGTAGCAAATGAATCCCCAAGGCCGGGCTTCACATATACAAATACTATTTTGTATAGCAATTTAGGCAGCCAGACTACTTCCGGCACCCTTTCTTTTACTCACGATCCGTCGGTTACTGTGATCGGAAATTCACAAAGTGGCGTGGTAAACCCAACAAATGGGTTCAGCTATAACTTTACAAACCTGCTGCCGTTTGAGGTTAGGGAAATTACAGTTACGATGGAAGTCGCTCTGATTCCCGTTGTCGCACTTGGAGACCTTGTGACCACTACTGCTAATATCACACCCATTGCCGGCGACGTTGCCCCTGAAAACAATTCATCATTATTAGCTCAGGAAATCATTGGTTCATACGATCCCAATGACAAGATGGAATCGCGTGGAAGTCAGATATTAATGGCCGATTTCACCAGCGAAGATTATTTCTACTATACAATCCGATTTGAAAACACGGGAACTGCCGATGCCGTTAATGTCAGGATTTCAGACGTTCTTGAAGCCGGACTTGATGCTGCTTCCATACGAATGATCGGCGCAAGCCATGAATATGTACTTGATCGCCTTGATAATCAACTGACCTGGAATTTCGCCAACATCATGCTTCCTGCAGCAATCGATAATCCTGAAGGCGCTAAAGGTTATGTTCATTTCAAGGTTAAGCCAGTGCCCGGATTTCAGGTAGGTGATATGATATCAAATACTGCATCGATCTTTTTCGATTTCAATCCGGCTATAATTACCAATACGTTTACGTCGACGTTTGTTCCGGAGCTGGGTACTGAAGAAGCTTCTTTCAAAAACTTTAAAGTCTATCCAAATCCTGCAAATGATCGCGTATTTGTTGCTGCAGACAGCAATATAGAGACAGTGACTATTTATGACCTGCTTGGTAAAACAGTATTGAACAGTAGTATCAATTCAAATACTGCTTCAATTGATGTTTCGGGCATTAGTGCAGGATTGTACTTGCTTGAAGTCAGCAATGGTAATGTGAAACAGGTGAGTAAGCTTGTGATAGAGTAATTACAAAGCATTGTGATAATAAAAGGCCTTCCGATTGGGAGGCTTTTTTTGTTGACTGTACATGTCAGAAGCTTGTAGCAATTTTTCACCATCGACAAAAATTGCTACAAGATCTGTAGCAAAATATTTTCTTTTAAAAATTTGCTACAAGTTTTGTAGCAAAATACATTCTGCTCTAAATTTTGCTACAGCTCTGTCCTAAATCCATTGAATGGGGTTTAATTATTATATGTCGTAATTAGCACCTGCTTTTAAACAGTAACTATTACCCGGAGGAATGATAAATACAAAGAGATATTGAAAAGAAAGTCGTAGACTGTATTTCAACAAAAGACGGCTTTACTTATACAAAAGCAGCAACTATTGACAGTGTTAAATTTGAGTTTGATTTCTACAACGAAGAAAATAAAATAATGGGCGAAATTTATTCTGGAGTTGATAAGATTAACGCCGGCTCCCGAAAAAAAGTTATCGCCGATTGTTTTAAGCTTCTATATGCTGAAAAACTTTTACGTACCAAGTGTGATAAGAGACTAGTGTTTATCGATGAAAAAATCATGAAAGTATTCACAGGTGACAGTTGGGTTTCTAAAGCAATATCAGCTTTTGGTATTGAAACAAGTGTTTATCCTATTTCAGATGAAAGTTTAAATTGAGTTGAGACTTGCAAAAAAGCGGCAACAAATCGGCAATCATAAGAAAGTCATATAGTAAGTCTTTTACAGCACGAACCTTTCCTTATTATGCCAAACTAAATTCTCAACCGCAGGATAATCTTTTGGTTGTTCGGGGAGCAATAGCATCCTGTCATCGAATTGTCCTAATGAAAACGGCGAGTCATTTTCTTTAAACGATCTTGAAATTCTGACGCGGTAGTTGCTTGTGATGGTAATCAAGCCTCTATCAAAAGCGCGATGAAGATTAGGTGCGAGTGATATGCCATTTGAAATTGTATCATTCCGCGACAGGCTGAACGGCATAATATGGCAAGCGTCGATCATCTGAACATTAAATCCCGCTTCGAGTTTCATTCCTGAAATGCAGCAGCGATAACCGTAAACCTTCGGAATTTGCTTTTTGAAAATGCTGTTGCGGATAAAACGTTCTTCTTCAATGTCGACACCGGAATTCTCAATTTCCATCATTCGTTCTTGATAGGCGGCGGCAGGCTCGCTTACTATCTCCTGCTCTATTTCTTTGGCAATTGAATAGCCGTGGCTAGCAAGGTATCGCGCTTTGGTTTCAGGAAAATAATTATCCAATAGCATATTTTCAATTACACCACGCGAAGCAGGATCTGACATTAGATCAAATAAATCCTGATCTATTTCAGCAAAAGCTACAAGTCGTTTCAATGCTGAAAAGCTGCTGATGCTTTTAATGCCTTGTCCCATTCCTGGAATAAATACGATTCTCCAAAACGGCTCGCTGCGCAGATGAAAGAATGGTAGGGAAAAGGTCGCGGTATGGCCTGAGTTTACTAGAAGCTCCCAATTGCTTTTGAATGCAATGACGAGTTCTGGTGTAATGAAGATTCTTGGGGTTGTTATTACGCCGTCATGGATCAACTGCAATATTGAAAGGAGCAATATTGGTTTGTGCGGTGCTTTGCCTAATTGTGGATGTGAGGCACGGTTGAGCTTTTGGAGTTGGTGGAGGTATAAAGGTAGCGAGGACAATAGTATGTTTTAAATTTTCAATTGATGTGCAGCATTTCAAAATACTTTTCATAAATCTGTCGCATAGCCTTTTTAGGAAGATTGTTTTTGCGCTCAAATTTTATAATTAATGTTATAAAAAATTTTAAAGATTTTTCAAGTTGATCTCGACCATAATCATTTAAAATATGCTTGAGGTAATATTCTTGTGTGAAGCTACTTAATGATCTGCATGAACCACTGCCGGTCATTAAATATCTAAAGTAATAAGGATAATCCTTGGCTGATCCTATCTTGATGCCACAAGTATTAAAAATATTTTCGGCAGCTTCCTTAGTTGATAGGCCTTGTTCATAAATTCTTTTAGATTCCTTGTAGGTATATGGAATATGCTCCTCTGCAATTTTCATTATTCTTTTATTTAAGTTTTATCGTGATATCACGCTTGTCCTCTCAATCACCAACGGTTTTAATTCTTTATAAAATAGATCAAGGCCATACATATATGTTTTAAATCGTTGATCTTCAGTAAGTGCTTCTTTCCATAATTTGTGATGATCTTGCGGATATAGATAAATCGTAGTGCCTGGAAACTCATTCCAATATAATGAAAAGCCGCGTAGCATTTTGATATCGTATTTCTTCTGAAACTCTCTATAAATTTTGGAGGCATGTTGTTCTTCGTAATTAAGATATATCGCGATCCGCTTCTCTTCAGGAACAATGTCAATTTTATCAAAGTAATTATAGCAGCGAGTTTCGCACCCATAATTTCGCTCATGCACTTCGAACTTTTTATGTCCGAAGTACTTGTTTAAAACCTTACATCGTTCGGCAAGTTTTTCTTTTTCCGTTTGTATAATGTCTATGATGAAACCTTCTTCTCTAGTCTCCCTGCTGGCTTTCTCTAAAGAAGCGGCGTTCATAATCGTACGAATCTCTAAAACAGCGTCATTAAATACAACATGTCGATCACTATCCGAATAGGTTCCATTTTCGTCCTTTATACGGTCAGGACTTATCAGTATACCCATTTCCCGATTGTTTTTTTCCGAAAACTCATATAAATTCATTGAGCCTATTATCAGGTAGCGACCATTATAATAACATTTTGCATGGACGTTTGGGTGATGCATCAGATTTAGATTATCAATGCTTTGCAACTTCTCCCTCTCCTTTTGATTCAATTTATCTTCTCTGTAGATGATTGTAGTTTCAACTCCGCGAGCATCTGCTTCTGACAAAAGCTGGTATATTTTATCAGAGGTCTGAATAAACGGAACAATTACAATTAGTTCTCGTTCAGTTTCTTCAATTAATTTTGGAATCCAAGTTTTGAGTCCTTGGGTGTTTAAAAATTTTGCCACTATAGGTTTAAATTTAGAATCTGAGCTTAAATGTTTACAACGAAAAGTAATACTGCTTTATCTTCAGCGCCATCATCTTTCTCCTACTTATCAAAAACTCAGGATAATGTTCAATATCCATTTCCATAATACCGTGCGGTACACAATTAATCTCCAAGTTTTTGAGAAGGTCATTTACACTAGCTATTCCGCTTACAAGCCTATTCTCTGTCTCGATCTGCTGATTGATTGTACTGAAGTATTCCCTAGGTGGCTTATTTCCGACTTTGATGTTGATTTCTGATTGCATATATACATAATTTGCAATCTGATTGTATTTCCCGCGGTCAAGCCCATTCTTTTTTAAATAGTCGCGAGGGAATAGATGATGTATGTCCCCACGTAGAGAAATTAGGTCACCTACCGACACATCCGTAGACAAAAAGCCTTTATCATTGGCTTTAACTTGGCTTGCGAGGAACACATTAAAATAAGGACTACTTGCCACGGATGTGTCAAGGCTTTGAGGAAGCGACGCATTCCAGAACGCTTCAGATAACTCTCCTTCCTCCTTCTCTTTCAGATACTCATTAAACGGCTTATTGGCAATTTGCTTAATATCGTAGTCCATTACCGATTCTGGTGAGCCCGAATATCTTCCTGTTAAGACGGAGTAGACAAACCAACGACGTACATAACTTTCAATCGCAACTGAGTTTACCCCTTGCTCTCGCAACTTGAGGTAGAGAATGTATGCAAAGTTCAACGCGTTCTGCGAACGAATCAATTTTGGAGAAATAAAGCCTGCCGATTTAATAATCATGATGAATCTCTTGAAGTTAGTTTCATTCATGAAATTCAGCACGCCAGACTTTAATTTCGCAAATGATTGTTCAGCAATATTTTCTTCGTAGGCACGAGTTTCGAAATTTCGTCCCGACAGCAGGCTTACCAAATCTGAAAGTCTACCTCTATTGAACAGTGAAGTAAATGCAACGCGAATCATGTCGGTGTACTCAGGATCGTAAAGATCCTCACTCTCAGTACGCAACCATTGCATCTTTTGAAAATATTCGGTTGCAGCAAATTCTTTATCATTGTCAACAATGTGACGATAGAATTCAGGAGATATGCAAAGATTGCAGAAGTAGTCAATTGCTTTCCGTAATATGTTGCCGTTGTATTGCGTATTAGACGCAATTTTGCTCATGGCAAAATCCGCTTGGCTTAATACAACGCCCTTTGAGTTGATCCTAATAAATATTTCTGTAACCGTTTCGATATCCAGATCATGCGACAACTCGATAATCCCAATCTGTTTTTTGGGTATATTGATTAAATTTGTGAACGATCGTTCAACCAGATCTTCATCAGCATCAGGATTTAATAAAAGATAAGTACGCACAAGCTTCATTATACTAATTTCGCCGGTTATTGCGTCGGCGATGTTAGGCAACCAGGTGTTATCTTTTAGGATTGCGGGATTTTGAACCTCAAACTTTTCTTTAAGAGGATGGAATGCAATTTTGATTTTTACGCGTTGATAAGTCTTATTAACTACATACTCTCCTAAAAGTGCAGCCGTCAAGGCAGTAACCCGTTGCTGTCCGTCAATTAGTATTTTTTTGCCTTCACTAAGGCTGCCGTTTTTTAGCCTGATGTTTGGATTTCGCCAAGCTATTACATACCCGACAGGAAACCCCTGATAAAGGCTATCCATCAGGTCTCGGACTTTAGAGCTGTCCCAAACGAATGGGCGTTGTATTTCGGGGATGGCTATTTCACCGGACTTTACCCAGGTTAAGAGCGTTTCAATGAGGTGTTGGTTTACGGAGTATTTTTGCATATGATGTATGAACTAATCAATATTAAATTTTTTCTTTGCCCGCTCCAGTAGTTCTTCCGGAGTTATCGGCTCAATCAGGAAGGCATCCAAATCTTTTGCAACAATTTCATCGGAATCATCTTGATAATAGCGATTGACTAACGGATCAATATAGTTGTTTGAAATTAACGTACTGATGTAACCTCGGAGAACCGAATGCATATTCTCATGGCTATAGCGATCTGCACGATCTTTTCTAAACCTTTCGCTTAAATCAAAAACGCTGAAGCCTGCATGAACTACAAGATGTAACATTTCAAGTTTTTCCTCTATCGAAATTTGATTAAATTCATATGAGCCTTCGCCAAAATAATATTTCAAGGGTCGAGGAATAGGAACTTTTTTTAGGATTTTATCAAGGCTGTTCATTATTATCGCATCTGAATTAATTAATTTAAGTTTGAGCTTATCGTTCTGCAAACGGTAAGAATAGTTGCATTGAAGGATGATAGAAATTTAATCTATCTCTGCGTCTAGTCACGGCACTACGCTGTACTCCCATTTATAATGACTATATATAAATGATGTTCGGCCTTCTCGTCGAACAACTTTAGCCTTTATTTTAAACCGGGTTTCAATAGGAAACTCCGTCGATAATGCTTTAGAACATTCGACAAACATATTCTCAAGAAAAGGATCTTGTCCAGCAATTGGTCGGATGTGTACTAAGCCGTGTCGGCCAGAGGTGTTGTTTGCGAGTTCAAAGCTTTCCACGATTATCTCTATATACTCAGACTTTGTCATTATTGGTATCTTTTAAAATTCTCCGCCTGCTCAAAAATTTCCTTATAAACCTCATCTCTATCAACAGGAGGATAATCATTATCTGCAAGCAATATTATTAGCCCAACTTTTAGCTCAGCCTTAATATCTTCCCTCTTACTCCAGTCTGTGTATTTAGTTTTATCCTCAACTTCTTCTTTAACTTTTCTAGCAAGGCTTATTAGTTTTTCTTCAGGATAAACAAAGTCATATTTTATAGCGAGCGCTTTCAAAATGTCATAAAACGCTTTCTCTTCAATATCAATCCCCATATCTTGAAATGAATCTTTCTCTTTTTTCAGTGCGAAGTATAAGTCCATTATTTCGTCTGTAAAGTCTTCTAGGACTTCACTTCTCAGCACATCACTTTCTTTTCGTTCATTATATTTTGAAACGATTGCCTGTAGACGTTTTGAAAAATCAACGCCCTGAATTTTATTCATACGCTTGATATCTTCAATTGCTTTTGCTAATAGCTTTTGAAGCAGTTTAATCTTTGTATGGGGCAGCTTAATTTTATCCAGTTTAGCTAAATAATCTTCCGAAAAAATGTCGACTTCATTCTGAGTATCATCACCCAATTTAAAAATTTCCTCGACACCTTCACTTTCAATAGCATCCTGCAGCATTTTGCGGACTTTGTTATTCATCTGTGCTGCGTCAGGTGCTACGCCCTTTGTAAGTTTAAAGACAATCGAGCGTACTGCTAAAAAGAAGTGTATTTCATCGCGTTCCGGTTCTGAAATCAATTCACTGCCACAACATATATCGTAAGCCGCTTTGAGCCGCTTTGCTCTATACATAAAACGATTCTCGACATCTTGTGTGATCTGGGCGTACTCTGCCGCCTTATTTAGTGTCATAAGTTGCTCGAGAGGTGTGCCGCTGTAATATTTGCAGCTATCAAATTTATGAAACAGTTTGTGAAGCAAATCGAGTTGATCTTTTACAACAACCACAGAAGCTGCAACATCTTCAAAGTTTTGTGTATCGGTTTTATTATAGTGGGCGAGGGCAAGGTTCATTTGCTTTTTGATGCCAATGTAATCGACCACAAGACCTTTGTTCTTGCCTTCGTACTTTCTGTTAACCCGCGAAATTGTCTGAATTAAGTTGTGACGCTGGATAGGCTTATCAATGTACATGGTATCAAGGAACGGCACATCGAATCCGGTTAACCACATGTCTACAACGATTGCTATTTTAAAGTTCGATTTTTCATTTTTGAATTGGCGGTCGAGTTCCTTACGGTCATCTTTAGTGCCAAGTGCTTTATACATTTCTTCAGGATCATCTTTGCCTCGGGTCATGATCATTTTGATCCTTTCCATAGGTTTAATTTCTTTCTTTTCCTGGTCGGTAAGTTCCACACCATCGTCGGAGGCTTTTACAATTGCCCACTCCGGTCGAAGTTCAATTACGTTCTGATAAAACTGATAGGCAATTTGACGAGTGCTACAAACAAACATGGCCTTGCCTTTGATGGTTGCGCCCTCGGTAACTCTGCGCTCATAGTGCTGTATAAAATCGTTGGCAAGATCTTTTAAACGCTTTGGATCGCCAATGATGGCATTCATCTGCGCCATCGCTTTTTTGCTCTGCTCTATCTGGTTTTCGTTGCTACCTTCGTCTGCACATTGGTTGTAGTAATCTTCTATTTCTTGCAGCTTGCTATTATTCAGCAATACTTTAGCTGCACGGCCTTCATAGACAATCCTCACAGTAATTTCATCGGCAACAGATTCTGTCATGGTATAAGCATCGACAACGTCACCAAACACATCCAAGGTGGCATCGATGGGCGTTCCGGTAAAACCAACATACGTAGCATTAGGCAATGAGTCGTGCAGATATTTTGCGAATCCAAATGTTTTCTTTATACCCTCTTCAGTCACAGTAATCTTTTGGTCAAGGTTGATCTGACTGCGGTGCGCTTCGTCAGAAATACAAATTACGTTGGTACGGTCTGTTAGCAATTGTGTGTCTTCGGTAAATTTATGAATAGTGGTCAGGAAGACGCCGCCGCTATTACGTCCGCTTAATAATTCGCGCAGGTGGCTTCGGCTTTCTACGCTAATTATGCTCTCATCGCCGACGAATCCTTTTGCATTTGTAAAAGTTGCTGATAATTGATCGTCCAAATCGGTACGGTCTGTAATCAGAACAATTGTGGGGCTGGCAAAATGGGTGCTCTTCATTAGCAATCGCGCCAAAAACAGCATCGTATAACTTTTGCCGCAGCCGGTTGTTCCGAAATAAGTACCACCTTTTCCGTCGCCTTCAGGACGCTGGTGCAATTTTATATTTGTAAAAAGTTTGGTAGCTGCATAATATTGCGGATATCGACATACAATTTTTTCGTTCTTTTTTGAACTGTCCGGAATATAAATGAAGTTGTGAATGATATCCCGTAAACGATTGCGGTTGAACATGCCTTGGATAAGTGTAAACATCGCATCAATGCCATCAACCTCAGCTATCATCCCTTCTATTTTGCGCCAGGCGTAGAAGAATTCATATGGGGCAAAAAAGGAACCCGACTTCGTATTGACTCCGTCACTGATTACACAAAAAGCATTGTACTTGAAAAGTTCCGGAATATCGCGTTTGTATCTGGTGGTTAGCTGCACATAGGCATCGTGAATCGTACAATCTTCCTGTATAGCTGTTTTAAATTCGAATACCACCAAAGGCAAACCGTTTATGTAAACCAAAAGATCGGGAATGCGCGTTTCGTAGCCTTTAATGGCGAGCTGGTTTACAACTTTGTATATATTGTTGTCCAGCGCAGAATAATCTATGAGCTGAATGTAAATGTCCTTTTGCGAACGGTCGTCACGTTTCAGTAGAAAGCCATCCGAGACCATTTTCATGATCACTTTATTGGTTTCAAAGAGATCTGAGGCAGGCAGCCTGTCCAGGTCACGGACAATACTTTCAATTTCGCCTTCGGTAATGTTATCCTCAAAATATTGCGACCGAAGGTATTCTTTTAAATCATCAACTATCAGCACTTGTTCGCTTACGATATGGCCGTAAACAGGAGCTGGTTCATCGACTCCAACAAATTCATTTTTACGGATCGCTGCGCCGGCAAGGAATTCTATTTCTTCCTGTTCGATTAGGTTGATGAAGGCGAGTTCCAGCTGTGATTCGGTGAACTTCATATTAAGATGTTTTAGGAACTACTTCATTCAATTTTCTAAATATAGATAGTAGTTCATCATCATGTAGTTTGTTGACAATAAAATTTGATAGGTTCGAAACATCATCGTTATTCAAAGTGTATCGCGCAATAGCAAAGTGACACCAAGATGAATTGGTGTTTATATAAAAATCTGAACAAGTAATGTTTTCAAATGTTCGATCAGCATGAATTGATTTATATAAATCTTTGCTTTTTAAAAGATCATGCTTTAATTCGACAATAAGAATTAATTCCCTTTGAGGTTCGAGGAGCTTCTCAAAAAGAACAGTAAACATTAGATTTTTGTTCTTAATGGATTGCATGTAGCGAAGTCTTTTCCCCAGTTCCCCTTTAGATGTTGGTACGGTTAGGTCTTCGTCGATGAGACCAGTTACTTGTTCTATTTGATTACTTATATGAGTACGGACAGCAAAATGGAAATCTTTTGCTTCAATGATTTTGGCCTGATGATCAAAATAAAATTTAATTTCTTTACTGTCCATTTCGCTTTTACTTAAATTGATACTGTTCTGATAAAAATCCTTTAAAAATACTACATACTTATCCTTGGCATCCATCATGTGCGGCCCTAGGTTTTGAAGTACCTCCCGCAGTAATTCGAGGTGCGTGACATTAATGAAATGTACATGTTTGGGATAAACCTTATTTAACGACAGAACAACTCCGATTTTATTTGATGTATTATTGTCGCTAACGCGAGTTGAGTCCCAGTAGTCAGCTAAATTATTATTTAAGTGGTGGTAAACTTTATTCTCAATTATTATTGCGTGATCTGCGCTTGATATCAAAACGTCAATTCTACCGTTTTTATCTGTAGTAAATTCAGTATCTACGGCAAAATCAGTGATATCATAAACATTTTTTGTAGTTCCTAATTCGGTTGACTTGATTATTTTTAGCAAGCTCGTGATAAAAAGATCACCCATGCCATGCACTTCATTAAGGTCAAAGTAAAATGCGTAAATGTTTGACATTACATTTTCGTAATGCGGCTGCTTGGCAATACCTAGAAATGTTTTTGGGCGTCTTTTTATTTTTGGAATTGCATTGTGATTCAGGAATTTTGCGAGCTCGAATAAGTCTCTCATATTATTTTTATTTTTTTCTCCAGTGGTACTAATGCATTCAATGTCCTTAGCCGGCCTTTTGATAATGTATAAAACGTTTCCTTATAATGTTTCAACCCACGAAGTTCGATATAGTTTGTGAAAAGATAGTGGCCAGGACCGTTGTATAATTCTTCAATTTCTCCGCATTCAAGAATGTTGGTACTGAGGAAGTAATCGGGAAGTCTGGTAGCGCCGAAAGGGAAATAACAGTAATTTTTAAATGATGCTTTGATTTGTACTTTGCGACCAGTTGCTATTTCATGACCGTCGTGAATGGCGCTATTTTCCGGGTACAATTCTATGCCGTATTTAGTGGCTGCGAGTACTTCGCCGATGTCGCCAACAAGACGCCCGTCGAGTGGAAAACCTCTTTTATATTGATCACGGAGTTTTTGGATAATTTCGAGTAATTGTTTTATTTCTTGCATTAAATCATTTTTTTAGCCAATCTTTTAGTGAAAAAATAGAACTGGTACCGCTTTCATCTGAAGGATAAATAACATAATATCCTTTGGGAATGTACAACCCGCTCGAATATTTAGTATTACCGTCTTGATATTCTATCCTTGGATAAATCCTTAAATACTCAGCGCCATAAAAAAATTGATTTGATTTATTTACTGGGAATAAAGCTATATTTTTGAGGTATTTCACTATATCTCCTATACCAAGTTCCCAATTACACCATTTAGAATTTATAGCGTCTGGTGTTGCAACCAAAATAAATTTGTCTGAAACCTTTATTTTCTGTTTTAATTTATGAGCTGTCTCTGCGTTCGTGTGTGCTGGCATGGACGGATCCATCCAATCAACATAAATATCGACACCTTCTTTTTTTAAAAAACCAACTACGTCTTGTAAAATAGCAAACTCATCGTGCTTATGAGATAAAAAAATCATCGGCCTTGTTTTATCTCTAGAATAGCTTTCATTAAGATTCACAATATTATCCGTCGAAAATAATTTAGTTCTTTGTCGGTATTGCGAAAGTTGCGCTTCGGAGATATAACTCATGTTATTTTATAGTCTTAGTGATGTTGTAGTGCTGCTTGTTATCTCTTATCTCGATCGCCTTGTTTAGATAAAAGGTAGGGTTGTTTTTAAATCCTACCCATTTCACTGATTTTATATATGAAAATTCACCTGTAAAAACCGTGGTTCCATTGCTACATAAGTAAGCATCTGGTTGGTTTTTGTTAAACATATTATCCTTTAATATCTGAAACAAAAAGGGAGTATTGTAGTTGGTACAATCACACACACTATCATGAGTTAAATAATAATCATAACTTCCAAATTCATCGGGAAGAACTACTGCAAGAATGGCATTTGATAGGCTTGTTCGACCTGCTCTCGTATATTCTTTTAATGAATATGAAATTTCCCAGGGCATCCACTGGTCTTTTTCGGCCAGCCAAATATGTTTCATCCCTTTAGATACAAGAACAATAGTAATACTACTATCATATATTTTGTCCCTAAGTGATGAGGCAATGCATTCATCAGAGAAGTCAGCAAGACTCTCACCGTCGTTTTCGCCTTTGTAAATGTGATCTTCGCTCGATATAATGCCTGCTAATTCATTAACGTAATGCCTCGCTTTGGTCTGAACTTTTTGTATTCCCAAAATTGTGTGTTCATATATATCCAAATCTTCAACATATGTATCGCCATACTTATATGTGACAAATATTTTTCTTCCCATTACTCAACCCATTTTAAAAAATTATTATAACCATCATCGTCAACCCAATCATAAATATTATAATTACTGGACAAACGGTATATTTTGCCTCGATATTTCTGTTCAATTTCTTTGACATCCCACCCTTCTAAATCAGGGTACGTTATCCACTTATTATCGACATAATCATGTAAGTTCAATTTTTTACCATCTTCACTGTATGAATAACCCAAATAGTAAAGCGGATTACAACCTTTCGATTTAGTTTTCCCATCTTTTCCTTTAATTGAATTTATATGAACACAAAAAATATGATTTCCCTTCTGTACGCTTTTAACGATTTCGTAAGATACCCACTTACGATTATATGTGTCTGTCCCAACTAAGACACAAGTGTTGCTGGTGTTGGTCAAACCGTCGTTGATCAGTTTTTTTAAAGCCGAGTTGCCAGTTTTTTTGCTGCTTTCCCATATTGATGAATCAAAGAAACCAGCGGCAGACCTATCTGGTTTTGTTAACCAATGATTCCGTACGACATTAGCTCTAAAATCAATTACATCCTGATAATGAAAACTAAAAAAAACCTTTTTCGCCATATCATTTAATTATTTTATCAATTATTTGTAGAATTTCTTCAACAGATTTTTCCAAATTATCTTTATCCAGTTGAAGATTTGTAATGTCATTGATTAATTCTTCAGACAAACCAATGTTTGTTATTTCATTAGATATTTCTTTTGACATATATCCTGTATAATGAATTGGAATAGGAATGAGTCCCTTTTCCATTGCAATATTGAATTCTCGTTTAACCCCTCCAGCGTTTACTACACCATTACCTTCATCTTTGTTACCAAATACAAAAAGTATTATGCCTGCTCTTGAAATCATTTTTTGTCTGTATTCTTCCCACAATACGCCGAGTTCTTTTTCTCCTGTTTTGAATTGAGGAAAGGGTTTCAAGACAAGTTGGTCGTCATTATATTTTTTAGGATTTGAATAAATAGCATCTAACGCTCCATTAATTACAGCACTTCCAACTCCTAAACCAAAACCATTGACTACATTTAGCTTTCTTTCAATAAGTCTTTTAGATAATAAATGAATAAATTGTTGCGCCTCTATCGGACTAAAGACTCCATACTCAATAGCACTCCCCGAAATAAATACGGAATGAGAGTTATATCTTTTCTCAATCTCTTTAAGTAGTAGTGTTAGGTCAGGATAGTTTTCAATTAAGATTGTTGTTACTCTATATCTTCTTAATTCTTCAATAAACAATTGCTGTTTGATTGTCTCGTACTCAAATTTTGCATTGTCTCCTTCGTAATCATTTAATGCACATTTTTTCATAACACAATAGTGGTCCTTACTTTTGTCACTATACCGATGGGTCAGTCTGCCGAAGACATAATTTATGTTAGGATCTGTAAAGCTAAATCCGACAAATAAAAATGACTTAGTAATTAATTCAGAATTCAAAAGTGCAACGAACGGTTCATGAGTATAATAATACTTTTCATAGTCCTCCTTCAGAAGTACAGCCTTACTAGGTTTGTCTTTGTCGCCATGCATCTTGTACAGAATACAAGCACGATTATCTCTATTGAAAAAAAGGTCGTCAACTTCACTTTTTACATCTACTTTCTTATCGTATTTATAATGCGTGTCCTCGATAAGATCATCATAATTTGTTGTCCAAATTGTATTAAATGGTAGCCTAGCTATAATATGATGGTTTTCGGTTTCAACATCTTTATCGGTGAACTCATTTACAATCTTTTCATCGATCTTATTTCTGTTCTGTTTGGCATTTTTATGAAATTGTGCAATTGAAATTAGATCATTTTCGTCTTCAATTCTCAAACCTAGTTCAGTAGCTATATCTCTCAATAGACCCTTCCAATCAACAAATCCCGCTGCTTTAGACAAGCCTGCACCAATTAAGATTGTTGCATTTCCCTGTCTTAACTTTTCAACATAATCGTTAATAAAACTGTTGATCTCCTTTGCATCTAAGTCCATAATATTTGTATTTAATTTCTACCTGTTGCTAGCTTTGAATGTAGTAAATCCTTTAATTCTGCTAGCTTATTGTTTTCAACTTGCCTTAAATGAATATTAGTTTGAAGCTTCTTCGTTGATTTACTAAATTCATCTACTATTTTGGAACTCGGAATAATAACTGGATAATCCATAATCCATTTTTTATCACCTCTTGGCATCTTTGTACCTTTGCTTCCTGCCATCATATATTCAAAAAAACTGTCCTTTTCTAATATTTGATATAAAAACAATATTGGAATGTTTGCTGCAGGAACAAAACAAAGCACATCGTTTGAACAACCTCCATTAAATGTTGAAAGCCAGATTTTTTTTAAATAAGGTCTTATGTTTGAAATTAAGACGTTCTCACTTTCGAATAGTGTTGCATTCCCGAAAACGGGTAAACTATTTGAACATGACACTCCTGCCCTCAGTTGTAACATATTTTCAGTTGAAATGTATGTATTTAGATCAAGTTGACTTATCGACACCCTTCTTTCTGAATAGCTACATAGATCAGCAATTTTTCCCAATTTCCAGCCATAAGGTAAATTCGAAATGTCAGTTTCAGCTATAAATAATTTCTCATAGGATGTTTTAGCAACTTCCTCTAACTTTTTAATAAGTTGATTGTTTAAAGCAATTCGATTTTGAATGACATTGTATTCCCGAACAATTTCGGTCTGAGATTCAATTGAAGGGATGGGAAGCAAAGTGTCGCACATCTCAGTCCAAGAAAAAATTTCTCTAGCACTGCCATGGGACATAAAACGTGCATACCTGTCAAATTCCGGACGTCTAAACCACATCATTAAGTACTCTGGAAGAAGTTCTTTTTCATCTATTATTGCAAATACGGTATAGGCTTGTGTAACCAAAGCATGATCATAAGTAGCAAGAAGCGCTAATGAAATCTTATCGCCGTTACGAGAGGTGACAGGCCCATATGCGAATTGATTCCTTTTTAGGATCTTATAGGTTGACATATCGGTACCAATAATATTGGCAATCGACGGCATTACTTTCTTTTGAATACTCACCCCTAATAAAGGATAATCATTTAAAGCATGATTACGGTCATTTACTTCCCTGATATATTTACCTAACCGTTTATAATTTGATTGCATACCCAAGCTCATTAAAAACATTTAATAAATCCTTTTTAGAACTTTCTTCTTGGGTAAGCAAATCAGCAAACTCAGATTGCAGCGCTTTCATTTTTTCATCAAAATCAATGTTTTCGTCGCGGTTAACAAACTCTATATATTTACTTGGTACTAAGGAGTAATCTTTGGCGGCAACTTGTTCTCTTGAAGCAGAAAAACAAAACTCCGCTACATCGCTATAAAGTTTGTGGTTTGCTTGCCAATTATGATAAAAACTTGTAATCTCGGAAATATCGTCTTCCGAAAACTGAGTGAATTTCTTTTCGAATGGAATACCTTTTTGACGAAGATCCATAAATAAAATTTCATTTTGTCGGGCTCGATATATCTTAGCACCATCCGGAAGCTCAACGGTTCTTGCTTTTTTATTCTTGTTGAGAATCCAAAGCGTAACACTGATATCGGTGGTGTAAAACATGTTTCTTGGCAAAATTACAATTGCTTCAACAATATCATTTTCAATCAGTTTCCTCCGAATTTTATATTCTTCGCCACCGCCGGACAATGCACCATTAGCAAGGATAAAACCTGCAACGCCATTGTCGGAAAGTTTGCTAACCATATTCAGAATCCAAGCATAATTTGCATTACTAGTAGGAGGGACATCGTATCCTCGCCAACGCGGGTCATCTTTAAGTTCATCAGTCGCGCGCCAGTCCTTTTGGTTAAATGGCGGATTGGCCATGATGTAATCGGCTTTTAGGTCAGGATGCTGGTCCCGTCCAAAAGTATCGGCAGCTACATCGCCAAGATTTGCAGCAATCCCGCGAATAGCGAGATTCATTTTGGCTAGCTTATAGGTGGTCGATGTATATTCCTGTCCGTAAATAGAGACCTCTTTTTTGTTACCGTGGTGGCTCTCAATAAACTTGATTGACTGCACAAACATTCCGCCGGATCCGCAAGCTGGATCATAGATGACGCCTTTGTACGGTTCGATCATTTCGGCAATCAGGTTTACAATACTTTTTGGGGTATAGAATTCGCCTTTCCCTTTTCCTTCTGCTAAGGCAAACTTGCTTAAGAAATATTCGTACACTCTGCCCACGATATCGGTTTGCTTATCCTTGATCGTGTCGATGTTATTAATGGTGTCGAGTAGCGCGGCGAGCTTGCTCACATCCATATTCAAACGCGAAAAGTAGTTGTCAGGCAAAGCACCTTTAAGTGCTGGATTGTTTTTTTCAACCGTATGCAGTGCTGTGTCAATCTTTATTGCAATGTCGTCTTGTTTTGAATTAGCAATGATAAACGACCAACGTGATTCTTCAGGTAGAAAGAAGATGTTCGACATGTTGTAGAACTCCTTCATTTCAAGATACTTTTCCTTGCCGTCAGCAATCAGTTCTTTGCGCCGCTCTTCGAACTTGTCGCTTGCGAATTTTAAAAATATAAGTCCGAGTACGACATGTTTGTATTCTGATGATTCTACGGTTCCACGTAGTTTATTCGCTGAATCCCAAAGGATTTCTTCGATTGGTTTTTCTTTTTTGGATTTTGCTTGTTTTGCCATTAGGGAAGATAAATGAGGTGGCAATCTACTTAAAATAAAGTTAAAAAGATTACAGAAGGTTCAATGAGTTACTTGATTGTTTGGACTTGCAGTTTATGCCACTAACCGCTAAATCCCAATCACACGTTACCCACCATATAACACAACTTTGATAATCCCTCCCAAACAATTAACTACCTTACAAGTTACCGGTAATACTTACAACCAGCCAATATCAAAACACCATGAACTTCAAAATCCAAATCAACTCAATAGAATCAATCGACGAAATCGCAAATTACTGGACCGAACAAGACTACCGCCAACTACTCGAGCTATTCGATTTCCACGACGCAAACAGCATCAAGTCTGAAAACCTGCTCGAAATGCTTCAAATGGCAATCACCGATTTTGAGCCAGCCGATGCTGCGCGGGTGTTGCTTCATTACAAGCTTGCCGGTCAGTAAGCCACGGACAGATGGATCAGATGTCGCACGATATGCTGCTTGATAAAATATCTGAGGAATATTCGGATATTTCGCTGCACTACCCGTTGTACAATATCAATCAGTTGCTGTTCAAAGCTTGTAACGGCACCTTTCCGAACACAAAAGCCACAATTCTGGATTTTACGATCACCAACAACGAAGGCAACAGGCAATTTTCTAAAGCCGACCTACTGAAACTTCTGCATCATGGACTGGCACCAAATAATTTATTGATCCGGATGTTCGAAGAGCAGCTAACGACGGCAGCAGATTTCCCGGACGCTGAAAATATGGTGTGGGAATTACGCACTGAAGATAACAGCAACTATCAGCTGGTTACTTCTGAATATTGGCTGTCGAGGGAAGATGTTGTCAGTGGTGAGTTTGATGGTGAACTTAAAGATGAGGCTTCATAAGGTAAAAACAATATCGCTTTACGCAGGGAAGTTCCACCGACTTTATTTATTTTAAGTTGAAACCTTGATCTGGAAGCTTAAATACTGCAGCTGATAATTACTGGGATATTGCTTTATTAAGCTCTAACGTTCCACTGCGCAACTTTTACTGTCGTAACGACCACTTTCTAAATTCTTTCGTCCAAATTTCATTTAATACCCTGCGGTCCGTCCTTCTTCCGTCGAACTTCAGGCTAATCGTACGTTTATCCCGCGCCAGGGATGGCAGTGAAGTGCCGCGCACTGCTAACAGCCCGGTTCGCAGAAGGTGCCCAAAATTTCTCAAATAACTATTAATTTGGCGCGACCTGTAGCAAAATTTACTTCCACCTCAAAATTGCTACAACAACTGTAGCAATTTCACCCTCTTGCTTAAAATTGCTACAACTGTTGTAGCAAAAAACTTCCCCCTGCAAAAATTGCTACAACATCTGTGGCAACATTTTTGAAAACGCCAAAAAACTAACAACCAAGAGATTATGAAAAGAAATCAACCTATCAGTTCTATGCTTGGCCTTACCCAGCAAGACATGGCGATGCTGCTCAATGTGAGCCGCAGCCACTACTCGTTGTACGAACTTGGCAAACGCAGCCTTCCGCTGCACGCCACGCAATTGCTGGCTGAGATGCTGACGCATGTGCAACCAACCGGTGAATCTGAGAGGCGCGTACAGCATGTACAGCAACAGGCACGTTACGATCAACTTGAGCGCCTGCTGCGTGAAAATGAGTATCAACGGGTTGTATTTGCTAGGAAAGTGGATGCAATTAAGAAGAAACACAGCGCGCAACAAAAGTTAACAATGCTTGGTAATTTCCTTGATATGCGTGCTAAAGGCACTTCCCCTCAGAATAAAATAATCTCTAACAAAGCTGTGCAAGTATCTGTTGCAGACCCTGTTGCGGAGCTTTTGCATTATGAACTAAAGCAAGAACTGCTTGAATTGGAAAAATTGTTGTTGGAATCAAAAATCAGAAAAACTCGGCAAACCCTTGAAAATGCTGAGAATTCTTCTGAGTAAGTCAAAATTTATTGCATAGCTTCAGTTAAAATTATGTTAAAAATAAAATACGATTAAAATTCTGGCACACCACTTGAAAAATGCCAGACAATATTAATCTTTAAATTTTTTTATTATGGAGTATTCAATTACAAGTTTGACAAATGTTGCCGATTGTGAAGTGTTACTGAGCATGGCAGCGAGAGAGAAAGCAGATCTAGATTTTAAAAAGCTTTCTGATGAGCGACTAACAGTGCGCTACGCCGAAACTTCCCAGGAAGTCAATGCAGATCTTCAAGGTGTTATCACCGAAATCGCTGCACAGGAAACCATCATATCGGTTCTTCCGGAGGGGCAGGCTAAAGATGAGGCCATCAACAAGAAGATCAGGCTGGAGTACAAAAAATTCCTGCTCGAAACGCGCAAAGCAAGCTTCGGTACCGTTGCCCTACTAGAGAAAGAGATGGATCTGGGGCGCGTGAACCGGGAGATTGGCGAAGTTGATGCTTTCATAGACGCCGTTAAGGCGCAGAAAGAATTGCTGCAGCAGTCAGCATAATTAGATCAACGTTTCGAATGGGCGGACTTTTTTAAGTCCGCTTTTTATGTTTCAATGTCTCGGGACTTTTGTGGTTGAATGACACCATTGCAAACGATACACTTACAATTTCCTTTATAGATTAAATTTGCCAAACTATTCAACCACTTCACGAAACTCACTTCCTATTTCTACAACTTCTATTACCCGAAACTTTACATCCTAATCTGTCTGTCACATAGTTGACTGTATAAAATTTATTCTATTTTTGGCCGACCTTTAAAAACCATTAAACATTTTAAATGAAAGCAAAATTACTATTAGTCGCGCTTATTGTTCCTACATTCGTTGCACTTAACGCACAAAATTTCGGAAGCCGCACATTGGTTACCCCAAGTGATGACAACCTCAATTCTGTTACTTTCGAAGACCTTGATGACGATGGTGACCTCGACATTGTTGGTACCACCGATCCAGGCAGCCAGGTGGTTTGGTACAAAAACCTGGGAAATTCGGTTTTTTCACAGAAGATTGTGATCAACTCAAATTATGATGAACCAAGAAGTCTGCGTATCCTCGATATTGACGAGGATGGCAAAAATGACCTGGTCGTTGCAGAATATCTTGAGGGCTTGTCTTGGATCAAAAATATGGGTGAGGGCTTTTTTGGAAGCAAACAAAGCTTGCCGTACAACAGTTCAATTTCATCACTTGCCATTGGCGATGTTGATAATGATGGAAAAAAGGACATTATCGTAGCTGAACTCAGCAATGACATACTATCATGGATCAAAAACCAGGGCAACGGCGTTTTTAACGGAACGACAATGTTTTATAATCCTGCGGATGGGATCAACATCAACACCTATGCATTTTCTGATACGGATGCAGATGGTATAAATGAACTTATTGTAACAACCGGAGGCAGCAATAGCCAGGCTATTATTCAATTTGAATACGTTAACAACGTTTTCGTTCAGACGCCGCTTTTCACCGCCGGAGAAAATCCGCCACTTTATCAGTCGTATCTGGTCGACCTCGACAATGATGGGAAAACAGACGTAATTGCTGTAAGCGAAAGTTGCGGCTTATTATGGTTTAAGAATTTTGGTGCCAATACATTTTCAACAGGAAACCCTGTCGGATTGGCTAGTTGCAATTTAGGTCAACTACGCACAATTGGCGATTTGGACATGGACGGTCTCCCGGACTTTACCTACGCAGAAGACAATAATTTGTTCTGGAGGGAAAATTTAGCCGCTGGAGATATCAGTACTACACTTACACCAATCTCTCTTGATGAGATTACTGGAGATATTGTCAACACTCAACTTATTGATATTGATGATGATGGCGACCTTGATGTTTTCTATCGCACAAATGAAGAATTCGGCTGGTTTAAAAACAACCATTCTGAATTGGCTATAAGTGATGTTGCCACAGTGACATCATCTTTTTATCCAAATCCCGTAAGCGATGAACTTCATATTCGTTCATCGGCAGGTTTTAGCAGCTATAAAATCTACGATATTACGGGGAAAATGATTGGTCACAACAACCTTTCAACATTTGCTACCGATTATACTATTGACGTAAATGGACTAGTTCAAGGTTTGTACTTCTTGGAAATTTCATCCGAATCATTTTCAAAAACCCAGAAGTTCATTAAAAAATAAAATTTTCGGCATCGCACTGATGTCAAAGCTATTGTCCGCCTGCCGCTTCATCTCAACGATAAGCACAGGCGGACTTTTTTTTAACATGACAACTTTCTTGTTTCTTTTAGAGATTAGCTTCCCTTTTTGAGAAGCTGTCAGCGTTGGTTGATGATTGATGGATTGTTTCTCTTAACGATTAGCTTCACCCAACACCCAACACCCACACTCTTTTACCCCTCACTGTTATAATACCTTCTCCCAACACCCAAAACCCAACACCCAACACCAATCCTCCTACGCTTAACCCTGCACCCTTTACCCTTTATCTTTCCCCTTTTACCTTTCACCCGTATAAGTTACCAGCCGTAGTCTTAGCGTCTTATAGAAATAATCTTATATATTCGCATCTAAAATTTTTAAACTTCTCAAAGTGATAAAGAAAAATACCCTGATTACGATCTCATTAATAATGCTCTTCATAAGTTCCACCTACTCACAAGGTTTTAGTCCTTCTGCTATTCAGTGGAGCATTCCAAACTTGAACGAAACTTACGACGACCAGGTTTACGGCGACAACTCCAACTTTAGTGTCATCGATTTTGATGGTGACGGTTTGCCTGACCTTGTCGATGCTGAAAGCAGTACAGGAGAGGTTTGGATTAATGGTTCTCAGAAGTATTGGATGGTATACCTTAATTCTGCAGAAGGCTTTTCGTCAACAGGTATTCAGTGGAACATTCCCGATTTAGGAGAAACGTATGATGATCAGGTAACTGGTGACAACTCAAATTTTGCAGTGGTCGATTTTAATGGTGATAACATGCCTGATCTAATTGACGCGGAAGACAATGTAACCGGGAGCGTTTGGACGTCTGGTTCGCAGAAATATTGGAAAGTTTATTTAAATACCGGCAGCGGATTTTCTGCCGTTAATATCCAATGGAACATTCCTGATCTGGGAGAAACGTCAGACGATCAGGTCTACGGCGACAACAGTAACTTCACGGTTCTCGATTTCAACGGCGATAGCAAGCCTGACCTTATTGATGCAGAAGACAATGTATCCTTTAATGTTTGGACAACCGGTTCACAAAAATATTGGAAGGTCTACCTGAATACAGGAGCTGGATTTACCTCAACCGATTTAACATGGAACATTCCTGATCTCGGAGAACTATACGATGACCAAATTTATGGTGATAATTCAAATTTTTCGGTACTTGATTTTAACGGCGATGGTAAGCCTGACCTCATTGATGCGGAAGATAATACTTCACTTAATGTACCTATGTTGGGATCTCAAAGATTTTGGAGGGTATACATAAACACGGGCAGCGGATTTGCTGCTACAGCCACAAATTGGAATATACCTGCATTGGGCGAAGCTTATGACGATCAGGTTTATGGCGACGATTCAAATTTTTCTGTTATGGACTTTGATGGCGATGGACAACCTGACCTCGTTGATGCCGAAGACAATACTTCAGGTAACGTATGGGCAACAGGCGCACAGAAATATTGGGCAGTCTTTCTTAACAACGGAACCGGATTCGCTGCGATCGCAACGCAATGGAATATTCCTGCACTGGGCGAGGCTTATGATGATCAGGTTTATGGCGACAATTCAAATTTTTCTGTTTTAGACATGAACGGGGATGATAAACCGGATCTAATCGATGCGGAAGATAATGTGAGTACAAACGTATGGATGAGCGGACAGCAGAGATATTGGAATGTATTTATCAATTCAGGTTCAGGCTCACTGGGCATCCCTGATTCACAAGACAAAGCTTTCGCGTTATTCCCAAACCCGTTTACAGATTCCCTGACTTTGGCTACAGATGAGATACTACCGGACGCTGAATTCAATCTGTATAGCACCACAGGCCAGCAAGTATATTCAGCGGAAATATCTTCGGCACAACAGGTATTCCTATTGAACCTGCAATCAGGAATTTATTTTTACAGAATAACGAGTAATAACACCTTGTTGAAAAGCGGGAAACTGATTCGATAGTAGAAGAATCTGTGGGATGGCTTCCGCTTTTGAATCCGAACTACTTAGTAAAACTGGCTAATACAATCGCTGCTCTCTGCTAGCGCGAGCTTTGTCTTTCCATATATCTAACTTGCA
>DASWND010000127.1:0-14615 GCA_036399435.1 Flavobacterium sp.
TTGCTTCTTCTGCAATTTCATCTTTGCCAAATGCAGTCAGTGCAATAATTGGAGTTAGAATGCCATTATCACGTAATTTTCGTGTTGTTTCAAAACCATTGAGCCCAGGCATATTGATATCCATTAAAATGACATCGAATGTATTTAGGCGCGTGATCTCGATTGCACCATAGCCATCATCTACGATCCGACAGCTGAAATTATGGTTTTCAAGTGTCTTTTTTGTAACGATCTGGTTGATTTTGTTGTCCTCAACTACAAGAACTGAGAATACATGTCCAGAGGTTAGATCGACTTCAATATCATTAATAATTTCCTTCGACTTCTCGTCATCAACTTCGAAAGCAATCGTGAACGTGAAGGTGGTGCCTTCGTGCTCCCGGCTTTCAAGATGTATCTCACTGTCGAAAAGTGTTATAAGGCGCTGAACAATCGAAAGTCCTAAACCTGTTCCCTGGTAATCATCATTTTTGCGTTCGATCTGGACGAATTTATCGAATACTTTTTCCTGATCATCCTTGGCAATACCGATTCCATTGTCCTTAATCATAAACCGGATGTGATGCATCTTGCCTTCAGCTTTTTCAAGCCTTGCCATAATAATGACTTCACCATTTTTGGTAAACTTCAAAGCATTGCTGACGAGATTCATGAATATCTGCGAAAGCCTGAGTTTATCACCTATTATATATTCAGGAATCGTCGGATCAATATGCGCGGATAGTTTATTGTTGTTTCTAATCGCAATGAACTGTAGCGAATCTTTGATGGTTATTATTTCATCTGCAAGATTAAACGTCAGCATTTCAAGCGTAAGCCTGTTTTCCTCGATTTTATTGATCTGTAGAATATCATTGACCAACGCAAGAAGATATTTTGCAGAAAATTTTAGTGAATTTAAGTGCGTGCTTTCTGCGAGCTCTTTATGTTCGTCGAGAATCATGTTGGTGATTCCGACTACACCATATAAAGGTGTCCGCAATTCATGGCTGATGGTTGATACAAATTGTGTCTTCAACCTTGATGCTTCCTCTGCTTTTTCTTTGGCAATTTTAAGCTCTTCATTAGCCAGCATAAGTTCACGGTTAACCCTTTTCTTGATCGTGTAATTCTTGTAAAGCGCTATTGACAATATCAGCAAAACTAAAGCTCCTATTGACATAGCAATCAAGAACTGCAGGGTGTGATCCTGGTGTTGATAAACGATTGGCCGACTGTATATAGGAAGTGACAGTAGAAAAAAAAAGGCGAGTACTTGTCGCTGGAATTTATTCATTAAATGCTGATTTCTAGGGTCAAATATATATTTTTTTTTCAATAACAATCCCGACTTGTGGCCGGGATTAATTTTGATATACGGTATGTGCTGATGCAAAGTTTTAGTTTCGGATCAGTTTTCTGTACTTAATTCGTTTTGGTGTTAAATCTCCACCGAGACGTTTACGTTTATTTTCTTCATACTCAGAAAAGCTTCCTTCAAAGAAGTAGACTTCTGAATTTCCTTCAAATGCCAATATATGTGTACAAATCCTATCAAGGAACCAGCGATCGTGGCTAATAACAACAGCACATCCTGCGAAGTTTTCAAGGCCTTCTTCGAGTGCACGAAGTGTATTGATATCAAGATCATTGGTTGGTTCATCGAGCAGAAGTACGTTTCCTTCTTCCTTAAGGGTCATTGCTAAGTGAAGGCGGTTTCGTTCACCACCGGAAAGGGTAGACACTTTTTTGTTCTGGTCACTACCTCCAAAGTTGAAACGGCTTAAGTACGCACGTGAGTTAACCTGGCGTCCGCCCATCATGATCAGTTCCTGTCCGTCGCAGAAATTCTCCCATATGCTTTTGTCAGGATTGATATTTGAATGCGCCTGATCGACATATGCAATTTTAACGGTGTCACCAACGCTGAACTGGCCGCCATCGGGAGCTTCTTCGCCCATGATCATTCTAAAAATCGTAGTCTTTCCTGCACCATTCGGACCAATAATTCCAACGATACCAGCTTGTGGAAGCGTAAAGTTCAGGTTGTCATATAACAACTTATCACCGTATGCTTTCGCAACCCCTTGTGCTTCTATCACGTTGGTTCCTAAACGAGGTCCATTCGGAATGTAAATTTCAAGGTTCTCATCCAGCTGCTTCTGATCTTCATTTAGCAATCGATCATAATTTTGAAGCCTCGCCTTTTGTTTTGTCTGTCGGCCTTTTGCCCCTTGGCGAACCCAGTCGAGCTCGCGCTCAAGTGTTTTGCGCCTTTTGGAAGCTACTTTTTCCTCTAGAGCCATTCTGTTTGTCTTCTGATCAAGCCATGAAGAATAATTCCCTTTCCACGGAATACCTTCACCCCTGTCAAGTTCAAGGATCCATCCGGCGACATTATCTAAGAAGTACCTGTCGTGCGTTACCGCGATGACAGTTCCTGCGTATTGCGCAAGATGCTGCTCAAGCCAAAGGACACTTTCAGCATCTAAATGGTTCGTAGGTTCATCAAGTAAAAGAACATCCGGCTGTTGAAGTAAAAGTCGGCACAATGCCACTCGCCTTCTTTCACCACCGGATAAAACTTTAATCAAAGCATCAGGTTCGGGAGTACGCAAAGCATCCATCGCGATTTCAAGCTTAGTATCAATCTCCCACGCGCCTAAAGCATCAATTTTATCCTGAAGATCAGCCTGACGATCCATTAGTTGCTGCATCTTATCAGCATTTTCATAAACTTCAGGCAGGCCAAACATGTCGTTGATCTTATTGAACTCATCAAGAACCGCCATTGTTTCAGCAACGCCTTCACGAACAATTTCAATTACAGTTTTATTTTCATCTAGTTGCGGCTCCTGTTCAAGGTATCCCACAGAATAACCGGGCGCAAAAACAAGATCACCCTGAAAATTCTTATCTGCACCGGCAATGATCTTTAAAAGTGAAGATTTTCCCGAACCGTTAAGTCCAAGTATACCGATTTTTGCTCCGTAGAAGAAACTTAAATAGATGTCTTTTAAAACCTGTTTGTTGCTGCTTGAATACGTCTTGCTGACGCGGGACATCGAAAAAATGACTTTCTTATCGTCTGACATGTATGTTTTATTTAATTATATATAATTATACTCTACCTTTTAATGAACTGAAAACCCATGCATTAGCAAAGAATCCAACGCCCACTGCTCCAAAACCCCAACCTGCAACATCATCATATTTGAAGACTGCGAGTGCAATCAATATCAATCCCATAATGATCATTATTGTAGTTGCCCACCCAAGGATCGTGTTTTTATTGACAGCCATAATTTATTTTTTGGGTAACAAATATCGTAATTAAAATCTCAACCAAGTTGCTGCTTTTACAATCTCTTTAATTCAAATAAGTCTTTACGCCTGTCTTTCAGGTTCTTGACACTTCCGTAATTGTGAAGTTCTGTAATAAGATCAATATCGACGTCGGCAATAACAATCATTTCGGTATTCGGAGTTGCCTCTGAACGAATTCCGTTTGTTGGAAATGAAAAATCGCACGGTGTAAATACCATTGACTGCGCATACTGAATATCCATATTATGAACGTTTGGCAGGTTGCCGACACTTCCGGCAATTGCAACATAACATTCGTTTTCAATGGCGCGTGCCTGTGCACAATATCGAACCCTTGAATATCCGTTTTGTGTATCGGTCAAAAACGGGACAAAGAGAATCTTCATTCCTTCATCCGCCAGTAATCTGCTTAACTCAGGAAATTCGACGTCGTAACAGATTAAAATCCCAATTTTACCACAGTCGGTATCGTAACTCTGCAATTTTGTGCCGCCTTTTATTCCCCAGAACTTTTCCTCATCAGGTGTGATATGCAGCTTTTCAAAACGTTCAACAGATCCGTCGCGCCTGCACAAATAACCAACGTTGTGCAATGTCGTCTCGATCAGTTCAGGCATGCTGCCCGTAATAATGTTGATATTATAAGAAACGGCAAGTTTAGAAAATTCCTGAACAAGCGTGTCTGTGTAGCCAGCCAATTTTCTGATAGCTTCCGGTTCTGACAAATGATTGTAATCTGCCATCAAAGGCGCATTAAAAAATTCGGGAAATAATGCAAAATCGGCTTTGTAAGCACTCAGGGCATCAACAAAGAATTCCACCTGCTGCATAATAGCTTCAAGATCCTTATATGGCCTCATTTGCCATTGCACAAGTCCGAGCCTAACGACTTTCTTGATGTATTTTGTCTGCGAAGCTGCAGTTTCGTAGTAGATGTTGTTCCACTTTAAAAGAACGGCAAAATCGTGTGAGTCGTTATCGCCATCCAGATATCCTTTGATGATACGTGCCGGCGAAAAGTCGTTCGAAAGGTGAAAGTTCAAAACCGGATCGTAAATTTCCTTTGATTTCACTTTATCGATATATTCCTTCGGACTCAACTCCGCTGAATATTTGTGGTAATTCGGAATTCTTCCGCCGAATGCAATTCCCTTTAAATTCAGCCGTTCGCACAATTGTTTGCGGTATTCGTACATACGACGGCCTAATCTGAGTCCGCGGAACTCAGGCTTAACAAACACATCAACACCATACAAGATGTCGCCATTCATGTTGTTTGTTTTGAATGTGTAATTCCCCGTTATTTCCTTGTAAGTATGAAAATCATCAAACTTGCTGTAATCGACAATTATAGAAAGCGCGCAGCCAGCAATTTGGCCGTTGATTGTAATGATAACCTGTCCTTCAGGAAAAACGCGGACAAGATTTCTAATTTGTGCTTCTTCCCAATATGCATCGGGCATTGTGTGGTATGAGCTGATCATCACTGAGCGCAGCTCGCTGTAATCTTCAATAGTGAGCTGCTTAAGCTCAACATTCTGTATATTTTGTTCCATTAGTTTTTTAAATTGAAAAATGTGCAGTATCCCAGTGGGGAAAGGCGAGCAAAGATACAACAGATTAAGCATCTTTGACTTATTGCCAATAAGAAAGGGCTAACCTCTCGGCTGCCCCTTCCTAACTAACTAAGTAACCAATCAATCAAGAAATTTTGTATACAAAAATTCTTATGCGGAACATTAATTAGTAGGCTTAAAGTTACGTCAGCTTTGCTTCAAAATATGCCAAAAATTTGCTAAAGTTTTGGCCTTTAATTGAATATGTGAATCAGCATCTCTTTTAATAAATCACCATTTGAAATCGAATGCGCACCAACACCTTTGCTCTTTACATCAATTTTTCTCAACTCACCTACAATATAGCTGGTTTTCTTCATCGGATAATGTTTTAACGCCTCCGAAAACTGCGACACGAAAAAAGGTTTTATGCCCAACTTTTGCGCTACATTATTAGGATTCCGGTCTTTCAAACCATGATATTGAAGTAGTTGAACAAAGAATCGGAATACGGTTGCAGTGGTGACAAGCAAAGGATTATCCTTCGGATTTTCAGCAAAATAATGAGCGATAGTAAATGCTTTTAACTTATTGCCTTCGCCAATTGCCCTTGTAAGTTCAAAGTTGTTGAAGTCCTTGCTAAAACCAATATTATCTTCAATGGCTTTTGGAGTTATAGTACTTCCGGCAGGTAGAATAATTGCCAGTTTATCTAGTTCGTTGCTGATTTTTGTAAGATCGGTTCCAAGAAATTCGACCAGCATTGCCGCTGCTTTAGGTTCAATTTTATATCCTTTGCCTGATAGAACCCTTTTTAGCCAATCTTCAACCTGATTTTCGTAAAGCTTTTTGCTCTCAAAAATAACGGCGTTTTTGGCCAGTGACTTCGCGTAGGTCTTGCGTTTATCAATGGTTTTATATTTATAGCAAAACACCAGAACGGTTGATGGCATTGGATTTTTTGCATATGAATCGATCTGTTCAATGGTCTTCGAAAGATTCTGCGCTTCTTTTACAATGACAACCTGGCGTTCGGCCATCATCGGATAACGTTTTGCGGTCGACACAATATCCTCAATGCTGACATCGCGGCCATACATTACCGTTTGGTTAAACCCACGTTCATCTTCGGTTAAGATATTATTTTCAATATAGTCGGAAATCCTGTCAATGTAATACGGCTCCTCGCCCATCAAAAAATAGATCGGTTTAATTTTACCCGCTTTTATGTCGTTCACTATTTTGGCCGCGTCATCCATTTCGAATCGTTTGCGACAAAAATAGTGTTTTAGCTGCCGCTTGCGAATATTTCGAAATGCGTTTTATCACCAAAAAGCACAGCGGCATCTAAATATTTGTTTCTTTGCGTATGCAAAAGCTGAACTTCCCGCTGTATCAGTTCCGATATCAAAATAATGCAGGAACTGCCTGTATTTTTGATGCCATTCGGAAAAAATTTGTCGTGCTGACTCCTGAAGAATGGGTGCGGCAGCATGTTGTGATGTTTTTACAAAATGAGAAAAATTATCCACTGTCGCTGATCAACGTTGAAAAAGTGCTGAAGATAAACGGAATTACCAAGCGTTACGATGTTGTCGTTTTTAACAGTGATGGTTCTGTTCACCTGTTGGTAGAATGCAAAGCGCCGGAAGTAAAAATTTCACAAGATGTCTTTGATCAGATCGCGCGATATAACATGACAATCAACGCGAAATTTCTAATGCTGACCAACGGCAATAACCATTATTTTTGCCAGATGGATTTCGAAAGGCAACAATATTCTTTTCTACGTGACATTCCAAGTTATAACGAACAACATGTCAGATCTTAATCCGTCGATGCAAGAGACTCCTAAAAAAATAGCGGTTGTGATCCTAAATTGGAATGGCCAATTTCTGCTAGAAAAGTTTCTGCCATCGGTGATTTCATATTCTGATGATGCCACTATTTATGTAGCTGATAACGCATCGTCCGACGATTCAATACACTTTCTCAAACGAGATTATCCCACAGTTAAGATAATTCAGAATGCAAAAAATTATGGATTTGCAAAAGGTTACAATGAAGCTTTAAAGCAAGTTCCTGAAGACATTTTGGTCTTGCTTAATTCAGATGTTGAAGTTACGCCAAACTGGCTGCAACCTGCTTTAGATATTTTTGAACGTTCGCCACAAACGGCAGCTGTACAGCCGAAGATTTTGGACTATAAGAATAAAAGCATGTTCGAATACGCCGGCGCTGCAGGTGGATTTATCGATAGCTTCGGATATCCATTTTGCAGAGGTAGAGTTTTTTCAACAATTGAAAAAGACGAAGGGCAATACGATGATGAGCGTGACATCTTTTGGGCATCCGGTGCATGTTTTTTTATTCGGAAAGCAGTTTTTGACCAAGTTGGTGGTTTCGATGAAGACTTTTTTGCTCATCAAGAGGAAATAGACCTTTGTTGGCGGCTACACAATCTTGGCGTTTCAGTAAAATTCACACCTTTTTCAGTGGTTTATCACGTTGGTGGTGCGACATTAAACGATCAAAATCCACAAAAGACATATTTGAACTTTCGGAACTCGCTTTATATGTTGTTGAAAAATCTGCCGATAAACAAAATTTTTCCCATTATTCTAGGAAGGCTTATGCTTGACGGACTCGCAGGCATTAAATTTCTTTTCCAAGGACAATTTTTCCACCTAGCAGCAATTGTTAAAGCGCACTTCTCATTCTATTCAAATTGCAGACACATTTATTCGAAACGCGCCGAAAATCAGAGTCCGATGTATAGCCACATTAGCAGTATCGTATCAAAATATTACCTTCAAAGCCGCAAAACTTACAGCTCCTTGTTTTAACATTAGTTTATATACGCATAAGAGAATTTCCCCTACATATTTTGTTAAATTTGTCGCACTAACTAAAAGTAAACTTTTATGAAAAGAATCATCATCGGGTTATCGATCCTCGGAATGTTAAGTACATCCTGTGGTACGAAAAAGAAAATTGCCGATTTAGAGGCACGAAACAAGGAAATACAAGATCTACTTAATAGTGCTACTGTAAAACTTAATACTTGTCTTGCCGAAAGAGAGACTTTGGTTGGCCAGGTCGACTATCTGAAAAAGAACAACTCCGACCTGATAAACAACATGGGCAACATGACGACACTTTCAACAAAAGGTGCCGAAAATATTGAAAAAGCGCTTGAAAGCATGAAGGAGAAAGATCTTAAGATCACAAGAATGCAGGATGCACTTACCAAAAAAGACAGTGTAACACTGGCTCTTGTGAGCAGCTTGAAAGCGTCTGTCGGAATTAACGATCCGGATATTGAAGTCAACGTAGAAAAAGGAGTTGTATTCATCTCGATTTCTGACAAAATGCTTTTCAAAAGCGGAAGCTATGTAGTAAGCGAGCGTGCAAAGGAGATTTTGGGAAAAGTTGCGAAAGTGATCAACAGCAAACCTGATTTCGAATGTATGGTCGAAGGACACACTGACAATGTACCATTCCAGGGTAATGGAGTGCTACTTGACAACTGGGATCTAAGCGTGAAACGTGCGACTTCAATTGTACGCGTACTTACGAAAGATCTTGGCGTTAATGCGAAGCAGCTAATTGCAGCGGGGCGCAGCGAATATATTCCACTTGTCGAAAACAACACAGCTGAAAACCGTTCAGTAAACAGACGAACAAGAATCGTCGTAATGCCGAAAATCGACCAGTTCTACGACATGATCGAAAAGGAAATGAAAAACCTTACCGGTAAATAAAAATTAAATTTTAGAAAGAAACGCTTCAGAAATGAGGCGTTTTTTTTTTGCAGCTGATCCTGCTTTCCGCTAAATCTTTTTTGCTTCTGCAACCTTCCTTTGGAGGGGCCAAAGGAGGCCGGAAAAAAGGATACCGCTGCACCCGAGCAAAGCGAACTGACGGAGTAATCAGGGCTGTGGTGTTGTGAATTATAATGATGTTGACTTCTCGCTAATTAGCAGTTGCGTCTGTGCCAACGTTTTATACTATAATATCTTATTCATGACCGGTTGCAAAGTAAATGATAGCAAACAATACTGGACTTGATGATAAAACAGATAAAATAATCTTTTTTGTCAGCGGCGTCTTTGCAAACCTTATAAATAGGATTGTGTTAACAATTGAAAAAACTATCGCAATAAACATTATAAAAAGTGCGCTTAAGTTTCCGTATATATAGATCCAATAAAACTCAGAACTATTGATGAACTGTTTAGAGAAGTAAATCAATAATATTCCAATAACAAAAATGAATGGTGCAACACCCGTAAATTTTACTTTCATTTTTGATTATTTTATTTCTAAAACGCAATCCAATCTAAAATGTTGGCTAAAAATGTATCTACCTCATTATTCAACATTCAAATTTTATTCAAGCTCCCACCCTACAATATATCCAAACTTCCTTTTCCTTCCCTTACAACCACAGGTTCGTCGCCCGACAGATCAATAATCGTAGAAGGTACATTATCACCATAACCGCCATCAATCACTAAATCGACCAGATGCTGCCATTTCTCTAAAATCAGTTCAGGATCTGTAGAATATTCGATGACTTCATCTTCGTCGTGAATCGATGTTGAGACAATTGGATTGCCGAGTTTTCCAACCATCTGCAAAGTGATATTGTTGTCTGGAACCCTGATTCCGACAGTAGTTTTCTTTTTAAATTCTTTAGGAAGGTTGTTATTGCCCGGTAGAATAAAAGTATACGGACCAGGAAGCGCTTTTTTCAGCAATTTAAATGTCGATGTGTCGATCTGCTTTACGTAATCCGAAATGTTACTTAGATTGTGGCAGACGAATGAAAAGTTGGCTTTTTCAAGTTTAATTCCTTTGATCTTTGCAATGCGCTCCAATGCTTTCGTATTGGTAATATCACATCCCAAACCGTAAACTGTATCAGTCGGATATATTACAAGCCCACCATTCTTCAGCACTTTTACCACTTTATCAATGGCTGCTTCGTTTGGGTTGTTTTCGTATATTTTGAGGAATTGAGCCATGTTCGGGTGAAGGGTTAAAGGCAAAGGCGAAATGTTTGAATACGAGAGGAGACAAAATGTTAGGTTATAATGAACTTCGTAAAATCTTTTCCATTTTTCTGCCCTTTGCCAGTTCGTCAACAAGTTTATCTAAATATCGTACTTTTTTTGTCAATGGGTTGGTAATTTCTTCTATTCTGTAACCACAAATTACTCCTGTGATAAGATTAGCATCCGGATTTAGTTCAGCTCGTTCAAAGAAAGTTTCAAAGGTCACTTTTTCATCTATAAGATCCTGCAGCTTTTGCTCATCAAATCCCGTCAGCCATTTAATCACCTGATGAAGTTCTTCTTTTGTCCTGCCTTTCTTCTCAACCTTCTGTACATACATAGGATAAACTGACGAGAATGTCATTCTGGCCATTCGATCATCATGTACTGCAGTGTTATTCATAATCTAAATACTAGCTACTATGTACTATTCACAACTCCTACTCTATCACATCGAGCTTCGCAAACCGCAACAAAAGCTTCTTAATTCCGCCAACCTCAAAGTTTATCTCTGCTTTCCTGTCCCCGCCGGCACCTTCAAGATTCATGATCTCCCCTTTTCCGAAGCGTTCATGCATCACGATATTTCCGATTGTCAGTTTGTTGTCAAAAAGGTTCGCGCTTGTTGAAACGTTTGTGCCAACAGGCTTAAGTTTCCTTACAAGGGATTGTTTTTCTTCTCCGTATGATTTTGGCGGCGTTCCGTTTATTGGTTTGGCAAGGCGCAATTTCGACTTATCGACATCACCAAAAATATCATTGTCGATCATCGGCTTGTATCTGTAACCGCTTTCTTCAGGCGTCAGATATTCGAGATATTGCGGTTCAATTTCCTCAATAAATCGCGAAGGCTCACTGTCGGTTAATTTACCCCATCGATAACGAGACTGTGCATAAGTTAAATACGCCTGGCGTTCCGCCCTTGTCAATGCTACATAAAACAGCCTGCGCTCTTCTTCAAGTTCACTTCGCGTGCTCATACTCATCGCACTCGGAAACAGATCTTCCTCCATTCCGACCACAAAAACATACGGAAATTCAAGGCCTTTTGCCAAGTGAATCGTCATCAGTGCAACGCGGTCGTCATCACCTGTATCTTTATCCAGGTCTGTAGCGAGTGCAACATCTTCCAGAAATTCGGACAAGGCTCCACGTGCATCGGCGACCTCTTTCTGACCTTCAGTAAAATCACGAATACCGTTCAATAATTCTTCGATATTTTCAATCCGAGCAATGCCTTCCGGTGTCGCGTCTTTTTTGAGTTCCTGAACTAACCCGGTTTTTTTGGTTACATAATCAGCAACATAAAACGCATCCTGATTTTCATTGATGACCTGAAAGTTTTGGATCATCGTTACAAAATCGCGTAGTTTATTTTTGGTTGCGGAATTCAGCTTTAAATCGATCTTGTCGATGTTCTGCATTACCTCGAAAATAGAACGCTTATAATGATTTGCAGCAATGTTGAGCTTAGCGACAGTAGTATCCCCAATTCCACGTATTGGATAATTTATAACCCTGATCAGCGCTTCCTCATCTTTTGGATTGATCACCAATCGCAGGTAGCACAAAACATCTTTTATCTCTTTTCTTTGATAGAATGATAATCCACCATAGATTCGATACGGAATATCACGCTTCCGCAAGGCATCCTCCATGGCACGCGACTGTGCATTCGTGCGGTATAAGATTGCGAAATTTCCGTTGTTCATCTGGTGACGCATCTTTTCTTCCCATATCGTCCCGGCAACAAAACGACCTTCCTCAGCATCCGTCATACTGCGATGAACGCGGATCTTCGGACCATCTTCGTTGGCCGTCCAAACAATTTTATCCAGTTTAGTTTTATTCTTATCAATAATTGAATTCGCAGCCTGAACAATATTCTTAGTCGATCGGTAATTCTGCTCAAGCCGATACATCTTGACATTTTCATAATCTTTCTGAAAGTTCAGGATGTTGTTGATGTTGGCGCCACGGAATGCATATATACTCTGCGCATCATCGCCTACAACACAGATATTTTGAAATCTGTCCGATAAAGCTCGAACTATTAGATATTGGGAATGATTTGTATCCTGATACTCATCCACAAGTATATACTTGAACCGATGCTGATACTTTGCAAGTACGTCGGGAAACCTGTTCAGAAGTTCGTTGGTCTTCAGTAGCAAATCATCGAAATCCATTGCGCCGGCTTTGAAACAACGGTCAACATAATTCTGATAAATCTCGCCTAGCCTCGGTTTTTTCGACATTGCGTCAGCTTCCTGAAGTTCAGGATCGTTGAAATAGGCTTTGACCGTAATGAGGTTGTTCTTGTATGAAGAAATGCGTCCAAAAACCTGCTTGGGCTTATAAATGTCCTTATCGAGCTGCATCTCTTTTATAATTGCAGAAATCAGTCGTACCGAATCTTGCGTATCATAAATAGTAAAATTTGAAGGATAGCCTAACTTATCTGCCTCAGCTCGCAAAATCCGCGCAAAAACTGAGTGAAATGTTCCCATCCAAAGATTCTTAGCATCGGTAGATCCTACAATTTCAGATATCCGATGCTTCATCTCACGCGCAGCTTTATTGGTGAATGTCAATGCCAGAATGTTGAACGGATCGACACCTTCGCTCATCAAAAATGCAATCCTGACAGTTAGCACCCGGGTTTTACCTGAACCCGCGCCGGCAATGATGATCATCGGGCCATCCTTTTGGAGAACAGGCTGCTGCTGGGCTTCGTTAAGCTTGCTGATGTGATGCTGCATAGTTTGTTTTGAAAAGCCAAAATTACGGATTATATGACGAAGTATAAAACGGGTTTACGTTAATAATCAGGAGGAAGATCGGCCCGTGTCATGAACTTTAAAATCTGCTGGACATTCCTGATTAATGTCATAAATTTGCGAGAAATCAAACAAAGACAAATAATGGATACAGATAAAGTACTTGAGTTGTTATTTTACACGCTTCCGGCACTAATTACAGGTGCTGTGGCTTACAATTTTTTCCAGACATTCGTCAAGAACGAGGAGCAACGAAGGCGGTTTCTTCTTCGTAAGGAACATCAGAAGACCTCACTGCCATTGCGATTGCAGGCTTATGAGAGAATGGTGCTTTTCCTGGAAAGGATCGAGCCCTCAAAATTGCTGATACGGGTCGCACCGTTTTCGCAGAATAAAGATGACTATGAGAATTATGTGATTGCGCAGATCGATCAGGAATTTGAGCATAACCTGACTCAACAGATTTATGTTTCAGATGAATGCTGGAATATTATTACGACAGCTAAAAATGCGACGATCCAAATGATCAGAAAAGCAAATATGGGTACCAAGGTTGAGAATGCCGATAAACTTCGGGAATCGTTGCTGAATGATTTATTTGATAAACCTTCACCTAGCAGTGCGGCACTTGCTTTTATAAAGCATGAAATTAAAGAATTTTTATAAAAAAAAAGCCTTCCGTTATGGAAGGCTTTTTTAGTGAATTTTGATCTAGTCGATCTTAACGTGAACGGTGCCACTCAAAGTATGAGTTACGCCGGCATCATCCTCATAGGTGCCATTAAAGGTCATATCCACATATTCGCCAACCTCCTGGCCGAATGACGAAAGAACATAGACCATGGTGTTTGTGGTGCCAGGCCCGATGTAGATACCATTCCCTTCAAGCGAATAATCAGCCGATGTATAAATTCCGGGAACATTTGTTCCGGTTGATCCCCAGATATATATTCCGCTCTGGCTTTCATCAAATCCTGATACACTGAACCCTTGGCCACCATTATCATCTGTAGAAAGATTTGATAAAATATATATGGTTGGCTGATCATCAATTTGATATGAAATAAATTCCTGCACCGAATTACACGCGATAAGGTTTCCAACATTAGTAACAGGCTGAGTAAAGCTATAATTAATAGAATCGGTAGTCTGCAGATTTTCGTAATCGAATCCTTCAAGAGAAAAAGAGGTTTGTGTTGTACAATACAAGGCATTAAAACTAAACGCCCCATTTGTAATTTCTGCAATGAGCTGCTGTCCTCCGGTGATGTTTAACATTACATATCCATTAGTTACGTTAGATTCATCGCATTGCATGAAATTACCCTCAACGACTGTCGATATAAGTGTCGGGTTTGATATTACAATATTTGGAATCGTGGTATCTACAGCAAACGGTCCAACTACAGTACTACTAATGACTTGATTACCGCAGCTTGAATAATTATATACAACAATTGTAAGTGTCTCACCTGCTGGAACTAATCCTGATATGTTTCCATCAGCATCTGTATAACCTATATATGGATATTGTTGTTGATCTCTTATTATTCCAACCTGAACGTTTGACATCGGATCACCGTTTGAATTTACAACCGTCACATTTAGAATAATTGTCGGAAATGGTGCATCACAGTTCCACCATGAAAAATGTGAAACTTCTCCAACATATTTATTGCCTTGTTTTGTTGCTGTTCCTTCTTGTTTCCAATATCCAACTGCTTCATCGAAATGCCAAAGTGGAATAGAAGATGGTGCTGAAGCCATTTGTGAAGGGTCGATCAGCATTGACATCTCTGCTTTATGACCTTCGGCAATTTGAAGTTTCTGCCCGCTTGCGCCGCGAAGTTCAACGTTAAGCATTCCATATGTTTCAAGAGCAGCTTCATCGTTATTCTCATCCTGCGCATACA
>DASWND010000128.1:0-4153 GCA_036399435.1 Flavobacterium sp.
CATAATAGCGTTCTTTTTCACCATCATAATAAATTGCAGAGATAGGTTTATTTGGAACCCATTTCTCGAGAATGATCATATCAGGATCGAAATGCGTCGTGATCTCCGGGATGATCGTCTTAATTTTTCCTGACTGATTTACTACAAGCAATCTGTCATTTGGCCTGAATTCACCGAGAAGCTCCCCTCGCCCATCGACATTTAGTTTTTGAACTGTATCATCAAACCAGATTCGCCGTGGTTTTAAGGTTGAAATACCTTTTTCCTTCAGCTCGATCTTCTTGATCGGATACTTTGTAACAATATTTCCTTTTGATGCCCGGCCTTTAATTGCCATTTGCGCGAAATCAAGATCAAATTTTAATTTCTTGACGCTACCAACTTGTCTGAGAAGAACTGTGATAACTTCGGCTTCACCATTTGGATTACATGAGAAATATAAAACCTGTGATCCTTTTGTTTCATTTGTCAGATCATAAGATCTGTCGCGCGTAACGCCTGAAACATTAAATCTTTTAATATACGCCGGGCCTGATTTTCCGTCTCGATAAACCATGTTGTAGATGGTGCGCTTGTCGTTCTTGTCGAAAACAGCGACATGAATGATATCTTTTCCGACAAATGTCTTGGCATCGACCTTGGTTACTTTCATACTGCCATCTCGAAGGAATACGATGATGTCATCTATATCGGAGCAGTCGGTTACATATTCGTCTTTTTTAAGGCTTGTTCCAACAAATCCCTCTTCACGGTTGACGTAAAGTTTGGTGTTTCGAAGGACAACTTTTGTGGCTTCAATATCGTCGAAAATACGCAGTTCAGTCTGGCGCTCGCGGCCTTTTCCGTACTTCTCTTTTAATTTTGTGAAATATGATATTGCAAAATCAATCAGATGTGCAAGATGGTGTTTCACCTGCTCGATGTCACCTTCAAGGGCTTCAATTTTGTCTTGTGCTTTATTGCTGTCATATTTTGAAATACGCATGATCCGGATTTCAGTCAGGCGTAAAATATCTTCTTCAGTAACAGCACGTTTTAGATGACCGATGTGTGGCTTTAAACCTTCATCAATGGCAGAAATAACGCCTTCTTTTGTTGTTTCCTCTTCGATTAATCTATAGACACGTTTCTCGATGAAAATACGCTCAAGTGACAGAAAATGCCATTGCTCGTCGAGTTCACCTAGTTGGATTTCAAGTTCACTTTTTAAAAGCTCCACCGTTCGTTCGGTGGAAATTTTGAGCATGTCACTGACGCCAACAAACAACGGCTTGTGATTTTCAATGACGCAACCCAGCGGCGCAACAGACGTTTCACATGCTGTAAATGCGAATAATGCGTCAATTGTTTTATCAGGCGAAACCCCTGGAAACAGATGAATCAAAATCTCCACTTCGGCAGCAGTATTGTCTTCGATCTTTTTGATCTTGATCTTACCTTTCTCGTTGGCTTTGAGAATGCTTTCAATTAGTGACGACGTATTTGTGCTAAAGGGAATCTGCGTAATTACAAGTGTATTCTTATCAAGCTGCCCGATCTTTGCGCGCACCCGAACGCGTCCGCCACGCATTCCGTCGTTGTAAGCAGAAATATCTGCGATACCGGCGGTTTGAAAATCGGGAAATAATTGAAATGGTTTTCCTTTTAAAATTTTAATTGAAGCATCAATAAGCTCATTAAAATTGTGCGGGAGAACGCGTGTCGAAAGTCCAACTGCAATACCTTCAGCGCCTTGTGCAAGAAGAAGTGGAAATTTTACCGGTAGATTATTCGGCTCATTTCGGCGTCCGTCATAAGATGCAACCCACTCGGTGATCTTTGGGCTATATAAAACTTCAAGGGCAAATTTTGAAAGACGCGCTTCTATATAACGTGAAGCAGCAGCGCCATCTCCAGTTAATATATTTCCCCAGTTTCCCTGGGTATCGATAAGAAGCTCCTTTTGTCCTATCTGAACCATTGCATCACCAATGCTCTGATCTCCGTGTGGATGATATTGCATTGTATGGCCTACAACATTCGCAACTTTGTTGTAGCGACCATCGTCAAGTTCTTTAAGCGAATGCATGATCCGGCGCTGAACCGGTTTAAATCCGTCTTCAATCGCAGGAACCGCACGCTCAAGGATAACATACGAAGCATAGTGAAGGAACCAGTCTTTGTACATTCCGGTTACTTTCGTAATCGTGTCGTTGCTGTCTTCCTTGTTATCGTAAAAATGTGATCCTGCAGAAGGATTTATATTTTCTTCTTCGTTCATTTATTGTGGAAGCTTATTACAAGCTATACTTTTCTTTGCAAACATGTTTTGTAGAAACGACTTTACTTCCGTCTTGGGCTATAGTTATTTCCTGCATCGAGCTGCATTCTTTATGATCGTTACTGAACTTGATGAACATGTACGATCCAAAGCCAATAACTAGTAATGATACTATTAAAATTAGATATTTAGCCTTCGATGACATCAAGTTCAACTTTTAGATTATTGATAATAAACTCCTGACGATCAGGCGTATTTTTTCCCATGTAAAATGAAAGCAGCTGCTCAATCGTCGTCGCGCTGTCAAGCATGATCGGATCTAAACGGATGTCCTGACCAATAAAATGGACGAATTCATCAGGTGATATTTCACCCAAGCCTTTAAACCGGGTAATCTCTGGTTTCGGCTTTAGTTTTTCAATGGCGTCACGGCGTTCTTCTTCTGAATAGCAATAAATTGTTTCCTTTTTATTCCTGACACGAAAAAGTGGCGTCTGCAATATATACAGATGATTTTCTTTTATTAGTTCAGGGAAGAATTGCAGAAAGAATGTGATCAGCAAGAGGCGAATGTGCATTCCATCGACATCGGCATCGGTAGCGATCACAATGTTGTTATATCGAAGATCGCCCATGTCTTCCTCAATGTTGAGCGCAGCCTGCAGTAGGTTGAACTCTTCGTTTTCGTAGACGATCTTTTTGCTCATTCCGTATGAATTCAGCGGCTTTCCACGAAGACTAAACACGGCCTGTGTATTTACGTCTCGTGACTTTGTAATAGATCCAGAAGCTGAATCTCCTTCCGTTATAAACAATGTGCTTTCTAAGCTTTTAGGGTTTTTCGAATCGGTTAAATGGATTCTGCAGTCACGTAGTTTTTTATTGTGAAGGTTCGACTTTTTAGCCCTGTCTTTTGCAAGTTTTCGGATGCCGGATAGTTCTTTGCGCTCCCTTTCGGCCTGTAAGATCTTTCGCAGAAGCTGATCAGCGATCTCAGGATTTTTATGCAGGAAATTATCAAGTTTATTTTTAATGAAATCATTGATAAAAGTTCTGACTGAAGGAAGATCCGGCCCCATATCTGTCGACCCAAGCTTTGTTTTTGTCTGGGATTCAAAAACTGGTTCCATTACTTTGACACTTACCGCCGAAACAATCGATTTCCGGATATCCGAAGGTTCAAAATTCTTATTATAAAATTCACGAATGGTTTTAACCACAGCTTCACGAAATGCCACTAAGTGCGTTCCGCCTTGCGTAGTATTTTGCCCGTTTACAAATGAATGATATTCTTCTGAGTATTGCGATTTGCTATGTGTAATTGCAACTTCAATGTCGTCACCAATTAAATGAATGACAGGATAAACCATGTCCTCTTCATGAATGTTATCCTCAAGAAGATCTTTTAATCCATTTTCGGAAAAGTACTTCTCACCGTTGTAGATGATCGTAAGCCCGGTGTTGAGATAGCAGTAATTCTGCACCATCTTGATGACATACTCATTCCGATACTTATAATTTTTAAAAATGGCTTCGTCCGGTGTGAAAACGACTTTTGTGCCTTTGCGCTTGGTTGTTTCAACAACATCTTCCTCCAGGACAAGATTCCCGGCTGAGAACTCGGCTGCTTTCTGCTTGTCTTCACGAACAGATTCGACACGGAAATAGTTTGAAAGTGCATTGACAGCTTTAGTTCCGACCCCGTTCAATCCAACAGACTTTTTGAACGCAAGTGAATCGTATTTTCCGCCAGTGTTCATTTTTGAAACGACATCGACTACTTTGCCAAGTGGAATTCCACGTCCGTAATCTCGTACGGTAACAGTTTTATCTTTTATCGAAACTTCAATGGTCTTCCCGGCGCCCATGACAAATTCATCGATGCAGTTGTCA
>DASWND010000129.1:0-13039 GCA_036399435.1 Flavobacterium sp.
GAGTGCAGCGGCAATTATCGCGGCTTTTTCGAAGTTCCAGCCTGTGATGAAAGCACTTTTTATGGAAGGTTACGAAACATATAACAATAGCGCGGAAGCTAATTGGATTGAAAGTGAATATGCCCGTGCAGAAAATATTTCGATCGATTATGCTGTAATGGAAGAAGCGCAGAACGTTTATGTTCTGCCTGCAAGTTTTGACTGGAACGATTTGGGAACGTGGAGCTCGCTCTACGATAAACTTGACAAAGACGAACAAAATAATGCTGTTGTAAACGCCACAGCCTTTATTGAAAACGCTTCCAACAACATCATCAGATCGTCAAACTCCCGGAAACTAATAGTTGTAGACGGCCTCAACGATTATATCATCGTTGATTGGAATGATGTGCTTCTTATTTATCCGCGCAATAAAGAGCAAGAAATAAAACGCATTCCTGAACTTAGCAAATCATTGAGCAAAAGCAAGAATTAAGCTTGCGGAGGAAGTTTAGCCGCGTCATCATCGTCATCTTCTGCCATTAAGCTTTCGCGGACTTTCTTGAAAAGATCTGATGAGTAGACGAATTCCACCACTGACTTTTTGTGTGTTTCAAGGATCTCATCTTTATTTCCTTCCCACTCTTTTAAGCCGTTTTTGAGAAAGACGATTTTTTCGCCGTTTTGAAGTACCGAGTTCATGTCATGCGTGTTTATAACCGTAGTTATATCATATTCATGAGTGATTTCGGAAATAAGAACATCAATTAATATTGCAGTCTCAGGATCCAGTCCCGAATTCGGTTCATCACAAAACAAGTACTTTGGATTGTTTACAATAGCGCGTGCAATAGCGACACGTTTCTGCATTCCACCTGAGATTTCGGATGGGAATTTTTTATTAGCTGTTGAAAGGTTGACACGTTCAAGAACCTGATTTACGCGGTCTCTGATTTCGGTTCGCTTCATGGTCGAAAACATGCGCAGCGGAAACGCCACATTCTCTTCAACAGTCATCGAGTCGAATAAGGCACTTCCCTGGAAAACCATACCGATTTCTCCTCGCAAAGCACGATGTTCCTTTGGTGTCATTTCCGAATAAACACGTCCATCAAATGATATTGTGCCGGCATCAGGAGTGTGAATCCCTAATAACGATTTTAGCAAAACGGTCTTTCCGGATCCGCTTCGCCCAATGATAAGATTTGTTTTCCCGGTCTCGAATACAGTGGAGATGCCTTTTAAAATGTGCGCATCGCCAAAAGATTTTTCTACGTTATTAACTTCAATCATTAGCTAAGGAGTAATTGTGTCAGTATAAAATTCACCAAAATGATCGTGACACTTGTCCACACGAACGCAACAGTACTTGCCTTTCCGACTTCCAGCGCGCCACCTTTCATGTAGTAGCCGTGGAATGATGGGATCGTTGCAAGCAAAAATGCATATACCATTGTTTTTATAAAAGCATATGTGATGTGAAATGGTATAAACTCCATTTGAAGTCCGCCAATAAATTCGTCGGCAGAAACCAGTCCACCAAAGACACCCGCAATATATCCGCCCCAGATTCCAAGGAACATGGCAAGTGCAATCACAAAAGGATAGAAGCACATTGCAATTATTTTTGGGAAGACAAGATAATTTAAGGAGTTGACGCCCATTACTTCAAGTGCGTCAATTTGCTCCGTTACGCGCATTGTTCCAATGCTTGACGTTATAAAGGAACCAACCTTTCCCGCCATGATGACCGAAATGAAGGTTGGCGCAAATTCAAGGATAACAGATTGTCGTGTGGCAAATGCAATAAGACTGCGCGGGATCAGCGGACTATTGAGGTTCAGAGCTGTTTGAATCGCAACAACACCACCAATAAAAAACGATATAAAAGCCACGATTCCAAGCGAGCCAATGATGAGGTCGTCAATCTCTTTTAAAATAAGTTTTCGCATAAACGACCCTTTTACAGGCTGCTTGAAAACTTCTTTCAACATGATAAAATACTTCCCTGTCTGGGACAAATAACGAACTAACATCATAGTGCGAGAATATATGCGAAAATAGCGATTAGTTTACAGTTACCGTTCTCTGTTATTACTTTTTTAATGGTTGTTCGGGCGTGACCGCAAGGGTCGGGCTCTACGCTGTAGTCCTCGGCGTCGCAAGCTCCGCCTGTGGGCTGCCGCTGCGATCCCTCACGCAAATGGAGCCTCGCAAGCATACGTATAAAACCAACCGGATATATCGTAACGATGAGTTGCGCCTAGGGAAATACTTTTCTACAAATCAAAGATTGATTTCCCCACTCTTAAAATAGATCTTGAAATTAGACCTTTGCTTTTGTCTTGGTGTCGCTTCTATTCCATCTTCGCTAAATCCGAAATAAAAGTCGGTTCCTGTAAACTCGACATAGCCGTAGATCAATTCGTCAGAACCTTTTTTTGGAACTGCGCTCAAAACTATCTTAGTATCTGTACATGGCACTTCTAACCGTAGCAGAAATTCGCTGGTTGAGGTATAAGCCAGTGTCGCAAAATCATCTGCGCTGATTAGATGAGAAAGTACTGCCTTATTATTTTCAATGTTGATGACAAAGCCTTCTCCGCCAAAAATCCCGAAGATCCCGCTGATACTGGTTTTATTACCATCGAAGGTTATAAAAGATTTAAAAACCATTTTTTTGCTAAAATCAGAATTTTCAAACTCCAGCTTATCATCCTTGTATAAACTACAAATTAGAGGCGTGGAAAATATCTGCATTTTTTCAATCGCCATTTGCGACTCCGGGGCACTTTGAATGTGTTTTTCTACTTCAAGCTTTATTGCGGGATTAATTTCAACACCACTAACGGCGCTTGCTTGAGATTGCGCAACAATCGCTTGTGAAAAAAGGAGCAGGAAATATAAAATTAACCTCATGTTGATCTTATTAGATTGCAATAAATATAGGAAATTCGTCTTTTAATTAAATTCCAAGTTTCTGCCGCATAATGTTCCATCTGTAATTCCTGATAAAACGTGCTTGCTCAGCAGTGACAAGCAGTTCCTTCTTCGCATGTTTTGCCTTAAAAAATCCGCTTAGATAATCGATGAACAGCATCGGCTTTTTCTTTTTCATGGCCAGTTTGGCCGACGCTATTGCAGTGATCGAAAAGCCATAACCTAATGTATAGAAGGCTTCGCCCTGGCGATAACGCGCCGACTTATCATAATTTGCTCCCGTCGGTTTTAGATGTTTGACTTTAAGTTCCGGAATAGTCACTACTTTCCAGCCGTGGTATTTGGCCAGCAGTTCATCAACAGTGTCCCAGCCCATGGCAGGTTTTAAGCCACCTATGTCCTGAAAACATTGTTTCCTGTATGCTTTAAAGGCGCCGCGGATGTGATCTTTATCAGTAAGGCTTTCAAGAATCCAATTGCCATTTTTCTCGATATATGCAAAGCCGCCTGCCATTCCGATTGTTTGGTCACTTTGAAAAGTTCGAAGAATTGTTTCGAAGTAATCCGAAGGAAGAATAAGGTCAGCGTCAAGTTTGACGATAACATCATAATCCATGTTTAAAGTTTCAAAGCCATTAATAAAAGCGCGGATCACTTTACTTCCCGGCAGATGAACTGCTTTGGAAGTAGTTTTTAGGAGAGATATAAAGGGAAACGATTCCTGAAACGCAGCTACAATCTCAGAAGTACGATCTGTTGAATTATCATCTACAACCACAACCTTAGAAGGACGCGATGTTTGATCTGCAACCGACTGGAGTGTCAATCCGATAAATGCTTCTTCGTTATAGGCGGGAATGATAACGCAGTATTTCATCATTTACCAGGTGCTACAATTCGTTCGGCATAAACAATGTAGTACCTGTTTGTAAATCTGCGCAAGAGTGGACGGATCCCAATCTTTTTTACCGGATTGGTCCATTTTTCACGATCCATGATTTTCCAGCCCGTTTTCTCGAGCAGCCAGTCTAATTGCCAGTCTTCGAATTCGTGATAATGCCTGTCCCATTTGTCGGTTTTGCTTCTGTAAGCAGGTGAAAACCAAAGGCGAAGAGGAACGGAAATCAGCAATTTTTGAGCTTTTATCTGCTGAAGAACCGTAAACGGATTTAAAAGATGTTCGAAAATTTCAAATGCAGTAACAACGGAATGCTGTGAAGAATGAAGTGCTGAATGTTCAATGTCGAGATCTTCCCCTGATGTATTCTGAACGTCAAAACCTTCCTGCTTCATAATGACTGAAAACGGATTTTCAACACCAAGATCCAAAATTGAATCGTTATGGCTTACGTGCTTTTTTAAAAAGGCGAGGGTATGTCTGAAACGTTTATCGGGATAAGTCTTCTCGTACATGAAAGGTAGATATTGTGCAAATATAAAAGATATTTGATGAGCCGGAAACTGATTAAAGAATGCTGAACAAACTAGCCCTGATTAAGGCGGCATCCTTTTTTGCGGTTTCCCACAGCGCTTTCAAGCAGGTTGGCTAATCTGCAAAAAAGATATAGCCGAAAGCAGGAATAGCTTCCAATAAAAAATTAATATCTGTAAATGATGGCGTTGATGTTCATTCCCGCGCCCACTGATGCGAAGATGATTATGTCGCCGCTGTTCAGCTGCTGCTTCTCGAGGTGGCCGTTGACAAGCAGGTCGTACAAAGTTGGCACGGTTGCGACGCTGCTGTTGCCGAGTGTGTGAATGCTCATTGGCATGATGTCTTCGGGCGGAAGCTGATCGTATAACTTATAAAATCGGGTAACGATTGCTTCATCCATCTTCTCGTTTGCCTGGTGAATCAGGATCTTTTTGACATCTGAAATTTCCATTCCGGCTTTCTCGAGGCAGTTCTTCATTGCGTTTGGAACATTTACCAGTGCAAATTCATAGATCTTCCTTCCGAGCATTTTGATGTACCTGACTTTCTGATCGCTTTCAATATTATAAGAACTTCCGAAAAAGAGGTAATTTGACTCATCGTATGAATAGGTCGCACTTTCATGTGCAAGAATTCCTTTATTTTCCTCGGTAGCTTCAATAATTGTTGCTCCGGCGCCATCAGAATAGATCATTGAGTCGCGGTCATGAATATCGACGACACGAGAAAGCGTTTCGGCGCCGATCACAAGACAGCGCTTCGCCATCCCGGATTTTATATAAGCATTTGCCTGAAGGACGCCTTCAATCCAGCCAGGACAGCCGAATAGCAGATCATACGCAACACAGCGTGGATTTCTGATTCGGAGTTTGTTTTTCACACGTGTAGCGAGGCTGGGAACGGAATCCGACTGGATAGAACCTTTTTTTACATCACCGAAGTTATGGGCAAGAATAATATAATCGATAGTTTCAGCATCAATTGCCGCCGAATCTATAGCTCTTTGCGCTGCAATAGCTGCAATATCTGAGGTTGTAAGGTGATCTTCGGCATAGCGGCGCTCCATGATGCCGGTTATATCCTTGAACTTACTGATGATCAAATCGTTCGAATGGTTTAGCGGATTTCCGTCTTCGCTGAAGAATGTGTGCGCACCAAAATCCGCATTTGTAACCTTCAGCTCGGGGATATAACTGCCTGACCCGCTAATTGTGATGTTCATGTTCCAGAAATATGGGCTAATTTATTAAAAAAAATATAACCTTGTCTTGATGTCTGATGTTTTGCCGCATTAGCAGATAACACACTGAATTTTCGCAATTCAACATTTGATTGCGATATTTTTGAGAAAACACTTCATTTTTTAAGATGAAGTGTTAGCCTAATTACATGTATGCTTCAATAGGTGCGCATGAACACACGAGGTTTCGGTCGCCGTAAGCGTCATCTACACGCCTTACAGTTGGCCAGAACTTATTTTCGCTGATATATTCCAATGGATACGCTGCAGCTTCACGTGAATACGGGAAGTTCCATGTGTCTGATGTCAGCATTGCCAAAGTATGAGGCGAATTTTTCAGCACGTTGTTCTTATCATCGGCGCTGGCTGCTTCAATTTCTTTTCTAATAGAAATCATCGCATCGCAGAAGCGGTCTAGTTCTTCAAGGTTTTCGCTTTCTGTCGGCTCGATCATTAAAGTTCCGGCAACCGGGAATGAAACTGTTGGCGCGTGGAAACCATAATCCATCAATCTCTTCGCGATATCAGTGACTTCGATACCTTTTTCCTTGAACGGTCGGCATTCGATAATCATTTCGTGGGCCGCGCGTCCCATTTCACCTGTATATAAGGTTGTGTAGTGTCCGCTTAAGCGTTCTTTAATATAATTCGCGTTTAGGATCGCGTGCTTTGTTGCATCGGTCAAGCCTTCTGCGCCAAGCATTGTGATATAGCCGTATGATATTAGACAAACAAGTGCTGAACCCCAAGGTGCTGCTGAAATTGCTGAAATAGCCGAAGTTCCGCCTGTGGCAATCACCGGGTTTGTCGGCAAAAATGGAACAAGGTGCGATGCTACGCAGATTGGCCCAACTCCAGGTCCGCCGCCGCCATGTGGAATCGCGAAAGTCTTGTGGAGGTTGAGGTGACAAACGTCAGCTCCGATAGTCGCCGGATTCGTAAGTCCGACCTGCGCATTCATATTCGCGCCGTCCATATAAACCTGGCCGCCATTTTCATGGATGATATTTGTGATCTCGATAATTGCCGATTCAAAAACTCCGTGTGTCGACGGATATGTTACCATCAGGCACGCAAGATTGTCTTTGTATTGAAGCGCTTTTGCGCGCAGATCTTCAACGTCGATGTTTCCGTTTTCAGATGTTTTTGTGACTACGACCTGCATTCCTGCCATTGAGGCTGTTGCAGGATTTGTTCCGTGTGCCGACGCAGGAATAAGTGCGATATTACGATGTGAATCGCCTCTTGACTCATGATAAGCGCGGATAACCATTAAGCCGGCGTATTCTCCTTGCGCACCTGAATTTGGCTGTAGTGTAGTCCCGGCAAAACCTGTGATTACGTTGAGTTGCTGCTCAAGTTTTTTAAGCATGATCTGATAACCCTGAGCTTGTTCGATTGGTGCAAATGGATGAATGCTGTTCCAGTTTGCCATGCTTATCGGAAGCATTTCGGCTGCGGCGTTTAGCTTCATCGTACAAGATCCAAGCGGAATCATTGAATGGTTCAGTGACAGGTCTTTGCGCTCGAGCATTTTGATGTAGCGCATCAAAGCTGTTTCTGAATGATGTTTGTTAAAGACATCATGTTTCAGGAACGTGGTGCTCCTTTCAAGTTTTTCAGGATAGTTTGACTCACCGTGAAGTTCAGAAACTTTAAAAGCTTCTTTTCCTGTCGCTTCCGCAAATATTTCGATGATTTCATTAATATCTGCCAATGATGTTGTTTCATTGAAAGAAATTGAAACCGAATCCTGATCGACATAAAGAAAGTTGACCTGACGGTTTTCTGCTGCCTGGCGCACTCTTGCAGCGTCGGCTTTTACAACAATTGTATCAAAAAACGCTTTGTTTGTCTGATAAACTCCAAGTTCGTTAAGTGCTTCGGCAGTAGTAACAGCGGAAGCATGAACCTTATCGGCGATATATTTAAGCCCTTGCGGACCATGATAAACAGCGTACATCCCGGCCATGACGGCAAGCAACACTTGTGCTGTACAAATGTTTGAGGTTGCTTTTTCGCGTTTAATATGTTGTTCGCGTGTTTGAAGTGCCATACGAAGTGCGCGGTCACCATTGGTGTCGATAGTTACACCGATAATTCGTCCCGGCATGCTTCTTTTGTATTCTTCTTTGGTGGCAAAATATGCAGCGTGTGGTCCGCCGTAGCCCATTGGAATACCAAATCTTTGTGTTGTTCCGACAACGACGTCGGCGCCCATTTCACCCGGAGGTGTCAACTTAACGAGTGAAAGAATATCAGCAGCTACTGCGACTTTTATGTCTTTGGATTTTGCTTCAATGATAAATTTTGCATAATCATGGATCTGTCCGTGTTTCCCCGGATATTGCAGGATTGCTCCAAAGAAATCGTCACCAAAAGTAAATTCTTCATGATTTCCAACTACAAGTTCAATATCGATTGGAGTAGAGCGTGTCTGCAAAACGGATAATGTCTGCGGCAAAATCTCTTCAGAAACGAAGAATTTATTGACGTTGTTCTTCTTTTGGTCACGGGTTCTGACATCAAAGAGAAGTGCCATAGCTTCTGCAGCGGAAGTTGCTTCATCAAGCAGTGACGCGTTGGCAATCTCCATTCCCGTAAGTTCAATAACAGTTGTCTGAAAGTTTAAAAGTGCTTCGAGGCGTCCTTGAGCAATTTCGGCCTGATAAGGCGTATAGGCAGTATACCAACCCGGACTTTCTAAAATATTTCTTTGAATGGCGGGTGGCACGATCGACGGATGATAACCAAGACCGATATATGATTTATAAACTTTATTTTTATTTCCAAGTTGCTGGATATGGTTCAGGTATTCGTATTCCGTGAGCGCTGGCTCAAGGTTGAGAGGCGCCTTTAACCGGATGTCGTCCGGAAGCGTTTCGTATATTAATTGTTCAATTGAATCGACGCCAATGGTTTTAAGCATCTGTTGCATGTCGTTCTCTCGTGGCCCGATATGTCGTAAGGAAAATGCATCTGTTTTCATGTGGGAAGATGGCGGGTTGTTTCGCCGGTACAAAAGTAATTATTAATCAACGATTTTTCAAGGCAGATTGTGCTGCGCTGCTATCGAATTTTCAACGAAAATGCTTTCTTATTAACACATTCGTTAGTTTTGCAAAATGCAGTTGGTCAAAAACATACTGAATCTCTATATCAGAGGAAGCATTCACGTTGCAGTTGCAGTTGTTTCCTTTATTGGAGTGACGGGCGTGCTGCTTGATCTTGACACTAACTATCAGTTCTACGGTTTTGCCTTCACTGGTGCAATTGCCGCATATAACGCAATAAAGTTTGTTTCGGTATGGAGAACCGGAAAAGAATTTGGCTTCGTTCTTAAGTTGATCGGCCTTTTGACTATAAGTGCAATTATTGCAGCAGTTATTTTCTTTTTTTACCTTCAGACTAAGGCGCAGATCGCGGGCATAATTGCTTTCCTGCTGGTTGTTTGTTATGCGTTTCCGGTTTTCGGTGCGATCAACTTGAGGAACATTGGCGGGGTCAAAATTTACCTTATTGCGTCGTGTTATATTATCGTTACGGTTTTAATGCCTGTTTACGATTCTGGAAGACCTATCTCATATGAAACTGGATTTGTTGCCGCTGCACGTTTCTTTCTCATATTCGTATTATTGTTGATTTTTGACATTGTAGATATTGCCTACGACGCTACACAGCTGCGGACAATTCCGCAGCAGCTTGGCCTTTTTAAAACCAAAATTTTGGGCACGGCATTACTGATAGTCTTCTGCATCTTGCACGGAATGTTTGCACGAAACATAAATGTACTGGTGGTAAATATACTTTTAGCAATTATAGTTTCGCTGTTCCTTTGGTTTGCTAATCCGGCTCGCTCTAATTATTACACTAATTTTTTTCTAGAGAGCGTCCCGATGTTCTGGTTCTTGCTGTTGATCTTGCTGAACTGAACACATCGCAGAATATTTCTTTTTCTTGAACCTTGATTTTAAGTACATTGATTATGCATCCGGAAACGATTAGATCAATCCCGCACGCCGAAGTAATGCATCAGGTTTTGGTTCTTGTCCGCGGAAACGTTTATATAAAGTCATTGGTTCTTCGGTACCGCCTTTTGACAGAATGTTTTCTTTGAATTTTAGTGCGACTTCAGAGTTAAAAATTCCGTTTTCCTTGAAATATTCAAATGCATCTGCATCGAGGACTTCAGCCCATTTGTAGCTGTAGTAGCCAGATGAATATCCGCCTTGGAAGATATGTGAGAAGGACGTGCTCATGCAATTATCTTCAACATCGGGATAGAGCGCAGTTGCCGCAAAAGCTTCCCGTTCGAATGCTTTAATATCTTCAATTTGTGATGGATCCTGCGCGTGGTAAGCCATGTCGAGAAGTCCGAAGCTGATCTGGCGCATGGTTGCAATGCCTTCCTGAAAGCTCGCACTTTCTTTGATCTTCTCGATAAAATGATGCGGAATTGTTTCGCCTGTTTCATAATGGCTTGCAAACAATTCCAGTGCTTCGGGTTCGTAGCACCAGTTTTCCATGATTTGGCTCGGAAGTTCCACAAAATCCCAAAAGACGCTTGTACCTGATAAAGATGGATATGTTGTGTCAGCCAGCATTCCGTGTAATGCATGTCCGAACTCGTGAAACAAGGTTGTTACTTCGTTGAATGTCAGTAGCGATGGTTTGGTCTCAGTTGGTTTGGTGAAGTTGCAGACGATAGAAACATGCGGACGTTCATTTTTACCTTCTTTTCTATATTGATGTTTGTATGATGTCATCCATGCGCCGTTGCGTTTTCCTTTTCGTGGAAAAAAATCAGTGTAAAAAATAGCAACCAACTCTTGATTGGCATCAACGACTTCAAATGTTCGAACATCTTCGTGATACTTATCAATATCAAAGACTTCGTTGAATGTGAGTCCGAATAAGCGGTTTGCTACTTCATAAGCGCCGTCTAAAACTTTCTCAAGCTGAAAGTATGGTTTTAACTGCTCATCATCGACATTGAAAAGTTTTTGTTTTAGCTTTTCTGAATAGAAGCTGCCATCCCATTTTTGCAGTTGATCGATGTTATCAAGTTCTTTTGCAAATTGAGTTAATTGACCGAATTCTCGTTCGGCTGCAGGTTTTGCTTTTGATAACAGGTCATTTAGAAACGATTTCACATTATCAGGATTCTGCGCCATTCGCTCTTCAAGGACAAAATGTGCGTGCGTTTTGTAGCCTAAAAGATTAGCTCGTTCATGACGGAGCTGTGCAATTCGTTTTACATTTTCACGATTATCGAATTCATTCTTCTGGAATGCTTTTTTTCCTGCGGCAATAGCCAATTCCTTTCGGAGTTCACGATTTTCTGCATAAGTGACAAACGGAAGGTAACTCGGATGATCAAGCGTGAATATCCAGCCTTCTTTATTTTTAGATTTGGCCAGGCTTGCTGCGGATTCAATAGAATCTTCAGGCAAACCGTTGAGATCATTTTCGTTTGTTATGTGAAGTTCGTAGTTGTTGGTTTCTGCGAGTACATTTTCTCCGTAGGTAAGTTTGAGTTTTGATAATTCTGCGTCTATTTCACGCAGACGTCCTTTTTTGTCATCGGCGAGAAGTGCTCCGTTGCGCGTGAAGTTTTTATATTTTTTGTCGAGAAGCGTTTTTTGTTCGGTGGATAAATTCAGGTTTTCTTTCTGAGAATGAACCTCCTTAATTTTTTGGAATAATTTCTCGTTTAGCGTTATGTCGTTTCCGAAAGCTGAAAGCAGTGGAGAAACTTCCTGTGCGATCTGCTGGATCTCATCGTTGGTTTCTGCCGAGTTCAGGTTGAAGAATATTGATGACAACCTGTCTAAAGTTTCACCTGAGAATTCCAACGCTTCAATTGTATTTTGAAATGTTGGTGCTTCGGAAGAATCTGTGATTGCGTCAATTTCTTTACGCGCCATTTCTATCGCTTGTTCGAATGCCGGTTTGAAGTCGGTGTTGCTGATTTGCGAGAATGGTGCTGTATTATGTTTAGTATTAAAATGCTGTGTTAAGATGCTCATGATTTAGTTTTTTAGCCCTAGCCCTGATGGAAGCGGATATCCTTTTTTGCAGCCTCCCCCAGCCCCTCCAAAGGAGGGTAGCAGAAGCAAAAAAGATTGCAGCGGACAGCAGGAAATAGCTCCTGAAAATCCGCATCAGGGAATTATTGATTTATTTTTTTTGCTGCTTCGATTACAGTGTCGCGCAATCCTTGCTTGTAGTCGAGAATCTTTTGCTGTACATTTTTGTCGGAACTTCCTATGATCTGCGCTGCGAGGATGCCGGCATTCTTAGCACCATTTAATGCAACCGTCGCCACGGGAACTCCGCCCGGCATTTGCAAAATTGACAAAATACTGTCCCAGCCATCAATAGAATTGCTTGATTTTATTGGAACACCGATGACAGGCAATGGTGAAAGCGATGCGACCATTCCCGGTAAATGTGCCGCTCCGCCTGCGCCCGCAATGATGACTGAAATACCGCGGCCATGCGCATTGTTGCTGAATTCGAATAATTTGGTCGGCGTTCTGTGGGCTGAAACGATATCGGTCTCTGTTTCGATTCCGAGTTCTTGTAAAATATCAATGGCTTCCTGCATGACGGGCATGTCGGAAATGCTTCCCATGATTACTGCTACTTTCATATTATTGGCTGATGACACGAATCGTGTTTTTAACTTGTTCGGCAATTTTGCGGGCTTGACTCAGATCTTTGTTTACAATTGTAACGTGGCCCATTTTTCGGAAAGGACGCGTTTGCTTTTTCCCGTAAATATGTGGAGTAACGCCGGGCATTGCGAGAATGGAGTCAATATTTTCGTAAAGCACGTTTCCTGAATGTTCTTCTTCGCCGACAAGATTGACCATAACGCCAGCTGATTTACTGCTTGTGTCGCCGAGCGGAAGATCGAGAATTGCGCGGAGATGCTGTTCGAATTGTGATGTATATGAAGCTTCGATAGAGTAGTGGCCGGAGTTATGCGGACGTGGAGCGACTTCATTTATTAAAATTTCATCGTCGTTCGTGAGAAACATTTCTACTGCAAGCAGGCCAACATGGCTGAAAGCTTCTGAAACCTGAAGTGCAAGCTTCCGTGCTTTTTCTTCAATTTTGGATGAAATGCGTGCCGGGCAAATGACGTATTCGACTTGATTGGCTTCGGGATGGAATTCCATTTCAACAACCGGATAAGTCTTTATTTCTCCGGATGGACTTCTGGCGACAATTACCGCGAGTTCGTTTTTGAATGGGATCATTTCTTCGATGATACATTCTGTATCTGCAAGATTTTCAAGATCGTTGATCGAGCGCACGGCTTTTACGCCATTGCCATCGTATCCGAAGCGCGTACTTTTCCATATAAAAGGAAACTTCAGTTCATTCAGATCAAAGGATTTTTTGACCGAAAGAAGGTCGGCGTATTTTTTATAAGG
>DASWND010000130.1:0-1516 GCA_036399435.1 Flavobacterium sp.
GGAATCAAGCAAATACAGCGTTTTGCCGTAAGATTGAAGCGTTTCGCCCTGCATCAATTCAAGAGCAAACGGTTGCTGATAGTCTTTGCTTTGTTCGATCAGATTTTGAGCTTGTGAGCGTGAAAGTTCTTTAGAGCCGCAGCCAAAAAGGTAAGTAAGTATTAGGCTCAGAAACAATAATGATAAAAAAATTGTTTTCTTCATTGTATAGGGTAGATGAAATACTTGATGCCAAGTCAAAATGTCGATTAAAAATGCCTTATTTTGTTGGATAGGTAACGAAAATAAGTAAAATCCGATAAACTATTCTGGATTTTCAAATTATGTGTAACGACCAGAGAATAACCTGATGCGTTACACCGCTTTAAGAGTTTCTTTTATATACTCTTCGGCGGCACCGGTCCTTAAAAACAGCCTAAAGACAATTGTCTTTAGCAACATCATAAAGATATTTGTCTTCAGTTGCAATTCAACTGAAGACATTAACGCTATTCATCAACCGGAGGTGGCTGATGGGTAGCGCGAAAAGACCGCGACCGGAACGGTTGGCGGAGAAACTTTTGACAATTAGAAATAAAATCGATGGCGGATTATCACAAAACGGGATGATAAGGAAACTCGGTTTGGAAGACGATTTGATCCAGGAACGAATCTCGAAATATGAACGTGGAATTCTTGACCCACCATGGTATGTGTTATGTGCTTATGCTGATGTTGCTAACGTATGGCTGGAAGTTTTAGTTAAAGATAATTTAGACCTGCCCGGACAACTGCCAAGCCCAAGAAAGAGCGAGGGTACCATAAGAAAAATAGTCTAACAGTCAAATAAATCCGACGTTTTGGAGGAGATGAAATAATCCAGTTCCTTTCATGGTTTTTTGCACATCAATTATTATTTGAAAAACATTAGACCGTAGCGTCTCAGAAAGTGTAGTTTGTAAGACAGTGCAAAACTTGTGTCTTATTTTATGTCTCATGTTATAATTCTCAAAACGTCTTAGGATTATTGATACTTTTGAGATGTTTCTAAATCAATCTACTTTTTTAGAATTATGGCACTTGTCGGTTACGCGCGCGTTAGTTCGGTTGGTCAGAGTCTCGATGTCCAACTCGATAAACTTAAACACTGTAAAAAAATCTTCCAGGAGAAAAAGAGCGGCACTAATCAAAAGCGGTGGCAGCTCGAAGCCTGTCTCGAATATGTTCGAGAGGAAGATACACTAGTTGTGACACGGCTCGACCGGCTCGCGCGCTCGACTCTACATCTGTGCCAGATTGCCGACGAATTAAAACGCAAAGGCGTTGAGCTTCAGGTTATTGACCAGAATATAAATACCGGCGATGCAACCGGCAGGCTGCTTTTCAATATGCTTGGAGCAATCGCCCAGTTTGAAACCGAGATTCGTGCCGAACGGCAGATGGATGGCATTGCGAAAGCCAAACAAAAAGGTGTGCGGTTCGGAGCGCAGAAAAAGCTGTCTGGAGAACAAATCGAGGAACTCAAACAAAAACGAGA
>DASWND010000131.1:0-31056 GCA_036399435.1 Flavobacterium sp.
GATATCGTATCTGAAGCCGGAATTTATCTTCAAAACTCCGTCACGTTCGAACGTGAACTTATCGAAACTGAAACGCAATTGCGAATCATCCAGTCGATGATGGAATTTATGGAAAAGGCTTCTACAGATGATCTTATCCCATCCAATATTGTTCCCAATGACGGCGCATCAGCCGAACTTATTGCAGAGCATAACAACCTGCTTCTCGAAAAAAATAGATATTCTGTAAGCGGAACCGGAAACAATCCTGTTGTCAAAAATATCACGGGACGAATTGTTGAGATACGCAGCAACATCAGCGAAAGTTTAAAAAGGCTTAGTGCCTCTCTGCGAATCCGTCGTGGTGATTTAGAAAGACAGGGAACGCTTATGCGTGGTAAAATATCGCAAATCCCAACGCAGGAACGTGAATTCAGAGTCATCGGCCGCCAGCAGCAAATAAAAGAAGCACTATACCTGTACTTACTTCAGAAGCGTGAAGAAATTGCAATTTCACTCGCCGTTACACCTCCAAACGCAAAAGTGATTGACTCAGCAATGTCATCTACATCACCTGTTTCACCGCAAAGCAGGATTATCTACATGGGTGCTTTTGCACTTGGACTCATTATCCCATTCCTGATCATTTACCTGATGCAGTTATTGGATACCAAAATCAAGACACGCAGCGACGTCGAGTCTAAAGTGTCTGTTCCGTTTCTTGGTGACATTCCTAAATCTGAATCGATTGACGAAATTATCAACACAAACAGCCGTTCCAGTTCAGCAGAAGCAATTCGCATTGTAAGGACCAATCTCGAGTTTATGCTGGGTAATGTCAAGGAAGGACTGGCCAAAACAATCTTTGTCACATCCACTCTTCCTAAAGAAGGTAAGACTTTTGTGGCAGTGAACCTTGCAACTACCATTGCGCTTTCAAACAAAAAGGTTTTACTCGTTGGGCTTGATATCAGGAATCCGAAGATTGATCATTATATGGCACTTCCTGCAAAAGGCCTTACAAACTTCATTGCACAAAACGGCACCGACGTTCGCGACTATATTATCAAAATGGACAATTTCGAAAATATGTTTGTTTTACCATCAGGTGTAATTCCGCCTAATCCGGTCGAATTGCTGATGAACCAAAAAGTCGACAAGATGTTTGAGGACCTTAAAAAAGAATTCGAATACATAATTGTTGATACAGCTCCGGTCAGCGTTGTAACCGACACATTGTTGATCGCGAAAAATGCGGATGCTTTTATCTATGTTATGCGTGCGAACTATCTCGATAAGCGACTTCTAAAATTAGCTGACTCATTCTACAAAGAGAAAAAGCTGCCTAACATGTCAATCGTACTAAACGATACGATCTGGAAGAAGAGCTACGGTTATGGATATGGCTACGGTTATGGTTACGGCTATGGCTACGGGCAGGATGTCGTTAAAGAACCGTGGTATAAGGAGCTGTTTAAGAAGAAGTAATTTCTTATCTAAAAAATATATTATTTTGCATCGCGTCTTTTAAGGGCGCGATGTCTTTTATAAGCACTTTGTTTTTGAATGATGCTATATGCTGCTTATGATGCACATCGGATCCACTAAAATCTATCATGCCGCTCTTTAAAAGTTTCTTAGAACATTCGAGGACACTGCTTCCGTAGTAGCCTGTGCATGACAGCAGATTGATCTGAAATTTACATCCAGCGTTTTTCAGCTTCTTAAACTCATCAAATTTGTGATGGTAGAATGAATAGCGTTCAGGATGCGCCAGCATCGGAATATAACCTGCGATCTGAAGGTCGAATATGAAATCGTAAAGCTGCATTGGCGGGTTTATATAAGACATTTCAACCAGTACAATGTTATCTTTCAGAGTAAGCAGCGGCGCAGATTTTATAAGACTATTAAAATTACTGTCCATCATGTACTCGGCAGCAGCACGTAATTTATATTTTGTAGGCAGAGATGATTGCGTTGTTATCAGCGTATTTTGAATTCCCTCAGGTGTATTATCATAAACCTGATGCAGGATATGCGGTGTAGTGATGAATTCAGTAACTCCAATTTGCGTCAATTCTGATAATAAAAATGCCGACTGCTCGATGTCTTTTGCACCATCGTCAATGCCGGGAAGCAAGTGCGAATGTATATCGACATGATCAGGCGGAATCAAATCGGATAATGCAGTTTTTTTTGAAAAGTGGTAAAACAATACAAGTAGGTTATGATTCACAAAGTTACGGAATTTGTGCACTTATCAAGTTTAATGATGTTTCACCATTGGCGTTAGCTTTGCCTGATGTAATTTGTATATTTGCACGGCATCGAAAAATTCGCAGTCAATAAAAACAGGTAATGAAAGGATTAGCAGATAAGAGTAGTCAGTCACAGGACTGGGACCTGATAATCAAAGGACATACATCACTTTTTGATGTGAGGTTTGATGATTTGTGGCGCTATAGAGATTTGCTGGGAATGTTCGTCAGACGTGATTTTGTAAGTTTTTATAAGCAAACTATTTTAGGGCCGTTGTGGTTCTTTGTTCAGCCGATCCTTACAACTATTGTTTTTACTTTTGTTTTTGGCAAACTCGCCAACATCGGCACAGACGGACTTCCGGACTTTTTATTTTACTTATCAGGCATTACCGCATGGAATTATTTTTCCGACTGCTTAACCAAAACAAGTACTGTTTTCAGGGATAATGCTAATATTTTTGGCAAAGTTTATTTTCCGAGGCTAATCATGCCGCTGAGCATAGTTGTCAGCAATCTGGTACGTTTCGGAGTCCAGTTGCTTTTGCTGGTTGCCACGATGATATATTTTGCATTCGTTGGTGCCGAATTTGAAGTAACGGCGGCAATTCTCATGTTTCCCATTTTAGTAGCGCTGATGGCCTTTCTTGGGCTTGGTGCCGGACTGATCATTACCGCAATGACTACGAAATATCGTGATCTGACTTTTCTGGTCACATTTGGTGTGCAACTACTAATGTATGGCACTACTGTAATTTATCCGCTTAGCGAAGCGCGCAAAAAATATCCCGAGTTTGCATGGCTTATTGAACTAAATCCAATGACCGGTATTATTGAAGCTTTCCGTTATGCCTTTTTGGGCCAGGGCGAATTCACTGTTGCAAGCATAGGGTATTCGGCTTTGGTAACAATAATGTTGCTTGCGGTGGGAATAATCATATTTAATAAGACCGAAAAGAATTTCGTAGACACAATTTAATGGCGGCACCTGTAATTATAAAAGTCGAAAATGTTTCAAAAGCATATCAAATTGGCCAGATTGGAACTGGTACGATATCACGTGACCTTGAACGTCTTTGGGCAACCAAAATCAGAGGGAAAGAAGATCCGTTTTTGAAAATTGGAGAAGCTAACGATCGTTCAGTTAAAGGAACAACTAACATAGTTTGGTCGCTGAAAGACCTAAATTTTGAAATCCGTGCAGGAGAGGCTGTTGGAATAATTGGAAAAAATGGTGCTGGAAAAAGTACACTTTTAAAATTACTCTCAAGAGTAACCGGACCAACACTTGGTCAGATTAAAGTCAAAGGCCGTATAGCAAGCCTTCTCGAAGTAGGAACAGGCTTTCATCCTGAACTTACCGGAAGGGAAAACATATATTTAAACGGAGCGATCCTCGGAATGCGTAAGAAGGAGATCACCAGGAAATTAGAAGAAATTATTGACTTTTCCGGTGTTGAGAGATATATAGATACACCGGTTAAAAGATATTCATCCGGAATGTATGTGCGTCTCGCCTTTGCTGTTGCTGCGCATCTTGAAAGCGAGATCTTAATCGTTGATGAGGTTCTGGCTGTTGGTGATGCGGAATTTCAAAAGAAGTGCTTGGGTAAAATGGGTGATATCTCTAAAGGAGAAGGACGTACAGTTTTATTTGTCAGCCATAATATGTCGGCTGTCAGCAGGCTTTGTACGAAAGGTTTCTTAATTAACAACGGTGAAATCCATAAAGCAGGTGATATACAAACCGTTATTGATGAATACCTAAAAGTGACGGTAGGTGAAAATGCGCATAGAGTATGGACCAATTTAGAGAAGGCACCCGGCAGTAGGCAAATTAAGCTTCGCGAAGTGAAGCTAGTTAATAAAGAAAATAAAATAGGGAGTGTTTTCGACATAACTGAGAAAATAAAAACTGTTTTTACCTACGAAGTTTTAGCAGATGATGAAAGGTACACTCACGGTTTAAATTTGTTTAATGATCAGGGCGTTCATATCTTTAGTTCTCATGATCGTGATTCGCCAGCACTTAAAGAACCGGCTAAGAAAGGTGTTTATACTACTGCATTAGAAATTCCTGGCAATTTATTGGCAGAAGGTTCTTATGAAGTAAGTTTCGCTATAATGCGATACACACCTTTCGAGGTTCTTTTTCATGAAATGGAACTGCTTTCATTCACAGTTATCGATGAAATGCAGGGGAATTCGGTACGTGGTTCATATACAGGAAAATTTCCAGGAGTGGTGAGACCAGATTTAAGATGGATAAATAAAAGCTAGATGCAGAAAAAGGTAAAATGGAGCGGTGAGAGATTAGAAACCTTTATTTACAGCAGGGATACAATTGATCATCTGCATAGATATGCAATCGCTGCTGAATATTGTAAAGATAAGGTCGTTTTAGATATTGCAAGTGGAGAAGGCTACGGAAGCAACTTACTGAGCAAGCAGGCAGAGATGGTCATAGGAGTCGATATAGCACAAAATGCTGTTGAAAATGCCGCTTCTAAATATAAATCCGCTAACCTTCAATTTTTAATTGGTAGCACGGATGCTATCCCTTTAAATAATTGTAGTGTAGATGTTGTGGTTAGTTTTGAAACTATTGAGCATCATGACAGGCATGATATCATGTTTACCGAAATTAAAAGAGTACTGAAACCCAACGGTATATTAATAATTTCGACGCCTGATAAATTGTATTACTCGGATCTGCGCAGTTTTTCAAACGAATATCATGTTAAAGAACTCTACAAGAAAGATTTTTTGGATCTAATATCTAAGTACTTCACAAATGTTCAGCTGCTAACTCAAACATACCTTAATGGAAATTCTTTAATTAACGATGAAAATAAAACTCTTGGAATTAAATATTATACTGGTAACTACGAGGCGGTAGCGCAAACGGAAATGCATCATTTGTATCTAGTCGCCATTGCATCAGATCAACATTTTTTATTACAAAATACGAGTATTTTTGAAGGCACGGAGATTACACAAATACAACAAAAAAATGACAAGCAAAAAATTTATAGCAGTGCCTCCTATAAATTTGGCGCTACACTTTTAAAGCCTGTAGTTATATTGAGAAAATTTCTACGCTAGTGCTCGCGATTGTTATCCCATATTATAAATTGCTATTCTTTGAAAAGACTCTTGATTCGCTGTCTCGTCAAACGGACAACCGATTTAAAGTATACATAGGAGATGATGCAAGTCCTGATGATGTACGGCCTTTACTAGAAAAATTTAAGAATAAGATTAACTACTCGTACTATCGTTTTGAAGATAACGTAGGAAAGAGCTCCTTGGTTAAACAGTGGCAACGGTGCATTAATTTAGTAGAAGATGCCGAATGGCTAATGCTTTTAGGTGACGATGATTTATTGGAAAATAATTGTATAGAAGCCTTTTATCAGCATCATGAGGAAGTTATGCTGCAGAATATAAAATTAATCCGTTTTGCTACCTATAAAATTAATGAGCATAGTGAAGTTGTTAGTGATGCATACGTTCATCCTGTTCTTGAAAATGTGACCAAGTTTTTAGTTAGAAAATTTGAAGGGAAGACTAGAAGCTCACTCAGTGAGTATATTTTTTCGATGGAGAACGTTATTAAAAGAAAATTCGTTGAATTTCCGTTAGCCTGGCATTCTGATGTTTTTGCCGTGCTTGAATTTTCTGATTTCGGACCTGTGTTCAGTATAAATGAGGCCAAAGTGCATATCAGAATTTCGCCCGTTAGTATTTCCGGAATGACAACGAATCTGGTCCAAAAGAAAAAAGCTGATGCTGCATTCTATTCTAGGCTAATCGATCATCTTCGTGTTTTTGAACCTAAAGATCAGGTTAAAGTGCTTTCACATGCAGAAAAGTTTTATATATATAATAAGAAAGAAATATTCCTCGGACTTAAAATAATGTTGGTCTACGTTTTTAATTTCGATGGTTGGGCGTTAATAAATTTCATACGTCGTATTTTAATTTCTTTTGATGAAAAATATTATGCGTTCCGGAAATAATCCAGAAAAATATAAAGGAGAAAAAAATATTCTGAAGAGACATCGAGTTGTTGTTGTCTTTTACATACCTCTGTCTGAAGCTGAGTACTTCAAGGAACTTGATCTTGTGCTCGACAAATGCCTATTTTCACTTACAAAAACTATTAATTCCGAAACAACTGCGTTAACAATCATTAATAACAATAGTGCGCCCCATGTTCAATCGATAGTTGATAAATACAAACATCATATCGATAAATATGTGGTTTATTCGGAAAATAAAGGGAAAGTTTATGCTGTGTTGAACGAAGTTCGCGGGATTAATGAAGAGTTCGTGACTATTTCAGACGCTGATATCCTTTTTTTTAACGGATGGGAAAAGGCAGTTTTTGATGTATTTAGCAACCATCCTCGGGCGGGAGTAGTTTCGCCACATCCTTGTCCGTACACTACTTTTCATTTTAACCAATCGGTTTTTGGGTTGAATTCTTTGCGAAATAATATCGGCTATGGAAAAAACGTTTCCGATGATGATATAGACCTATATATAAAGGGCACTGACCTTCCAAAAATAATCCATCGCAGAATGGGAAAATACGACTGGAGAGAAAAACAATATATTTTAAAGAAACCAGTCCCTGCAGTTATTGGCGCCTACCATGTTGTGTCCACTTATCGAACCATACAATTTAGGAACATCTACCATTTTCCTGAAATAAAATTTAAAAATTCCTACGAAAGTGAATTTATCGACTGCTTGGCTGACAAGAAAGGAATGTTCCGTCTGTCCACAGTTCAGAGCTATATTTATCACATGGGAAATAAACTTGACGATGTTGCTGCGGTAGAATATGATCAAAATAATTTTAAGATATCGGCTGAGTTTCTCCAAGCTATAAGGCCTTTCTTAGTTCAAAAAAAATTTCATATCATGATCAATAGGATCATAGGAAGAATATTTATCAAATTTAAATGGAACAAATAACTAACTAGATTTTTAGGATCCGGATTTAGGTTAGTAGGCGAAAAATAGAAACAGCAGAAGTATCCAGTTCATTACTAATGGGACAAAAAAAATTTTCAATATTAATAACTAGTAAAAACAGGCTTTCTGACCTAATTTTTACATTGGAAAAATGTGCAGGCATTCTATATCGGCCGGATGTTACCTGCATTATTTGTGATGACGGATCTACAGACGGAACTTTTTCCTATGTAAAGAGCAATTATCCTAATGTAACAATTTTCAGAAATGATTTTTCAAAAGGTCTGATTTATTCCAGGAACAGGCTAATGGCCATGACTACAACTGAATATGCAATTTCAATAGATGACGATCTTCATATCATCTCTGAAGATCCTTTAGATATCATAGAAAAATATTTTACTTCGCATCCTGATTGTGCAGTAATCTCTTTCCGTGTTTTTTGGGGAAAAAAATCTCCTGATTCCTCCTTTTCCGATGATTCCGCGAAAAGAGTGCAAAGTTTTTTAGGAGGTGCACATGCGTGGCGAATGTCAGATTGGTCACAAATACCAGAATATCCGTCATGGTTTATGTTTCATGGTGAAGAAGACTTTATATCATATAACTTATTTAAAATCAAGAAAGAAGTTCATTACGTGCCCGCGATTTTTGCCCATCATCGGGTTGATATCCGGGAACGAAAGAATGATCGTGATTATGCTATAAGGCTGCGCCGGTCTTTACGTTCGGGATGGTATTTATACTGGATGTTTGTGCCTTTGAGGAAAGTCCCAAAAAAAATGGCGTATTCGTTATGGATTCAATTTAAGTTAAAAGTGCTAAAAGGTGATTATCGTGCTCTTATCGCAATAGTAGGCGCGCTTGTAGATCTCATACTTTCATCACGGAAAATCTATAACAACAGCAACCGGCTTACCAATAAAGAATATGAGTTGTTTCAACAGCTTCCGTCGGCAGTAATATATTGGACGCCGCAAATATTAAAGTCTAATTTATAATGTTTTGAAAAGTTTGTCACATGATCAATAACATCGCAATTATTCCCGCCCGTGGAGGTTCAAAGAGGCTTCCAAACAAAAATCTTCTTCATCTCGGGGATATTCCATTAGTTGTTCACAGTATCCGTTACGCATTGCAAAACAATTCAATTATAGATGAAGTTTATGTATCGACCGACAGCGAAGAGATTAAAAAAGTTGCACTCGAAAACGGAGCAAAAGTCATCGACCGCCCACAACATTTGTCAGGAGATTTTGAACCTACAGCTTCTGCTCTAAAACATTGCCTGGAACAACTTCCAGCATCAATATCTAACGTATTTCTGCTTCAGCCTACAAATCCTTTACGGCCTGCAGAATTACTTAAGGATGCTTACAAAGCCTTTACTGAAAGCAAATCGCCAAGCCTGATGACAGTTAGCCGAAACAATCAAAAGCTGGGAAAGATCATTGATGGAGTTTTTCAGCCTTTTAATTATAAGCCGGGGCAAAGAAGTCAGGATCTTGAGCCTCTATATTTTGAAAATGGTTTGTTGTACATTAGTAGTGCAGAACTTGTTTTAAATGAAACTATAATTTCAAATGACGTCACACCATTTATTACAGATCATATATTCGCAAATGTCGATATCGATACCCAGGATGATCTTGAATACGCCAGATTGCTAATGCAACACAATTTTTAATTTAGATGAACCCATTTATAGAAATAGCCGGTCGAAGAATCGGCCTTGATTACCCACCGTTAGTTATTGCCGAAATCGGAATAAATCACGAAGGCTCACTGAAAGTCGCTAAAGAAATGGTTCAAGCGGCGAAGCGAGCCGGAGCCGAAGTAATCAAACATCAAACACATATCGTTGCCGACGAAATGAGTGGTGCTGCAAAAAAAGTGATTCCCGGAAATGCCAGCGTATCGATATATGAAATTATGGATCGCTGCTCATTAAGTGAAGAGGACGAACTTGAGATGAAACTTTACACAGAAAGTTTGGGAATGATATTTATATCGACGCCTTTCTCACGGGCAGCTGCGGAGCGTCTTAAAAAATTTGACATACCTGCATACAAAATCGGCTCCGGAGAATGCAATAACTATCCTTTGCTTGAGCATATAGCTGCTTTTGGAAAGCCGGTTATTTTAAGTACAGGCATGAATACAATTGAAAGTGTAAAAAAAGCAGTGGCAATCTTTGACAAATATAATGTACCGGTTGCATTACTGCATACGACTAATTTATATCCCACTCCAATACATTTGGTCAGGCTGGGCGCGATGGTACAATTACATGAAGCATTTCCGGATAAGGTATTCGGACTTAGTGATCACACTTTAAATAACAATGCATGTTTGGCGGCTACTGCTTTGGGTGCATCGATACTGGAGCGTCATTTTACTGACACTATGCAAAGATCAGGTCCAGATATAATTTGCAGTATGGATGAGCAGGCATGCGCCGAATTGATTGTTGGTTCCAAAGAAATTCAGCAGATGCGTGGTGGTGTAAAAGAGCCCGCAAAAGAAGAACAGGTCACCATAGATTTTGCCTTTGCCTCGCTCTGCAGTATTGCGCCAATTGCAGTAGGAGAAGTATTGACCAAAGATAATATTTGGGTTAAGCGCCCTGGAACAGGGAAAATACTTGCCGAACATTTTGATTTTGTACTTGGCAAAAAAGCTGTCCGAGAAATTAGAAGTGATGAGCAACTAGACTGGTCAGATTTTGAATAATGTAAAGAAGATAATGTTCCTGACCGGAACGCGCGCCGATTTCGGAAAGATAAAATCGTTAATCTTAAGCCTGGAAAAACATGGAGCTTTCGAGGTTTTCGTGTTTGTGACCGGAATGCATCTGCAGAAAGAATATGGCTATACGCTGATTGAGGTCGAAAGATGCAACTTTAAAAACGTTCATACTTTCGAAAACCATACGCACGAAACCACAATGGATCTGACACTCGCAAAAACCATTGAAGGACTTTCCGCTTACATTAAAGACGTATACCCGGATATGATAATTGTTCACGGCGACCGCGTGGAAACATTGGCAGGCGCAATAGTTGGTTCTCTAAACAATATCCTGGTGGCACATATTGAAGGAGGAGAGCTGTCAGGAACTGTTGACGAGTTAATACGCCATAGCGTCAGTAAATTAAGTCATATTCATTTCGTGTCAAATAATGATGCAGGCAAGAGACTGGTTCAAATGGGCGAAATTGAATCTTCAGTCTTTACAATCGGGTCTCCTGATGTTGACATAATGTTTTCCTCCGATTTGCCGTCGTTGCAGGATGCCAAAGAGCATTACGAAATAAAATTTGACTCTTTTGCGATCGCGATGTTTCATCCTGTAACTACCGAATCGAAGAATATGCAAGAGTACGCGACTGCATTTGTAAACGCACTTTTAGACGACCATCATAATTATATTGTAATCTATCCAAACAATGACTTAGGCAGCAGGTTTATCATCGAAGCATACAATAAATTGGAGGGTAATCACAGATTTAGAATTTTCCCATCTTTGCGCTTCGAATATTTTCTTGCCCTGCTTAAGAACGCGCAATTTATTATAGGTAACAGCAGCGCAGGAATCCGCGAGGCACCTTACTACGGAATTCCTATAATCAATATTGGCACTAGGCAGCAAAATCGAGCGGTTCACGCCGATATCTTAAATGCGGATTATGATACAATATCGATAGCAGAAACCTTAAAGGACATAGATAATCACACGACTACATTTCAGAATTCTAATTTTGGAAAAGGTAATAGTGCGGAATTGTTTCTGGAAGTCGTTTCAAATGCGGACATTTGGAGTATCAATCACCAAAAGCAGTTCAGGGATTACTAAAATGGAAGCTAAAAAAATATTTGTGCTCTTGCCTGATGGTGTAGGTTTGCGAAATTTTGTTTATTCCAACTTTTATAAACATGGAATTGCTCAAAACTTCGACATAGTTTATTGGAATTTTACTCCAATCAACTTGTCGAAATTTGGCTACAAGGAGATCAGGCAGTCAAATTTAAAGTTGCACCCATTAACGGATATTTATAAAAATGCACGTAAACATATTGAACTAAATCTTAATATAAAGAAAACAAACGACACGATATACGACAGCTATCGGTTTCATTTACAGTACAAGAGTTTAAAATCAATAGTTAAAAATACTTTTGTAAAATTTCTGGTCAGTTTATATTCTTCTGAAAGTGGGCTAAAAAACGTCCGAAGAAGGTTGCGGTCTAACGAACGCAAAACATTGCACTATTCACAATGTTACAAGACCTTAAAAGATGAAATGCCTGCAATTGTTTTTTGTACAAACCAGCGCCATGCTACAGCAATTGCTCCATTACTGGCTGCGTCGGATCTTGGGATAAAGACCGCAACCGTTATATTTTCGTGGGACAACCTGCCAAAAGCAACTATGGTAGTAGAAACCGATTACTATTTTGTATGGAGCGATCTGATGAAAGACGAACTGCTGTTTTATTATCCATATATTTCGGCTGATAAAATTCTTGTTGCGGGAACGCCACAGTTTGAGACCCATTACCAACCGGATCTTCAGCAAAGCAGGGAGCAATTTTTTTCTGAACACCATCTTGATCTTGCAAAAAAATATATCTGTTTTTCAGGTGATGACATTACAACCTCACCAGACGATCCCCAGTATCTCAGGGATACTGCTGAAATAGTAAAGAAATTAAACAACGAAGGCTATCAAATCGGAATTATTTTCAGACGTTGTCCTGTCGACTTTTCTGATCGTTACGACAGAGTGGTTCAGGATTATGATAATATAATCACTGAGGTTAGGCCGAAGTGGCAGGTGATGGGAAATTCCTGGAGCGACGTTCTGCCAATGCCGGAAGATGTTGCATTATTAACCAATGTCATTGCACATACTGAACTTGTAATCAACCTTGGTTCTTCTATGGTTTTTGATTATGCAGCTATGGGGAAACCGTGCGGCTATCTTAACTACAATCAGGAGAAGCAAGCTCGAGAAGGCTGGGATATTCACAAATGCTATGATTATGTTCATTTCAGATCAATGACCTCGCCGAATTGTGTGGCATGGATTAACAGCTATAATGAAATTGAAGTCCAGATTAAGAAAATGTTGGCCGATTCTGAGTCTCAGTGTGCAGATGCAAAACTTTGGTTTGACAAGATCAATATGCAGCCGCAACAAATGGCATCAGCAAGAATCTGGCGCGGCATTTCAGAAATCTTAAGCCAAAAGGATGCTTAGAAACCTAATTACATCTGATTTCGTTAGATGCGGATTTGCTAAAGTCACGGCAGCATCGTTATTTCGAATTTTTTACCTGCAACCAAACCCGGGATTAAAATTTTTAACGATTTTAAGGTGTACCCAGCATTACCGAAGAAAAAACAGATTGCTATTTTATTTCTTTTTCTGGTGGTACAGACGATTAAAATTTAAGTACGGTTTTGATATTTCGTATCGCACAAAAATCGGCAGAGGCATGTATATAGGCCATTTCGGTGGAATCGTCATACATGGAGACGCAGAAATCGGAGATCACTGCAACCTATCTCAAGGCGTGACCATCGGGGTTTTGGCGCGCGGAAAGAATATGGGAATTCCAAAAATAGGCGACAGGGTTTTTATCGGGCCAGGTGCTGTTATTTTAGGAGGTATTAAAATTGGAAATGACGTACTGATCGGCGCAAATGCGATAGTAATGTTTGACGTTCCAGACCACGCAGTTGTTGCTGCGCCAATAGCTTCTATTATATCAAATAAAGGATCAGTTGGTTATATTAACCACATTGAGGATTAACAAAAATCATAATGGTCACTTTTTCAAAACTCGAAAAGAAGGGAAATCTAGGAAATCAGTTGTTCCAGATTGCGTCCACGATTGGAATCGCACATCGCAATGGGCTTGACTACGCTTTCCCACGATGGTCTTTTCAGGAATTCTTTAGCAACCCTTTGCCAATTTTGGATGCTGCACCCGGAAGCAAGTTTCACGAACCTAATTATCACTATGAACCTATAACTTTAGAAACTGCCGATGTCGATCTGGAAGGCTGGTTTCAGTCGGAAAGATATTTTGATGTTCCACTGGCAAAATTCTACTTCAAATTTGATGAGGCTGTAATTTCAAAAGTTAAAAACCGATTCTCTGAAGCGCTTTCCAAAACCACAATTCTTATTTCGATTCGGCGTGGTGATTTTGTGGATCATCCGGATTATTTTCAGCTTCCGGTTTCGTATTATATCCACGCTTTAGTAAATTTTTATCCACAATGGCGCGAGTCAAATTTGATTATTCTTAGTGACGATATCGACTACTGTAAATTTCATTTTTCATTTCTGCCAAACGCTTATTTTGGTAAAAATTTACCCGGAGTTGAGCAGCTGGCATTGTCGACTTTGTGCGATCATTTTATTATCAGCAATTCGACATTCTCATGGTGGTGCGCTTGGTTTGGAGAAAAAGAGACTTCAATTATAATCCGTCCTCTGCACAACTTTTCAGAATCAAAAAGAAAGGTTGATGATGATAAGGATTATTTCCCGATGAGATGGAAAATTTATGATCATCAAAATGTAAAAATTAATTTGGGTGGCGCTGTCCTTAAGTTTGCTCGGAAAGATGAGGTTGTCGAACGCTACATGAACGAAGTATTTAATTTTGAAAAGATCGCTTTTGGTTTTGATAAATCCAACGACTCCGCGTCGTGCACGATCTTAATTGACAGTGTAATATTGCCTCCTTTTGCGTTGGCAGAATCTGTTGCACTTGCCAATGAGCATAACATTAGTACCACATGCAATTTAAAAGGTAATTTCCTTAAGATTTCGCGGTATTATGATCTGACGCTCTTTAGCAGACAGTTTGACTTCGGCATATTCACCAAAATTCTTGGCTTAAGACATAAGGAGAGCGAAATACAGTTGTTTGTCTGTAGTCCGTCAGCAAATAAAAGTGAATCAGATGAAAATTTATACATAAATCAATATTTTGCTGAACGAACAATTTATAGTTACGCCGGCAAAATAGAAGGCGTCTTGGCATACAGACATGTTTTGAAAGTTAAAAAACAGGAACTTATCCGGACAACAAAAAGAACGGTAAAAATGCTGTTAAACATCGACAAGAAGTAAATGCACATCGGATACATTACATCGCATTTTCCATTTTCGGACGCCAAGAGCGTGGGCGGAATCGGGACCAGCATCAAAAACCTCGGGCTTGAACTGGTCAGATCCGGCCATAAAGTCAGCGTGTTTGTGTACGGACAGGACAATGACGAAGTTTTAGTTGAAAATGGAATTCAAATATATAAGATCAAGCAAGCAAAATATCGATTTTTCTCATGGTGGTTTACAAGGAAAAGCATCCAAAAAAAGATTAATCTATTTGTCAAGCAGACAAATATAGACATACTGGAAGCTCCGGATTGGACAGGTATTACTGCTTTTATGAACCTGGTTGTGCCACTGGTTATAAGATTTCATGGAAGCGACGCATATTTTTGCCGGCTGGAAAATCGAAAGCAAAAACCAAAGAATTTTTTCTTTGAAAGAACAGCTATTACAAACGCATCCGGCTACATTGCTCCAACTAATTTTGCGGGTCAGCTGACAGCTTCGATTTTTGATTTGAACACCAAAGGATTTAAGACAATTCCAAATGGATTGTTTCTGGATCGATTCAACAACGAGGCGCCGGATGTTTTTGAACACGGATTGATCGTTTATGTTGGTGCGATAATTAGAAAGAAAGGCGTTTTGGAACTTCCAGCTATATTAAACCATGTTATTAATATTATTCCTGAGGCCCGATTGCTGTTGTTAGGCAGTGATGCCTATGATATCACAACCGGATCGGAATCAACCTGGCAATTACTGCAACAACAGCTTGATGAAAAAACAGCTTCTAAAGTAACTTTTTTAGGTAATACACCATATGATGTTGTTCAGGATTACATGAAAAAAGCTCATGTCTGTGTTTTTCCTACTTTTGCAGAAACTTTGGGAATGGTCACTATTGAATCAATGGCTTTACAGAAACCAGTCGTTACCAGCAATTTCGGTTGGTCGCAGGAACTGATCGTCGATGGAGAAAGTGGTTTTCTATGCCATCCAAAAGATCACAAAGAATTTGCCGATAAAATTATTGCTTTGATGACTGATAAGGAATTGGCGGGTTCGATCGGAAAGTCGGCCAGGAAAAGGGTTGAATTAAAATTTAATATTAAAGAAACGGCAAAGGATAATGTCGCATTCTACTCCGAAATAATAAACAACAAAAATGCAAGAACTTAAGGAATATACATTATTAAACGGAGAGATTATACTCTATACCGGAAGTCCTGATCTCAAAATGATCGAGCAGCTTTCACGCGGATATGGAGATATCTGGCATAGCTCATTAGACCAAGGTTTTCGAAATGCATTTTCCGATGTTGTTTATCAAACGGCAGTGTTTTTTTGGTATATAAATGATTTCGAAGGCTTGGATGAATGTGTGAGCTGGCGCATTAACCCGCATCAATTTGCTATCCGAAAAACTGCTTGGGATCTTTTGGGAGGTTTTGATAAAGATTATAAAAATATCTTTCTGGCGGCTTTTCAATTAGGATTCAATGCGCTGCGTTACCAGGGCGTTGTGCCTCTTTATATCAAAGGGCTGTTTAACGATGTTAAAGTAGAAAATGTTCACATTTCAACTGAGGACCGATATATCTTTTTTCGAAAAAATTTCAAGAAAGATCACTCGATTTATATGTTGTTCAGAAAGGGATTTTGGAAGTGGAGTGAATGGGCAGCTTTTAAGTATGCAAAAAAGAATTTTAGATTCTCATCAGCAGCCAAACCTTTATATCCTCCACGGCCACTGAAAGAAATCGAAGGAAACCCAACTGCAAGCTATATCATTCCTACGATGTTCAGACAGGATTATACCGTCCAATTGCTGAACGATCTTGCTTTACAGGTCTATAAACCAAAGGAGGTGATAGTAGTTGACGCTACGCCGGCTGACCAGCGCGACGAATCGCTGTACGATCCTTCGAAATATCCGTTTGAGCTTAAAGTTATCTGGCAGCAAACAAAGGGCAGCTGCAGAGCACGTAATGAAGCAATTGCTTTGTGTACGGGCGATTATATTGTTTTTGGTGACGATGATATTCGTGTGGTTCCTGATTATATCGAGAAACATATACGGATGTTGCAAACATACAATGCCGGTGGCTGCAACGGACTAGACATTAAAGCTGATCATCCTCAGCAAGATCTTTCTGATCTTGAGGCAAAACTTAAAGCGCGTGAGGCTACGCGTTGGATGGCAGGTGCTGCGCAGATTTTTAACAACGCAAACTCGTGCGTTAAAAGGGAATATGTCGAAATACTCAAAGGGAATGACATTAATTACGATGGCGGATATGGAGAAGATGGGGACTTTGGATTATCACTTGTCGAATTAGGCGTGCCGGTAATGCAGAACCCATTTGCAACAAGTTTACACCTGAAGCCGCCCGCCGGTGGTTACCGAGTTTGGGGCGCACAGGCAAAAGTAATGGGCAAGACTAGAAAAAAGCAGCCATGGGAGCTCGATACACCGGTTAAAATCATACGGCCTGTTCCGAGTCCGACTGTAATGTACCTTTTTTACAAGCATTATAATAGCCGTCAGATAACAGAATACAAGTACAAATATTTTTTTCTATTCCTTGCCAGAGGTTCAAAAAGCCAGCTTATAAAGCGACTATTAAGAGTTCCGTATAAGCTGTTGCAATTTAATAAGTCTGTCTTTTATGCAAAAAAATTGTTAGCGCTTGGCGTAAGAACAAAATAATGCTGAAATTTTCCCTAATAATATGCACTTATATGCGTTCCGCGGCGCTGCTCAGGCTCCTGGAATCTGTTAAGTTGCAGAGTTATTATCCTGATGAGATCCTGATCATCGACGGCTCGGTTGATAATACCACTAAGGATCAACTTATTTTAGGATCTTTCGAAAACATGCAGTATTTTTTGGTCGATGAGCATACGCGAGGACTTACGAAGCAGCGAAATTTCGGAATTCAAAAAGTAGGGACAGATATAGATATTGTTGGTTTTCTGGATGATGACACCGTGCTTGAAAACACCTATGTCGAAAACATTTTAAATGCTTTTCAAAACAATCCTGACGCGATAGGCGTAGGAGGAGTGGCGATAAACGAAAATAAGTGGAAGACAAATGATGTAGGGGTTATAACAAGCAACAAGTATTACACTTTTGAAGAGTTTTATATTAAAGAATCGGCGAGGAATTATGTCCGTAATATTTTTGGACTTGGATCGGATCAGCTTCCGGGAGTTATGCCCGAGTTTTCACATGGCAGAACATTCTCGTATCCACTAACAGGGAAAGACTATCCGGTTGATCTTATAGTCGGAATGTCAATGAACTTCAAGAAATCGGTTTTTGATCATATTCGATTTTCAACGTTTTTTGAAGGTTATGGTCTTTACGAAGATGCCGATTTTTCTCTGCGAGCATTGCGATATGGGCAGAACTACATTGCTACTTCCGCACAGCTTGCACATTTACATGACAGCGCCGGCAGGCCAAATAAATTTAGTTATGGAAAAATGGTGGTGCGAAATGGGTGGTATGTCTGGCGAATTAAATATCCGAACCCGTCGTTGAACGCGCGATTGAAGTGGCATGCGATCACACTATTGCTTGCATTCATCAGGCTATTAAATTCTGTTTCTACTGATCAAAAGAAAGCAGCATTCACTGAATCGATGGGAAGATTTGCGGCGTGGATGACGTTGTGGTACAAAAAGCCGGCAGGTAGTTCTCCAGATCAATAAAAGTTAAAAGCATTGAAAGATCTCCCCAAAGCGCGCCTGGTACGATGCTGAACAAAACCTTATATTTGGAAACTGACCATTTCCTTTTAAATCTCAACTTGTAAATTTCGAATGAAAACAAAAGTATATATCTATGGATTTGTCAATATCTATTATGATTCATTTTATATCAAGGGGTTAAAAAATATCTATCAAAATAATATAAAGTTTGATCTTGATAAATTTCCAAAATTTGAAAATGAAACATTGGCCATCATCATCTCAGAAAATGGAACTGAAACAAAAATAATTATTGATTCAAGGGATACAAACAGTTACTATGACGACGAGTTGCAATGGTGCGACGTTTATGGCAAAGCAAATTTTAATGAACAGACTGTTCCGGATCAGCATAGACATAAAATTTTGAATATTGGTCCTAGTTTCGGTATTCAAATCTGGAATTTCAGACAAACAATTACTTTGGCTTTAATTCACTATTTCAAATTCAGACATAGAATAAAATATAAGAGGCACTTTTTTGCAAACTATTGGCGGCAGTATAAGAGATTGCCTCTCGAGTATTACCAGCCATCGCAATCATCGAGTAATTTTATATTTTTTATCAGCACTATTTGGAAAAAGGAACCATATACTAACAAAGCGAGGGCAGCTTATATAATGGCTTGCCAAAACAACCCTGATATCATTTTTGAAGGAGGTTTTGCACCACGCACGGATGGCGATCAGCAGCAGTTTGATAATTTGACAGTGCCGAACAGGTATTCGTTACAGGAATATATTTCCAAAATTAAGAGTTCTTTTGCCGTGTTTAATACTCCCGCGGTCTTATCTTGCCACGGCTGGAAAATCGCCGAATTCCTCGCTCTTGGAAAAGCAATAATCAGTACACGGCACGTTAATGAATTTCCTGAGGAATTAGCGGAGGGCGTTCATGCTTTATACGTAGATTCACTAGATGATATTGATGAAAAACTTGAGTTACTTCTTCGTAATCAAGATCTCAAATTGTCGTTGGAGAACAACGCCCGAAAGTATTTTGACGAAGTCTTAGCGCCCGAAAAGATCCTATATAAGCTTTTACATGCAAAACCGATTACCTCAAAAGCAGTCTATAGTAAAATGTAATGCGTCATTGTGGTTATTTTCTATTATAAGCTGATTAAAGGTGGCATTATCGTAATTTTGAAACTTTGCCGATTGATTTACGTATAAGGCTACTTCAGAAATTTTATCAATGGAACCTCAAGTTGAATTACATCTTCCCTTTTGGGCATCGCACCACAACATGCTTCTTTATTCATGGTATTTTTACTGTGAAAAATATAATATCCCGTTTAAGATCCGTCAGAATTTAAGTCTTAATTCAAAGGGAGCTTTAATGGTAATCAATAAAAAAGCGCTTTTCTTTGATTACTCTGATGACATTTTGTTTTCAGATGAACCATCGAGGTACGACATATATTTTAAAAGATCTTTACTGCAATCCGACAAATCAGGCAACATCTATCCATTAAATTTTCAGGTTAACTATTCATATAAAGCGCTGAAGATGCTCTCTAGCCTCGACTTGAAATTATTGACAGATCGAAGAAGTAGGAGCGAGGTAGCCCGCGCAGTGGATCATTTTAGCTTTTTCACGAACAATCCGCATGCACCGGCCGATTTTAGAAACGTGCCGTCACATCAACGAGATAATGGTGGCCGCGTAATATTTTATGCCCGGTTATGGAATCCTGCGAATCATACTGATCCTGCTGAGAAGGAACGGAGGCAACTTCAGAACGAATTTAGAATCGCGGCATGCCGAACTATAAAGAATAATGTTTCTAATTCTTCGGCAGGTCTTTTTCAGGATGACCTTGCAGTTAGATTAGCACCGGATATGATTCTTTCCAATACTGAAACTTCAAAAAAATCATACTTATCATTATTAAATGAATGTGATATCTGCATCGCTGATGACGGGCTTAAAGATACTCCCGGTTGGAAAATCGGTGAATATCTAATGTATGGGAAAGCCGTCATTACAACTCCAATCAATATTTTAGTCGAAGATTTTACCGAACACCATAATTATTTCGGTTTGTCAGGCAGAACTGCATATCAGGAGCTACCCGAAAAGATTGAATCAATGCGCGAAAATCAAAGATATTTACAGATGGGCATCAATAATAAAAGCTGGAGCAGGAAATACCTGGAAGCTGAGGGTTATATTAATAGATTATTTACGATCGCCGACATTAATCTGCTGCCAAATTGAAATTTGCCATTTTTACCCACGTCCAGCATAGTTATTTTTCGCAACAATATTTTGCGTACGCACCTTATGTACGCGAGATGAACGTCTGGGCAAAATTTGTTGATGAGATTATCATTGTTGCTCCACTAGTTCAATCGGAGCCGACGAAGATCGATTTATTTTATGAGAGCAGTAACATCAATGTCAAATCTATACCGCTGATTAATTTTACTTCTTTAATCCAAGCTGTCAGGTCACTTTTGATGTTTCCACGGATAATTTATCAGATTGTAAATGCAATGGCCGAGGCGGACCATATTCATCTGAGATGTCCTGGAAATATTGGATTGCTGGCTTGTATCGTCCAAATCTTCTTTCCAAAGAAGTTTAAAACGGCAAAATATGCCGGGAACTGGGATCCAAAAGCGAAACAGCCAATGTCATACCGGCTGCAAAAGTGGATCTTAAACAATACATTTCTGACCAAAAATATGCAGATAATGGTCTATGGTGAATGGGAAGGCAGTTCTCCCAATGTGAAGCCATTTTTTACGGCAAGTTATTGGGAAGCCGATAAAATTCCGATAGAGCCACGAAATCTGGTAGGCAAGATAAATTTCGTATTTGCAGGAACACTTTCAGAGGGCAAAAGACCGTTGTACGCTGTAGAAATTGTTGAAAGGCTGCAACAGGAAGGCGTTAATGTGGCTTTAGATATATTTGGTGATGGAAAAGAGCGGGCTACTCTGGAAGAATACATCCTCGATAAGAACCTCGAATCGACTATTAAGCTCCACGGTAATCAAGACGAACATGTTTTGAGAATGGCTTATCAACAAGCACATTTTATGATACTGCCATCAAAAAGCGAGGGATGGCCAAAAGTCGTTGCAGAAGCAATGTTTTGGGGATGTGTTCCTGTATCATCTGCAGTATCTTGCGTTCCGTTTATGTTAGATTATGGTGAGCGTGGGCTACTTTTACAAATGTCGTTAAATGAAGATGTGCAGAAAATCATGTCGCTGCTGGCAGATCACGAACAATATAGACGAAAAGCAGTTGCAGGAATTTTATGGTCAAGGAAATATACAATGGACTTCTTTCAACAGGAGATAAAAAGGCTGATACACGGATGAGGATAGTTCAAATTATAGATTCTTTAGAAGCAGGCGGAGCTGAAAGAATGGCCGTGAATTATGCCAATGCACTTTCATCGACCATTTCCTTCTCGGCGTTAGTAAGCAGCAGGAAAGAAGGCAGTCTGAAGCAATTCATCAATCAAAATGTTCACTATCTGTTTCTTAACAAGAAGAGGACAATTGATTTTGGTGCGGTATTGCGCCTTCGTCGCTTCTGCATCACCAACAACATCAATTTTGTTCATGCGCACAGCAGTTCCTATTTCCTGGCGATGCTGGTAAAGTTATCTTATCCGAAGCTGCAAATCATTTGGCATGACCACAATGGGATGAGTGAATTTTTAAGTTCTCGCGAATCTGTAATTTTACGCTTTTCTTCATATTTTTTTAAAGGAATTATCGTTGTAAACCATCAGTTGAAGAATTGGGCAGCAGCCGAATTACATTGTAAAAAGATTATTTATCTGCCAAATTTCACAAAAAAGGAAGAAAATCAGACATCCATTACTGCGTTGCATGGAACACCGGGCAAACGAATCTTGTGCCTTGCGAACCTTCGGGTTCAAAAAAATCATTTTATGCTGATCGATATTGCGGACCGGGTTCGCGTTTCCCATCCTGAATGGACATTTCATCTCGTGGGAAAGGAATTTGAGGACGAATATCACGCCGCTGTCATAAAGGATATTGAAGATAGGAATTTGCAGCAGCATGTATTTATATATGGTTCTAAGAGCGACACAGCAGCGATTCTGACTCAATCAGATATTGCGATTCTGAGTTCAAGTTCTGAAGGGCTTCCGGTTGCTTTGCTTGAATACGGCTTATACGAGAAACCTGTTGTAGTGACGGCGGTAGGTGAAATCCCACAAATTATCGTTAATGGTGAGAACGGATTGATGGTTGAGCCCACTGATAATGAGGCGTTTTATGCTGCACTGGTTACTTTAATTGAAGATCCTGAGAAACGACAAAAATTCGCGACTGCGTTGTATAAAACTATTATGCAGAATAATTCAGGAATCACAGTAATTTCGCAATACATAAACTGGTTGAAGAATTTATGACGAATGATTTAGAAACAAGTGCGCTGCCATCTGGTGATATCGATAAAATAGCAGCTAAAACTGCCCTTTTGGCACTGCATAAATCCAAGGTTGTGATCTATTCGGTCTACGCTATGGTCTTGTCCTACTTTTACAATCTGCCGGTTATGACCTATAGCGCAACAGGAAACAATGAGCTAAGGCTGTATGATTTTGCCGGTTTATTGATCCTGATAATCTACCTTCAGAATTTTGCATTGATGAATGGCATCATCCGGAAATATAAAATGCTGTCTTACCTTTTCGACTTTTTGTTATGGATCAGTTTTACGATGATCTTTACTACGATTGGCAGCATCTTAAACAATAAACTTCTTTGGGTAGTACAAACCTTACTTTACTTATTCCATTTCTACACTTTCTTCTTAACGGCTGTCTTTTTAATTATAATGATCCAGGACCTGAAGCAGTTGAAAAATATTGTGCACTTCAGTCTGATTTGTTCTATACTCGCATTTACAATTGTGCTGCTGCAAAACTTCGGTGTTTTGCCGTTTCTATGGAACGTCTCCTACGAAAATAGCTATTACGGTTTCTTATCCGGCACTTTCGGTCCGAATAAAATTGTTTTGGGAATGAGCTGCCTAATGATGTTTGCTCTTTGTATGGGCCTGCTGAACGATAAACGGGTCAAGATTAACAAAGTGCTGCTGATCAGTACAATAAGCCTTGCATCAGTCGTCGCGGTTCTTTCCGGCTCACGTACAACATATCTTGGGCTTGTCATTTTTCTTTTATACTTCATGATTCGTGATATCAGAAGTTTTGCGTATTCTGCTACCGGCCTACTTATTATTCTGGTCATCACAGCTTCAATAAATGACACTGTTCTGCAAATGGCTGCCGAAGTTTATCAAAACCGCGTGGAAAATAAAATTGAAGATCCAGACGACCTGCAGGAGGCGAGGGTAGATGAAATTTATGAAGATCTCGGTGCCGGACGTAAGGGCCTGTCGTTAATGTATCTTGACATGCTTTCCGATAATCCTGAAGTTATACCATTTGGACGTGGGTTCAACAACCGGATTGAAAATGCGTCATCCGCTCATAATATTTATCTGAGCCTCATCAACGAAGTAGGGCTCGTAGGATGTTTTTTATATTTTAGGTGGCTTACATCCTATATGTTTGTCAGAATGTCGAATTTTCCGCAATTGCGAATGGCTCTTAAAGGTCTTGCTTTGTCGATGTTAATTACTTTACTTTTCGGTGAACATCTTTATGTTTACCGGGCTCTTTTTGGCCTTGTAGGCCTGTTCTTATTTGTAGTTACAGTGTTGACTTCACCTATATTTGTAGTACAAAGTCAATCAGAAGAAAATCTTTAGCTGGTGAGAATATAGTTTCTAAAATTTTGAACTTAGAAGCGCATTCTATATATACTATATTTGCCCTGTTAAAATAATTTTTACTCTTACTAAACAATTTAGGATGTCCAAAGTCAGGCTGTTAACAATCATGATACCGGTTTTCAATGAGCAAGAGTGCATTGCGGGCCTGTATTCGAAACTTGTTGACGTTGCAAACATACTTACATGTGATTGTGAAATTTTATTTATTAATGATGGAAGTACTGACGATACTTTAGATATCATAAAAAATCTGCAGGTATCAGACGCCAGGGTTTCAATTGTAGATCTGTCCAGAAATTATGGGAAAGAGGTTGCGATGACTGCTGGTCTTGACTATCTCAAAGGAGATACATTGGTTATAATTGATGCCGATCTGCAGGATAACCCATCAATGCTGTCACTCATGTTGGTGGAGATCGAGAACGGCTACGACGACGTCTATGCACAAAGAATATCACGGAAAGGTGAAACGTGGCTCAAAAAAGCTTCATCGTTGTGGTATTATAAAGTCTTGGCAGCCATGTCTACAGTTCCAATTCAAAAAGACACCGGAGATTTTAGAATGCTGAGCCAGAAGGCTATTATTGCCTTAAAAAATCTCCGTGAAAACGAGCGAAATATGAAAGGCCTGTTTTCATTTATCGGATTTAAAAAGAAGGCGGTTTATTATGAGCGTGACGAAAGATTTGCAGGTAAGAGCAAGTGGAACTATTTCAAACTTTTAAATCTTGCGATCAAAGGTATAACCGCATTTTCTACAAAGCCTTTGAGAATGATATCGATTTCAGGTGTGATTATATCTTTTATATCATTTATCTTCCTGATAAAAATCGTTTTTACAGCGCTTTTCTACGGCGACCCTGTTGCTGGATATCCCTCACTAATGAGTACTGTTTTGTTTCTAGGTGGTATTCAATTATTGTCGATCGGTGTGTTAGGTGAGTATGTAGGAATAATTTTTTCTGAAACAAAGAAGCGTCCTATTTATTTTGTTAACGACTATTATTCAAACAAATAGTCGTGATGCCGCAAATCTTTAGGTTATACAAAGAAGCCGAACCGACTACTCTGGTAGCGTGGTTTATCTTACTTTTTACATTTTTTCCCTTTCTTCTGCTTTGTATTTTTAATGTTCCGTTAGGAGATGATTTGTTGTATGCCGATGCATTTCGTGACAATGGAATGATTCAGACGCAGATTATTTGGTATAAGGAATGGTCGGGAAGATATATGGCTACCTTTCTTATTTCAACGTTGAATCCCGCTTCATATGGCTATCTGAATCTAGCATTTTTGCATCCGCTTGCTCTATTGATAGGAACCGCCTTAAGCTTGAAATTTTTAATAAATACGATTGCAGATGTAGTCAAATTCGAGATCAGCAAAATTTTATTATTGAGTATATTACTGTTTTTCTACCTGAACTTTTTACCTGACATAGGTGAAACCTTTTATTGGATGGCCGGCGCCTATACTTACCAGGTTCCTGTTATTTTTCTATTCCTTTACATTGCTTTTGTAATTAAACTTTTGACATCTTCTTCTGTTGGGAGGAATCTTCTATTCATGATCTTGGCAATGTTGTCACTCTTTGTGATCCTTGGGTCAAATGAAGTTATTGTTGTTTATGTCTGTTTACTTAACACAATAATTACTTGTTGTCTATTTCTAAAGTATAAAAAACATCTTCTGAAGTTTCTGCCTCTATTTCTGGTAACTATAATTTTGTCCTATCTCATGATTTTCGCCGATGGTAATTTTGCCAGAGCTGAGCTTTTTGAAAAACCGTCATTCCACTTATTAAAATCTGTGGGCCAAGCACTTTCGCGAGGTATTTTTGTTCTGATTTTTTGGATTCCGACTCTGATGCTATTGCTGATCTTCATTCCGGGAATAACAAAAATTAATATTGCGGTAGATTCACCTTTGCCATTAAATATTAAACGTAGTTCAGTTGTTATGATTTTCGGTTTAGTCCTGATCATGGTTGCTTTTATCGGATTCTTTCCGAGTATTTACACTACTCGCTGGATCCCGCAACGTGCCTATACACCAATATTTCTGGCATTTTCAATTACGTTTATAGTGATCTTTATGTTGAGTATCAGATACTTTCCAGTTTTGTCGCGGCTAAACGCAACTTTTGCAAATTCCTCCGGCATATTGTTATGCTTGCTGATAATTGCGCTTTCAAGTAATTCAAATGTTATGAATGCATACGTCGACATTACATCCGGTAAGGCATCATCATATCACAAACAGGTGCTAACCACTTATGAAGAATTGAAGAGAAGCGAACGTGACACTGTATTTGTATCTGAAATTGCGAAACGGCCTTTAATTTTGCCGATCCGCTGGCCCGAAAGACATAACTATTTAGCTAACACTATATGGGAAGGTTATTTTGAAGTCGACAATGTTGAACTTAAATAGCCATCCGGTATGAAATTAATACTGGTACAAAGTCATTTATGATGCGCATTCTGTACATCGGAAATAAACTCGCCAGACACGGCAACAACAGCACCAGCATCGACACGCTCGGAACATTGCTTGAAGCAGAAGGTTTTAAAATGACATATGCATCATCAGCGAAGAATCAGATTATGCGGATGTTAGAGATGTTGTGGAAAACGCTTTGCAGCGCAGGAAAAGTCAATTATGTTTTAATAGATACTTACAGCACCGCAAATTTCTGGTACGCTTTTGCCGTGAGTCAGCTTTGCCGCGTTTTAGGCCTTAAATACATTCCCATTCTTCATGGTGGAAATTTGCCGCAACGACTCAGAAATAACCCGAAGATCAGCCGGATGATATTTGCAAATTCACATTGTAATGTCTCGCCTTCCGGATTTCTGGTATCTGCATTCGCTGAAGCCGGTCATACAAACGTTGTTTATATCCCGAACTCAATTGAAATCTCCAATTATTCATTTAGAAGCAGAGCCCAATTTAATTGTAAGATTCTCTGGGTCCGTTCATTTGCAAAAATATATAATCCATTGATGGCCCTGGAAGTGATGAATCATCTGCAATCGCCTTATGCTTCTGCCACATTATGTATGGTAGGCCCGGATAAAGAGAACATGATGCCAGCAATAAAGCAATCGGCAGCCGATCTGGGAATAAATGTGACGTTCACCGGACCACTTACAAAAAAACAATGGACAGAATTGGCAGATCATTACGATATCTTCATCAACTGCACACACTTCGACAATATGCCGGTTAGTGTAATCGAAGCCATGGCTTTGGGACTGCCTGTTGTTTCTACGAATGTTGGAGGCATTCCATTCCTGCTGCAGCATGGCAAAACGGCTTTACTGGTAGATGATAATGACTCCGCCGGCATGGCTTCTAGAATTACTGAACTTATTAATAATCAACAGCTCGCATCGTCAATTGCAGTTAATGCACGAATTCTTGCTGAGGAATTTGACTGGTTGAAAGTAAAGAAAGACTGGCTTGAAATTTTAAGATAATTTAAGGTTTTCCTTATATAATCCGTAAATTGCGGCTCATTAGTACAGTAAAGCAGTGAGTAAGCAGAAGAGTATACATTTCGAAGTATCGGAAAGAAAAGTCCTCCTGCGGATCTTTGATGTTCTATCCGTTTTGCTCGCATTGCTGGTAATAGGCAATCTTTTCCACTTTGATTATTTTAATATCTCCACTACTAATTTTTATTGGACAATTGTCCTGGCACTCTATATCACCACAATCGGAAGTGTTTTTGAAATGTATAACCTGCAGGTGGCGAGCAATCAGTTTCAAATAATTAAAAGTATCATTTTAACCTCTTCATCAACGGTACTCATTTACTTGTTGACTCCGATCTATACGCCAGTTCTTCCAAGCAACAGGTTGCAAATACTCTTTTTCTATCTTTCAGTGGTCGGTGCACTTTTTACGTGGCGGATGATTTACGTGAAATATTTTGCTTCACATCGTTTTGTAAAACGTGTTATTATGATCTGCGACGGCGAGCAGGTTGAAGAACTTGTTTCCGACCTTGAAAATGCCGATCCACATTACCGCGTTATGGGCTATGTTAATTTGGACAGTGACAGTGAAAGCAGCCAATATAAGCTTGTCAAAAAGATCGATATTGACAATGTGGAAAAATTTGTAAAAGCTAATGCAGTTTCGGAAGTCGTAATTGCATCACAAAAGACGGATGGAATTACAGTTAATTTGTATAATCAGCTGATCCATATGCTGGAAAATGGTTATATCATCCGTGAATATACTCAGGTTTATGAAAATATTACACAGCGGATTCCGGTACAGTATGTTGCACGTGACTTCTACAGATATTTCCCTTTCAGCCGCAGCAATCAGAACCATCTTTATTTGCTGTTTGTACGGATTCTGGAAATTGTTATTTCTTTGATCGGAATCGCAGTCGGAATTGCACTGCTTCCTGTAATTTACATCGGCAATCTTCTGGGTAACCGCGGCAGTCTGTTCTATACTCAACAGCGTGTGGGGCATAATGGGGAAATATTCAACATTTTAAAATTCCGAACAATGGTGAAAAATGCTGAAAAAGATGGCGCCGTTTTCACCACAACCAATGACCGCCGGATTACAGTTTTCGGTAAATTCCTCAGAAAGACCCGAATGGACGAGTTTCCGCAATTTTACAATATTCTGAAAGGCGAAATGGCTGTTATCGGCCCGCGTCCCGAACGTCCGGTATTTGTTGAAGAAATTGCGCAGGTGATGCCGTTTTACGAAACCCGCCACGTTGTAAAACCCGGGTTGACAGGTTGGGCGCAGGTCAATTATTCTTATGGAGAAACCATTAAAGACAGCCTTATCAAGCTTCAGTACGATCTATATTATATCAAGCACAGAAGTATTTTTCTCGATATAAATATTATGGTAAAGACATTTAGTACAGTTCTTTTTTACCGCGGACAATAGTTACTTCTTCGACTGTTTACTTGATCGATAAATTCTTCCGAGAAGATACAAATTCACCAAAATCATCGGCAGAACTATAAAAAGATGAATTTTGTTAAGCATGATGATAAAATACACTGCGATCATAGCGATTGCTGCTACTGCCACGCGATTTAACCACAACTGCCTCTTCGTTATCTGCAGATAAATAATCACTAATAACCACGGATTTAGTAGCAACACATTGTAATTATATGCCAGCTCCTCGTGTAGAGAATATGCGCCCGCAATACTAAAAAAGCATCCTATCAGGCCCAGAATTGTAAAGTAGATGTAAGTCAGCGGACGTTTATTTGCAATGGCGACTACCAACAGAAGTGCAATATAGGTATAGATGTTATTCCACCAAGTTCCATTCGATTCAGGAGTTTTATACTCCAACAAAATTTCTTTCTTTTCCGCTATTGGCTTTCCATTAATTTTAGTGACTTCAAGGCTGTTCATAAATTCTCCAGGCAGAAAGAGCAGCGTAGCCTTTTGATCTACCTTTGTTCCAAAAATAATGCTTGTGCCTAGCTGTTCATAGAAATGACCATTAAAGTATGGATAAAGGACACTTCGGTAAGTGATGTCGGTATTGTCGGTTTTGACGATCGCATCCTGGCCAAGTACTTCATTTATAACATCGACCGCCATGTTGGTGCAATTCCTGTCAATGAATTTATAGGTATAATATTTTTCATCTGACGCCAGCACCGTATTGAGCCGGTCAAACAGCTGTTGCTTCTGAGTTGATGTCAGATTCAGCACCTGTTCATAAACAGATCGCTGTTCCGCAACGTACTGATAAATAAAGTCCTGGTAATTATTTACTGCAACAAAATATTGCAGATCACCTTTTGCGAATTTTGCCACGAAGTTTGGAGTGTCAAAGTCGAACATCCCATAGTTATATACGACATCAATTCCTGTAGCCGGATCAGTGATCCTAATTGCAGTATGGCCGAACAAGGAATAAACTTCATTGCCGACATCACAAGTTAAGACGCTGATGCGGGCATTATCGGAAAGTGGAACTGTTTGCGCAAAACCTGCAATGGAAAATAGAAGTAAAAAAATAAACTTGACGCAGCGCATGATCGTAATTTATCTTGCAATTTAGGGATTCTACCTGAATATGCTAAGGTCGACTTTTACAGAAAAAATGTTTGAATATAAAGCTGCGCTCTGATCGCCAAGATCTGTCAATGCATAGTCTATCTGGATGCCACGATATTTAAAGCCCAAACCTATATTCGGTTGGAATCCGACTTTATCAGATCCGTCGAGCTGCTGGATGTTCTGAAAATTTCCAACACCTGCACGAAGAAACACAAGGTCATTGTAACCAAATTCAAAACCTAAGGCTGGATCAATGCTGACGACATCGGTAGAAATTATATCGTTCGTACGCGCAAATCTCATGTTGAGGTTTGTTGCCGCAAGAAGGCTCATGTCATTGTGAAAATTGAATTTCCGTGCCACTCCAAGTTGCGCCTTTGGAAGCGTGAGTTCACTGCTTTCAGGAAGTTCCTGGTTTTGTCCTTCAACAGCTTCCTGAACCGCAGCATAAGCATCTTCATCTATTGTCCAGATGTTGTAAGTTGTTGTAATATCGCGCAGCATGAGTCCGAATCTCCAGTCATTGCGTTCAAACTGGATTCCCGCATCAAAACCAAATCCCCATGAACTTGCAAAATCACCAATAATACGCCGGATAATTTTTGCACTTACGCCATAATGTAAACCTTCAACTTGAAGCCTTCGGGCATACGAAAACGTCATTGCGTAATCAGCAGTAGAAAACAGGCTGATCCTGTTGTAATCGATGTTTCCTTCGTCGTCAATAAGCTGGGTTGTATTTAAGATATCATCAACACCAAATCGTATTAACGAAACACCCCAGGCACTTTCGCTGTCGATTGGCCTGGCAAAACCTGCATAATCATACTGCGCGATATTTGCAAAATAGCTCGCATGCATCAGCGAGGCCTGCATGTCTTCCATTTTCATAAGTCCGGCGGGATTCCAATATCCTGCGTTCACATCATTGGTGCTTGCAGTCACTGCGTTAGCCATTCCGAGCGCAGCGGCATCGACGCCAATATTCATGAACTCATTAGAGTATTTCCTCACCACCTGCGCATTGGCAGCAGCAAAAAAAGTAAGAAGAAGCAGTACGAAA
>DASWND010000132.1:0-3843 GCA_036399435.1 Flavobacterium sp.
CAAAGTTCAGCTTTTCCAACAGCGACATTTCGCTTCGTTCAGCCGTAGGTTTTGCTTTATCTTCGTCGGCAAGGCGCTGATCGAGGAATTTCAAATCGTCTTCACAATTTTCTAAAGCGTAATTGATCACATACTGAATAAAATCTTCCGCAAGATCCATGTTGTCGTCAAGATCGTTGAAAGCAACTTCAGGTTCGATCATCCAAAATTCTGCAAGATGACGTGAGGTGTTTGAATTCTCAGCTCTGAAAGTTGGTCCAAAAGTATAGATCTGGCCAAGCGCCATCGCGAAAACTTCACCTTCAAGCTGGCCTGAAACAGTTAAGTTTGTTTCTTTTCCGAAAAAATCTTTTTTGTAATCGATCTTTCCATCTTCTGTTCGAGGCGGATTATCAAATGGAAGTGCTGTGACTTTAAACATTTCACCCGCACCTTCAGCGTCACTGCCTGTAATTATCGGAGTGTTGACATATACAAAACCTCGTTCCTGAAAATACCTGTGAACAGCAAATGAAAGCACCGAACGCACTCGGTTTATGGCGCCAAAAGCATTCGTACGAACACGTAAATGTGCATTTTCACGAAGGAATTCCAATGAATGTTTCTTCGGCTGCATCGGAAATTTTTCAGGATCGGAATCGCCAAGGATTTCTAGTGAGTGGACCTGAATTTCATATTTCTGTCCTGCGCCTTTACTTTCCACAAGCTCACCGGTGACAGAAATTGCAGCTCCCGTTGTAATTCTTTTTAAAGTTTCTTCAGGCGTGTTTTCAAAGTCGACCACACACTGAATGTTATTGATTGTCGAGCCGTCATTAAGCGCGATAAATTGATTATTTCTGAAAGTCCGGACCCAGCCTTTTGCAGTTACTTCATTGATTGTCGTGGTGCTTTTCAGCAGGTCTTTCACTTTTGTATGTCCCATTTTTTTGAACTCTTTGATTATTGCAGTGCAAATATAGGTTTTTATGATTTTCAGAAGCTGTTCCCGCTTTCGGCTTTATCTTTTTTTGCTTTAACTCCCATTCTTTGAAGGCTCGGGGCGGCAGCAAAAAAAGGATACCGCCTCAATCGGGGCTAGGGCATTATTTTAATTATAAACTTCTGCGATCGTTTAAGGAATTATAGTTGGTATTTGGCAAACTGACCAGCTTCTGCAAGTTGAAAATATACATTTTTGATAACTTTAAACTGCCGAGACGTTTATGAGCCTGATATTCAACAGGTCGATCTAGTTTTCAGGTTTGGTTTTTTGAAGGAGCATTGCTACCATAAAAATTGCAGTTATAAAGAAACCGAAAATCTGATTTTGTACCTCCATTTCGAGAATCGAATGAGTAAAACGGTCCGTCATGGCGTATGTCCAAACGATGATGGAAATTAGCCAGACAACAAAAATTCCGATTCGATGTGATTTACTAAAATTCATTGTGAAATTTTAAAGTAGTTAAAATTCATCTGCTTACTCGACACGAACGACCGACATTTAGTTTAAGACAACCTTTTTTGTATTTTTTCTGCCATTGCTCATAACCGACACAATGTATGAACCTTTCGCAAATCCGTCAGTATTAATTGATGGAAATATTCCTGCCGGAAAAGATTTAGAATACAGGATTCTTCCGGAGATGTCGCAAAGTACTACCATGCAATCCTGCAGATTGTTTTCTGCGAATCGGATGTTCAGACTTTCGGAAGCAGGATTTGGGTAAACTATAAACAGATTTTTTTCATCAAATTCATCTGCTTTTAGTAAGGTTCCTGTTGTGTTTCGAAAAATATTTCCACTCCAGTCTACGGCAAAACCATTAGTCGGTTCGGAAAAATGTATTGATTTAAGGCAAAGTCCTGAGCTTAAGCTTTGAACCGAATTGTCTTCCAGCGCAACGCGGCTGGTATAACAGTCGCTAAAATCCAACATCGGAATTGCAGCAGTCCAGACAACGTCGGATGAAGTAGAGTATAGATTAAAAATGTGCAAATTAGAAAATGAAGTAAGGTAGGTAAATGTTTCACCGGCATCGCTTGTACGATATAAGTCGTTGCCCGACATCGCAAAACCGACAGTTTCATTGGCAAAATGCATTCGAGCGAAAAAATCTTCATAGCTAAAAACTGAAATTGGCAAATTTGTCCATGTCACGCCGCCGTCTGTTGTTTTTTTTGCAGTATTTCCGTTGGTACCGAAACCTACCGAATGGTTTATAAATTGGATTCCCGCTAAATATTGAGCATCACCTACCATAGAAAAATTTAAGCCGCCATCAGCTGATTTTTGTAAATTGTTGTCATCAAGTACATATAGCGTCATCTCATCAACGCATGAGATACCGGATAAGAAGTTAAAGTCTGAAGGCATGCTTACCCAGTTTTCGCCACCGTCGATGGTTTTTAGTAAAAGGCCATTATCTCCGATACAAAACCCGGTGTTTTCATCCCCAAATTGTATTCTATTGAGCGTTTCGTCAGTTCCGGAAACTTTTGGAAACCAATTTTCACCCCCATCAGTTGTTTTTATGATAGTACCATTTTCACCAATTACAATTGCGGTATTTTCATCTAAAGCAGTTACGTCATTCAACATGTAATTAAAAGTTGCCTGATGCACCCATTGTCCATAGTTTGGCAGGGAAAGCAAAATCAGAAAGAGAGTGACAACGTGTTTCATAAGGTTTGGTGTCTGAAGAGTTTTTTAAATATCACAAAGAGTGCAAGTTATACAATTAAGTTAAACCGCAAACTTCCCACTAACCTAATTAGCCCTAGCCCTGATGGAGGCGGTATCCTTTTTTGCCGCCATCCCCAGCCCCTCAAAAGTAGGGGAGCCAAAAGCAAAAAAGATATAGCCGAGAGCAGGAACAAGCTTCAAGAAATTCTTCTGCCGGCAAATTAATGTGTTTGAAATTGTAATATATTTGGGCAACCAAAATTGGCAGGCTGAACTGGCAACGAAGGCGTTTTTTTTAGAATGATTAAGTATCGGAACAGCATTTTTTATTTACTGATTACAGGTGCATTTTTTACTTTTATGTATTACCTGATCTTGGCGGGAATGCAATTAGAGCAAGGGCGAGAAGTTCTGAAAAAAGCTCCCGGAAAAAATCAGTGGGACGCCTTTGTCGATTCTTTGGAAAATAACATTCACCATCCTTTGGCGATGCTGCTTGTTCAGATCATAAGCATCATTATTGTTGCCAGGATCTTTGGCTGGTTTTTCAGAAAAATCGGACAACCTTCGGTTATTGGTGAAATGGTCGCCGGGATCGTCTTAGGGCCTTCATTACTCGGACTATATTTTCCCGAATTTTCGCATATACTTTTTCCTGCTGAATCACTTGGAAACCTTCAGTTTTTAAGCCAGATCGGACTAATACTTTTCATGTTCGTCATCGGTATGGAGCTCGACATTACCGCTCTAAAAAACAAAGCAAATGATGCCGTGGTAATCAGCCATGCAAGTATAATTTTTCCTTTTGCGCTTGGAACCACGCTTGCGTATTATGTATACGCTGAATTTGCACCGGAAGGCGTAGAATTTTTGTCATTCGCATTGTTTCTCGGAATTGCAATGAGTATAACTGCTTTTCCGGTTTTGGCGCGGATTGTTCAGGAACGTGGAATCCATAAAACTAAACTTGGAACTATAGTCATCACTTGTGCCGCCGCCGACGACGTTACCGCCTGGTGCATCCTTGCAATAGTAATCGCCATAGTTAAAGCCGGTTCGTTTGTCAGTGCGCTTTATATAATTGCGCTTGCTGTCGCTTATGTTTTTTTAATGGTAAAAGTAGTGCGGCCGTTTTTGCAAAGGATCGCAGATTTAAAAAGCGGCTCAAATGGACT
>DASWND010000133.1:0-15802 GCA_036399435.1 Flavobacterium sp.
TGCGACAAGAAATGATATTGTTATTGCGGGCCCCGCGTTTGTGGCTGCTGCAAGTCCGGTTATTGAAAACAGACCAGCTCCAATAATTGCCCCGACTCCAAGTGCGACCAGTCCGGTTGCGGATAATGTTTTCTTTAAACCTTTTTCCGATTCCGACGCTTCGTCAAGTAATTGGTGTAATGGTTTTCGTTTCCAGAGAGACATAAGTTTCGTTTTTGTTTATGGTTTTCAAATATATTGTTTTTTTTCACACGAGCAGGCTGAAATGCTAGAACCAGAAGCCGATGCTAAACCACACGAAACCATCCGGAAGTTCAGGCGACCATGTATATTTAACTTCAAGGGGACCAATTGCTGTATCGATGCCATATCCAACCGCATAACCCGTTTTTCGTTTATTTGTAAGCCATTCAGGTGATTTAAATATTCCTTCTCCGATGCTCGCCGCGTTTACCGAGAAATTCACATGGTGTTTTCGAAATATCTCGTAATCGGCGGTGGCAGCCGACTTAATGTAGCTGTCTCCGGACAGGCTAAGAAAATCATATCCATAAAAAGGTCGGATGTTGTTGATCGGGTTAAATCCGTAGCCACCAAGAATGAAATCAAAAAAGGGAACGCTTTTGGGGCCGATTGAAAATCCGATCTCAGATTGAAGCTTTAGCGTGAATTTTTTGTAAAATGTATAAGCTATTCCTACATCTGCCTTCGCAATTGAATATCGTTCAAATTCACGTGTGTAATCGGTTGAGGCAAGGTAGGTTTGAAAGTCGCCAAGGAAGTACCAGCCTTTCTTCGGAAAATATTTGTTATCGAAAGAGTCGTATCTGATGTACCCAAATCCGCTAAAATAGCTGCTATTGTCAAAAACCTGGTTTTGCTCTTCGACTGTTTCTGAAGTGATCCGCAATTGCTTTAATTCGACACCGACACCGGTAAGAAATTTATCTGCAAAAATCGTCTGCACATATGCCTGGTTCGTAAGATCTGAAAAATTTAAGTTTATCGTACGCAAATTAATATCGTCAAGTAATTCACCCTGGTTAAAATCGGTTCCGACATTTTGGTTGAAGCGATTATATCTGGACTTAAATCCGAAGCTGAAATAGAAGCCATTGTCGATATAATAGTCAAAATTATATCTGAAATTATCACCAAGAATAACGTCAAGGGAAACTACATCATTCCTGTAGAAAAGGTTGCTGTGCGTGATATTAGTAAGTATCGCCGTTTTGTACAATCCATCATAATGGACGCCGAATTTTAAAAATGTCCGTACCGGGTTTTCCAATAAATTCAGGTTCAGCTCGTCACCACCTTTAGCAGATTTGGTCAATGAATATCCGATCGTGCTGAATGTTTTTGTTGCCGATAAATTATCTATCCCTTGTTTCAGCTCTTTATAGCTTATTTTTTCATCAGGCCTAAATCGCAATTTTCCGATAACATAGGAGCGCGTGTAATTTGTAAGCTTTGGCAGATTAATCGCATCAATAGTCAGGCTGTCAATACTCATTTGCAGATCAGGCCGTTTGTATTTTTGAAGTTCAGCTATTTTCTCTATTTTGTCATATACTGTTCGAGCCGCCTCTTCGCCCTTCTTGATAATGTCTTTTCCCGCATCGAAAGAAATAACACCAAAATCTTTAATGTCAGGTTTGATGTAAATATTGGTGATTTTTTTGTTTTCAGCCATGCGTTCTATCATTTGCAGATTTGATATCTGTACAAGAATCTTAGTTGCATCGCGAAGCGCCGCTCGGTCGCGCAAATCATCCTGAACGTCGACTCCTATTATAAAATCTGCTCCCCAGCTTTTGATTTCTTCAATTGGATAATTGTTGGTAATCCCGCCGTCGACTAAAACTCTGCCGTCAATTTCAACGGGTGAAAATAAAGATGGAAATGCAGCACTTGCGGCCATCGCCTGCGGAAGGTATCCATGATCCAAAAGGACTTCTTCGCCGGTTTCAATATCGGTGGCGATGCACAGAAACGGGATTGGAAGTTTTTTAAAATCTGTTACATGGCGAACATTATGCGTGAGCCTTGTCAGCAGGTTATAATTGTAAAGCCCTTTTGAATATGCGCTTGGGATACCAACTTTAAACTTATGGAACGGCAATGACAGCGCGTAAACCTCATCATTTCTTTTGCCATAGAAGTTTTTGGAAGAACGCGGAACAAAATCCTGCAGTAACGCGTCGAAATCTGTTACATGAAAAATGGAATCGATCTGCGTTGCATTGTATCCTGATGCATATAGTCCGCCGACGATCGCTCCCATGCTTGTTCCGCCTATAAAGTCGATTTTTACGCCAGCCTCTTCGAGTACTTTAAGCACTCCTATATGCGCAAATCCTTTTGCTCCGCCACCGCTTAAGACAAGGCCAACTTTAGGCCGCGGATCTTGCTCTTGCGACAACGCTCCGCAGACCGTTAGCAGCATTATAGCGCAAAGAGCAAGATTTTTCATGTTATTTTATAATCGTTTTGTAAAAGTCGATAATTTTTTTGGCTTTTGAAACTCCGACGACTTCAGATATCTCTTTTTCAGATGCCTGCGTCATTCGTTTGACCGATTTAAAATGTTTGATCAGTGTCAGCATTGTCTTTTCGCCGATCCCCGGAATCGTTTCTACAGATGTTTGTAACGCGGTTTTACTTCTTTTATCGCGATGATGTGAGATTCCGAATCTATGAGCCTCATTTCGCAGCTGCTGAATAACTTTTAAAGTTTCAGATTTTTTATCAAGATAAAGCGGAACCGGATCTTCAGGATAAAATAGTTCTTCAAGCCTTTTTGCAATTCCAATAATTGCAATTTTACCGCGGAGTTCAAGCAGTTCGAGACTTTTTAATGCAGATGATAATTGCCCTTTTCCACCATCGATGATGATGAGTTGCGGCAATGGCTGGTTTTCGTCGAGCATGCGTTTGTAGCGTCTGTAGACTACTTCTTCCATCGAGGCAAAATCGTTTGGGCCTTCAACTGATTTGATGTTAAAGTGGCGATATTCTTTTTTGCAAGGTTTTCCGTCTTTAAAAACGACACATGCCGCAACCGGATGTGTTCCCTGAATATTTGAATTATCAAAACATTCTATGTGGCGCGGTTCGGACGGCAGCCTCAAATCGATTTTCATTTGCGACATGATCCGGTTTGTATGCCTGTCCGGATCAACAATCTGCATTTGTTTGAGCTGTTCCATCCTGTAGAACTTCGCATTTCGGAGCGACAATTCTAGAAGGTTCTTTTTATCTCCAAACTGTGGAACTGTCACTTTTAGATTGGCTCCAACCTCGACATCAAACGGAACCACTATTTCGCGCGACATCAACTCGAATCGCTCACGCATTTCAATGATGGCGAGCTCTAAAAGCTCCACGTCGGTTTCTTCGAGTTTCTTCTTAAGTTCTAATGTATGTGAACGAACAACAGATCCGTGAGATATCTGCATGAAGTTTATAAACGCAGCACTTTCGTCGGAAGTGATAGAGAATACATCGATATTGGTCACACGCGGATTGGCTACCGTAGATCTCGCCTGATATTTTTCAAGAACTGCGATTTTATCTTTCAGTTTTTGCGCTTCTTCAAACCGCATTTCCTCTGCAAAGACAATCATCTGCTTTTTAAAGTCGCGAAGGCTTTCTTTAAAATTTCCCTTTAAAATTTCGCGTATAGCATCTACTTGTTTCTGATAATCGGCAAGCGGCTCAAGTCCTTCACACGGGCCTTTGCAGTTCCCAATATGGTATTCGAGGCAAACTTTATATTTTCCTGTTTGAATATTGACCTGGTTCAGATCGTAATTACATGTCCGAAGCGGGTAAAGTTCACGTATCATGTCTAAGATCGTATAGACCGTCTTAAAGCTTGTATACGGACCAAAATATTCAGATCCGTCGTTGATTTTATTTCGCGTCGAAAATATTCGTGAAAAAGGTTCCCGCTTGATACAGATCCAAGGATATGTCTTATCGTCTTTGAGCAGTACATTATAACGCGGCTGGAGCTTTTTGATCAGGTTGTTTTCGAGCAGTAAAGCATCTGTTTCAGTTGAAACCACAATATGTTTTATGGTGACGATCTTTCGTACCATTACGCGAATCCGACCGGAATCGTGTGTTTTATTGAAATATGAAGAAACACGCTTTTTGATATTCTTCGCTTTGCCGACGTAAAGAATCCGGTCGTCTTTATCATAATATTGATAAATTCCTGGGCTGTCGGGCAAAGTCTGGATCTGAAGCGCTAACGACGGGTTTTCCATATAAACAAAATTACTAAATTGCGGACGAACGAATGCCAATCAGCATCATTCATACACAGTGAATATGACCAAAAGCGAATTGCGGATAAAGTACAAGGAAATGCGCAGGATGCTTTCAGAAGATGAGCGCGAAGACCGGAGCGTTGCAATCGCCAATAATGTATTGTCGCTTCCGATCTGGGAAAAAGAAAACTTTCATGTGTTTCTACGGATCGAAGTTCAAAACGAAGTTAACACGCAAAATATTTTACACCTTCTTGCCGGAAAAGATAAAAAAGTCATTGTTTCGAAAAGCGACTTTGCAACTTCTGAAATGCAGCACTTTTTGCTTGCAGATGAAACTGTGATCAGAATTAACAGGTTTGGAATCCCGGAGCCGGAACGCGGAGTTGAAGTACAGGTTTCTGAAATTGATGTAGTGTTCGTTCCTCTGCTTGCTTTTGATCTGAAAGGCCACAGAATTGGATATGGAAAAGGATTTTACGACAGATTTCTCGCAGGATGTAAACCTGATGTCATGAAAATTGGGTTATCCTTTTTTGAAGCGGAAACATCTTTTGATGACATTCATGTTGCTGATGTGCTTCTGAACTTCTGTGTGACGCCAAAGAAAATTTATAGATTCTAAAGTTTACGCCATAGCAGTTTCATCACGGTGAAAGGCTTTTTTGTTGAAAACGATCAGAATTCCGATTCCTGTCGAAATTGCCATATCTGCAATATTAAAAATAGCATTGAAGAACGTAAACTGCTGTCCGCCCCAAATCGGCAGCCATTCAGGCCATGTTCCTTTTTCAATAATAGGAAAATAAAGCATGTCGACTACTTTCCCATAAAAAAGCTGGCCATAAGGTTCGTCTGAAAAAAGGGTCGCTAATTGTCCGTAACTATCGCTAAAGACGACGCCATAAAAAACAGAGTCTATAATGTTTCCTAAAGCACCTGCGAAAATCAATGAAATCGCTACAATGAGATATTTTGAAGAATCTTTTCTAACTGAGTCATACAACCAATAGCCGATAGCTGATACTGCGCATATCCGAAAAAGGGTCAGAATTAATTTGCCATACTCGCCCGGAATCACTGTTCCCCAGGCCATACCTTCATTTTCTATAAAATAAATCCTGAACCAGCGAAATACCTCCACCTCTTCGCCAAGGACGAAATTAGTTTTGATATAGATTTTCGAAACCTGATCGACAAGAAGTATTATGAAAATGAGCAGGTATGCGTTTCTTAGTGACATTGGCTGTTTTTTGGCTGCGCAAAAATAGATATTTCTACAAAAAAAACGCCCCTTTCGGAGCGTTATTTATTTATGTCAAAGGCAATTATCTCTGAAGGTTTTTTGACTCAATGCTCATAGTCGCGTGAGGTACGATCTTCAATCTTTCTTTGCTGATAAGCTTGCCGGAAACTTTACAGATTCCGTATGTTTTATTTTCAACACGGAAAAGCGCGTTTTTCAGATCGCGGATGAATTTCTCCTGACGGATCGCAAGCTGCGAGTTTGCTTCTTTCGACATTGTTTCGCTGCCTTCTTCGAATGCTTTAAACGTTGGCGACGTGTCGTCGGTACCGTTGTTAAGATCATTCATATAGGCACTCTTGATCAGATCAAGGTCGTTTTGCGCTTTATCAATTTTCTTTAAAATAATTTCTTTGAACTCGGCCAGATCGGCATCGGAGTATCTGATTTTTTCATCCACCATCTCGTACTATTTTGTAATTAATATTCTTGTTTTGATATCGTCAAATTCTATTTCGGAACCTTCTTCAAGCTCATCCCTGAATTGGAGATTTTCTGTGAGCGTTTCCGACATAATATATGCTTCATTCTCTTTTACTGCATTCTCAAGGATTCCATTTTTCTCGAGAAGGATTCTGATTTTGTCTGTGACGTCGTAACCTGAATCTTTCCTTATGTTCTGAATCCTGTTCACTAATTCTCTTGCGACACCTTCATTTATAAGACTGTCATTTAGCGAGATGTCAAGTGCAACAGTAATATTTCCCGACTTTGCAACCAGCCATCCGGGGATGTCTTGTGAGGAAATTTCTACGTCTTCAAGCGATAAAGTTATAATTTTTCCTGACATGTCAATACTTATGGCACCTTCGGCGTCAAATTTATTGATTTGTTCATGTGACAAACTTTGTATTTCCTTAGCAATCAAGCCCATGTCCTTTCCAAAACGAGGCCCTAACGCTTTAAAGTTTGGCTTGATCTGCTTGACGATAACACCTGAAGCGTCATCCAGCAGTTCGATTTCCTTTACATTCACCTCTGCTTTTATCAGGTTTGAAACAGCTTCGATTTCTTCACGTTGATGTGCATCAAGTACCGGAATCATAATTCGCTGAAGCGGCTGTCGGACTTTTATCATCTCCTTTTTTCGGAGCGAAAGTACAAGTGATGATATTGTCTGAGCTTTATTCATTTTGCTTTCCAGATTTTTGTCGATGTAGCTTTCAATGGACGTTGGAAATTCAGCAAGATGTACACTTTCATAATTTTCTGAACCTGTAACACGCACCAGGTCTTTGTAAAGCCTCTCCATAAAAAACGGAGCAACGGGAGCACTGATTTTTGCAATCGTCAGTAGACAAGTATAAAGCGTTTGATAAGCAGCAATTTTGTCTTGCGCGTATTCACCTTTCCAGAAACGTCGACGGCAAAGACGGACATACCAATTGCTTAGATTTTCCTGAACAAAGTCAGAAATGGCGCGTGTTGCTTTCGTCGGTTCATAATCAGCATAAAAAGCATCAACATCTTTTACAAGCGATTGAAGTTCGGATAAGATCCATCGATCGATCTCCGGCCGTTGATCAAGCGGAATATCAGCTTCAGCGTAACTGAATTTATCGATATTGGCATACAGCGCAAAGAAGGAATATGTATTATATAATGTTCCGAAGAATTTTCTACGAACCTCAGCAATTCCCTCGATATCAAATTTGAGATTATCCCATGGATTAGCGTTTGAGATCATGTACCAACGTGTGGCATCAGGACCGTATTCGCCGATAGTTTCAAATGGATCGGCAGCATTACCGAGACGCTTCGACATTTTCTGTCCGTTTTTGTCCAGGACAAGTCCGTTTGAGACAACATTTTTGTATGCTACTTTATCAAAAACAAGAGTCGCGATTGCATGAAGTGTATAAAACCATCCGCGCGTCTGATCTACACCTTCGGCGATAAAGTCGGCAGGAAAATCTTTATTCTGGTCAACTTTATCTTTATTCTCAAACGGATAGTGCCATTGTGCATAAGGCATTGCACCTGAATCGAACCAGACATCAATCAGATCTGCTTCACGTTTCATCGGCTTTCCGGACGGAGAAACAAGTGTTATCTGATCAACAACATTTTTATGAAGATCGACGATGTCGTAATTTTCTTCTGACATGTTGCCGCTTTGAAATCCTTTGAATGGGTTTTCTGTTTGGAAACCTGCTTCAAGAGACTTTTCAATCTCCTTGTATAATTCTTCGACAGAGCCAATAAGAATTTCTTCAGATTTGTCTTCTGTTCTCCAGATCGGAAGTGGAATTCCCCAATATCTTGAGCGTGACAGATTCCAGTCATTGGCGTTTTTGAGCCAGTTTCCAAAACGCCCTTCGCCGGTTGCTTTAGGTTTCCAGTTGATAGTATCATTTAAATCGAACATCCGATCACGAACATCAGTGACTTTTATAAACCATGAATCTAATGGATAATATAGAATTGGTTCATCTGTTCGCCAGCTGTGAGGATAACTGTGAACGTACTTTTCAACTTTAAACGCTCGATTTTCTTCTTTTAGTTTGATCGCTATTTCGACATCAACGGAACGCTCGGGAGCTTGTCCGGCGTCGTAATATTCGTTCTTGACATATTTGCCTGCAAGTTCACCAACATGCGATGTGAATTTTCCCTGTAAATCAACAAGCGGAACCGGATTTCCATTCTCATCAAGGACAAGCATAGGCGGAATTTCAGGCGACGCTTCTTTTGCGACCTTGGCATCATCAGCGCCAAACGTAGGCGCGGTGTGAACGATTCCTGTTCCATCTTCGGTGGTTACGAAATCCCCGGAAATAACTCTAAATGCGTGTTCTGCATTTTCGAACGGAAGCACATATTTAAGCAGTTGCCCATATTTTGTTCCTACGAGTTTGTCGCCGACACAGCTTCCGATAATTTTGAAAGGAATCTTCTTATCACCTTCTTTAAAATTTTCAAAATCGGTTTCTTCCGTGCTTTCGAAATATAATTTACCGAATTGCTTTGAAACAAGATTCTTTGCAAGGATTACAGTTGCCGGCCAGAAAGTATATTGATTAAAAGTGCGGACTAAAACATATTCTATTTTTGGCCCGACAGTCAGAGCTGTATTACTTGGAAGCGTCCATGGAGTTGTCGTCCATGCTAAAAAGAATATTTCACCCAGTAAATCTGAATTTTGATCAACTGAAAATTTTGATAAAAGCTCTGAACAATGTTCATCAACAACTTTAAATTGTGCGGTAATTGTGGTATCAGTAACATCGCGATAACATCCCGGCTGATTCACTTCGTGTGAACTTAATCCTGTTCCCGATTTTGGTGAATACGGCTGGATCGTATATCCTTTGTAGATTAGGCCTTTGTTGTAAATTTGCTTTAAGAGCCACCAAACCGACTCCATGTATTTTGACTTGTAAGTCACATACGGATCTTCCATATCGACCCAATAGCCCATTTTTTCGGTAAGGTCGTTCCACACATCTGTATAACGCATAACCGTTTTCTTACAAGCTTCATTGTATTCTTCGATGGAGATGCTTTTGCCGATGTCTTCCTTGGTTATGCCAAGCTCCTTTTCGGTTCCGAGCTCGACGGGAAGTCCGTGTGTATCCCAACCCGCTTTCCTTTTAACCTGAAACCCCTTTTGTGTTTTATACCTGCAAAAAATATCTTTGATTGCACGTGACATTACGTGGTGGATTCCTGGTAATCCGTTAGCAGAAGGCGGTCCTTCAAAAAAGACAAAAGGTTCTTTGCCTTCGCGTGAAGTGACACTTTTTTCGAAAATATTTTCTTGTTTCCAGAAGTCAAGAACTTCGTTTGCCGCAGCTGGCAAATCAAGCCCTTTATATTCCGTGAATTTACTGCTCATGTTGATTTCTTTTCGCGTGCGAAAGTAATGATTTTTTTAGACATTTCGGGTAGATGGTAATGTGTGAAAATATGATGGGCAACCAGTTAAGAAAAAACTTCTTTTAAAACCTCCAGTGATTTTGGTCTTTTAAAACCATCAAGATGAAGTGAATAGTAGTCGATCAATATTTTTAAAAGCTGCTGCCTTTCAGAACCACTAAAAACGTTTTGGCTTCCGCTGAACCTTAATCCGATAAGCCTCCGAAGCAGATTTGTATCTTCTGCTGAAAGGCAGCTGATACCGTGGAACGTGGTGAAGATACCGTCTGTCATTTCAAAAAATGGTTCGCTTACCTGTGTGACTTCGGGATAAAAACCCAGAAATTTGGTCGCTTCCATCATCAGGATCAAATGAAAATTTGAAGTTTGATCATGCGTGTCAAGCCAAAGCAGCGCAGTTTCAAGAAAGGCGTATAGATCAGCGTTTTTTTCTTCCTCACGAATACTATGTGAAAGCACTTCACCAATAAACATAAGCATTGTGCTTTTAATTATATCAGTGTTTGCTGTCTGAAAAGGTACTGCAAGCCTGATATCTTTTATCGATTCTAATGTGCCTTTATTTTTGTGTACTGCTTCGATTTCGAGCAACGTCAATGGCTGGAAATAGGCAATTTTTTGTGCTGATTTGCCTTGAGAATAGGCGCTGCGAATGAAGTATGTTTTTAGTCCGTCTGTTTCGGTAAAACATTTGACGATGAGGCCTTTTTCCTGAAAGCGCAATGCACTGATGACAATTGCTTTTGTTTTAACTAACATTTTATCGGATGATCATCACCTTTTTGACTTTTGTCTCGGCGCCGTCGCCAGAGGAGATAAAGATCATGTAGACGCCTGAAGCGACTTTATATTTTCCAAAAGCAGTTGTGTCCCATTCAATAGTTCCGCCTTCGGCAAAAGTTTCGAAGACGAGGTTGCCGCTAATATCAGCAATTTTAATATTGGCATCTTCCATAAGCCCACTGACTTTAACTGTTCCATTAAATTCAGGTCTCACCGGGTTTGGATACACGATGACATTATTCAAATTTTTGCTCGCGTCGGTTGAAGTACCCATAAAAGAAACCAGTCCACGTGATGTCGCAATAAAAACTTCGCCAGTCTCACCATTTATGTCAATATCATTGACGTTGTTGCTTGGCAATGGTGAATTTTCAGCCGTAAACCGCAGCAAAGTCTCCTGACCGTTCGGCGACAGTAGAAATACGCCGGAGTCAGAAGTTCCAACCCATTTATTGTTTGCTCCATCAACAACAATATCCATTATAAACTGTTCGTAAAGTAGTTCTTGTGCTACGCCATCTTCCAGAATAATAATCGGATTTGCGGTAAGCTGGCCTTCATTTGAGAACCTATCGACACTTGACAAGACACGAAGTCCGCCACGCGTTCCAATCCAAAGCGCATTTCTGTTATCTACAGCCGCTACACGTACATCATTAATAGGAAGATTTCCAGCTTCTGATCCCATTCTGATGGTCTTAAACACATTGCCATTTTCATTAAAGGCGATCAATCCGTCGTAAGCGGTGCAAATCCACTTCGTATTATTTTTATCTATTGTAAGCTTTCCATATCGAGCGCTGGGAATACTGGTCACCACACCTTCGAGGCTGTAGGATTGCCAATTTCCATCAGTCTTTAAGACTTTAAGTGCATCTTCAACACCAACGTTTGTCATCCACAAATTTCCTGCGTTATCGAATGCTGTTTCACCTATTCGGACGCTGATATAGTTCGGGATACCGGGAACGGTTTCGAGGCCGCTATTAGATTCGTCATACTGCATGGTAAGCGCGTCGTCTTCGAACTTCAGTAGACCAGAAAAATATGAACTGATGTATACTTCATTACTATTGTCAGGATGAACAGTAACTCGAGAAAGATTGAATGCATCTTTGCCCGGAGCATGAACCTCATCATACGGAATATTCAACCAGCCATCATTTCCGCTAAATTTACTTATGCCTCGCGATTTAACAGGATCAACACCATAATCCACGGAGTAATCACCGTAAACCGCCCACAGATTTGAAGTTGCTCCATTTATAGCAAATATGTTGTTGCGAAGCGGCCCATCGGGATTTATATTTTCAAAAACCGACGTATTATTGGTAGTGGCAGTCAGCACGCCATTGCCATCGGTTCCGATAAAAATTTGTTCCCCAACAGTAGTTGCAGATGTAAAAACAACCCCTTGTTCAGGCATTGAGGTATTGGCGATCTGTGTTGTAAGTATCAGTGAATTATTGTAAATGTAAACACGCTGGGGAGTCGTGGCAATAAGATTACCTTCGCCGGCTCTAAAATCTACCGCAGGAAGCGGAAGCTGGGTTAACATTGTAAAATTGTTTCCCGTGAACCGGTTGATCTGTCCTGAACTTGTAACCGCAACCAACTCATCTCCTATCGATTGTATTCCGGTCCAGCTGCCAGTTTCAATTGTTGTCCATTGACTGAAATCTACCAAATTAGGATTTGCAAGCTCAGCCGTTCGAATTCCAAAATTGGTCGCTGCATAAATGTTACCATCATAGATTGTCGACTGGTAGACAATGATTTCCGCTCCATTATCACCGATAAAGTACGTTTCCCCGAACTCCAAAGTATTAAGATGGTATTGAACCAGTCCAAAGTCGCATGATACATATAAAATACCTTCGAATTCATAAAAGTGATTAACGCGCTTGATGTTTGGTGCGATCTGCTTGTTAATGATGTCGACCACATTAAGCATAGCACCGTCGGCCTCATTAATGACTATCATTAGTCCGTTTTGATAACCAACCAGCGTTTTATTTGTCGCTTCGCTGTGGTAGATCGACGTGATTGTCTGACCAGACAGGCCATCAACTGTATTTGTAGTTTTAAGAATATTTGTATTGAGGTTCTTTGAAAACAGGGCGTTTTCGGCAGCAGCATAGATCGAAGTTGATGACTGGGAAAGATCTTTTATCTCATTATATGAAAAGTACCCTTTCCAGATATTGGTTTGCGCTGCAGCAAAGTGCGCAGACAGAAGCAAGAAAACCGCCTTTAAAAAGTTATTCATATTATATCAAGTAGACGCAAATATAATCTAAAACGCAACAATGTTGATTTTCATATATAATGAAAAAAGCCTTCAAACTGTCGGAATTACCGAAAGCTGAAGGCTTATTAAATTATGTTACTTTTTTATACTACACCCTGAGCAAGCATGGCATCTGCAACTTTTACAAAGCCTGCTATGTTTGCACCTTTAACGTAATCTACATATCCGGTTGCATCAGAGCCGTACATCACGCATGACGAGTGAATATTTAGCATGATGGTTTTTAATTTTTCGTCAACTTCCTCTGAGGTCCAGGACATACGAAGTGAGTTTTGAGACATCTCCAAACCTGAAGTTGCCACTCCACCTGCATTAGAAGCTTTCCCCGGAGCAAACAAAATTTTAGCTTCACTGAAAACTGCCATCGCTTCCGGTGTTGAAGGCATGTTTGCACCTTCACTTACACAGATACAACCGTTGTCGACAAGCATTCTGGCTTCATCGCCATCCAGTTCGTTTTGCGTTGCGCACGGCAATGCGATATCACAAGTAACTTCCCAAGGGCGTTTGCCTGCAACATATTTGGCGTTAGGATATTGGTTAATATAATCGCTGATCCTTCCGTAATCTACATTTTTGATCTGCATAACATACGCAAGTTTGGCTGAGTCGATACCTTCTTCATCGTAGATATAACCTCCAGAATCAGACATTGTTACTACTTTTCCGCCTAATTGTGTCGCTTTTTGAGCAGCATATTGTGCCACATTTCCAGATCCCGAAACAACTACTGTTTTGCCTTCAAAGCTTTCTCCACGTGTGTGAAGCATACTTTGTGCAAAATAAACATTTCCGTAACCAGTAGCTTCAGGACGAATTAATGAACCTCCGAAGGAAATTCCTTTTCCGGTAAGAACTCCGGTAAACTCGTTTCTGATCCTTTTGTATTGGCCGAACATGTAGCCAACTTCTCTTCCGCCAACACCGATATCACCTGCAGGAACGTCGGTATCGCTGCCAATGTGCTTGCATAGTTCAGTCATGAAGGCCTGGCAAAAACGCATGATTTCATTATCTGATCTTCCTTTAGGGTCGAAATTCGAACCACCTTTCCCACCGCCCATTGGCAATGTTGTCAGGCTGTTTTTGAAAGTTTGTTCGAACGCAAGGAATTTAAGAATACTAAGGTTAACTGACGGATGGAATCGAATTCCGCCTTTATATGGCCCAATAGCTGAATTCATCTGGATGCGATATCCGCGGTTAACCTGGATATCACCATTGTCATCTGTCCATACGACGCGAAACGTGATTATTCTTTCTGCCTCTACCATACGTTCGAGAAGCATTTTATTCTGATACTTTTTATTTGATTCAATAAACGGAATTACAGTTTCTGCAACTTCGTGCACAGCTTGCAAAAATTCAGGTTCATTAGGGTTTCGCCTTGCGACATCCTGAACAAAAGATTCAATACTTTGTGACATTTTTTTTAGGTTAAGAACGTGTGAAAACGTTTTCGTTGATGGTAGCAAATATACATTTTAAAAATATTTTTGAATAAATTTTTTGCCGGCGGTGCAGATAATTCATCATCTGAATTGTTCGAATAACAATTTATGCGAAGAACCAACGTTTTTAACTGTTTTATTGTATATACGCGGGTTTTAAGTATTTTTTATTTTCTCTTAGTATGTGTATATTGTTTTTATATATTTGTCAGCAAATCTAAACTATTTAGAAAAAATGCCCAAAAACCTGATTTTAACCTTCTTGCTGCTCATCGGTTTTGCCAATGGTGCGGTTGCCCAATATGGCTTTTCCCATGAGGTAGGTGTAATTGTTGGGCCTGTTGCGCTTCAATCGGATTATGGCGTACGGCACGATTTTAAGACCAATAGCGGAAACGTAGGATACGGCATTGGAATTATTCACTACCTGAACTTTTCTTATAAAGCAGAATGTAATTGCTACACTCCTGAAACATATTTCAATGATCACTTCAAGTTGAGGAGTGAACTTTCATACAACAAGACAGAATTACAACATTTTGGTGAATGGGTTGAAGGTGATCCTAATGATCTATGGACACAGCAACTTCGTGGAATGAGAGGAAGTTCATCAATTACAAACATTGGTATGCAATTGGAATATTTTCCATTAAGTATCCGTGATTTTACTGCAACAATTGGAAGTTTGGCGCCATTTATAAGTTTAGGCGGACAATTCAGTTTCTTTGATCCTGAAGCGTCTTCAACTTTGGGTGAACTAAACACGCCTTTAACAACACCAATAAAGTACGCAGGCGCTACAACAAACGAAGGCGGAACCGTTTGGTCGGTAGTTGGAAGTGTTGGTACGCGATACAAGCTGACTGAACTTTCAGATCTAATGGTTGATTTAAGGCTTCAATATTATTTTTCTGATTGGGTTGATGGTTTAAAACCCGATCCTGCAGTTTACACAGAAAATAAAGCGAATGACTGGAATGTCTGGTTTAACTTCGGATATATATACTACCTTCAATAGGCAAACATAAAAACATAAAAAAACCCGGTAGCAACCGGGTTTTTTTTATTGATTTAATGCTTGTTCAAGATCTGCGATCAAATCTTCAGCATCTTCGATTCCGACGCTTAACCTGACAAGGTCGTCTGTTATTCCTATTTCTTTTCGTTTATCTTCAGGAATTGATGCGTGAGTCATTAAAGCCGGATGATTGGCCAGCGATTCGACACCGCCTAATGATTCTGCTAAAGTAAATACCTTCAGGCTTTCAAGGAATTTTACCGCATCTTCTTTGGCACCCGACGAGAATGTAAATGAAACCATTCCACCGAAAGCGCTCATTTGTTTTTTCGCGATCTCATGATAAGGATGTTCGGGAAGGCCTGGGAAAAAGACAGTTTTTATTTTTGGATGATTATTTAAGTAGGCAGCTACTTTTTCCCCATTCTCACAATGTCTCTGCATTCTAAGGTGAAGTGTTTTTATACCTCGTAGAACCAGAAAGGAATCCATTGGGCCGAGCGTCGCACCCGTTGCAAACTGCTGAAAATGCAATTTCTCGCCAAGTTCAGGATCTTTCATAATTAATGCTCCCGCGATCACGTCGCTGTGACCGCCAAGATATTTTGTTGCTGAGTGCATTACGATATCGGCACCGAGATCAAGTGGTTTCTGAAGATAAGGTGTTGCAAAAGTGTTGTCGACTGCAAACAGTATATTTTTTTCTTTGGTGATCTTTGCAATTGCTTCAATGTCGGCAAGCTTCATCAACGGGTTTGTTGGAGTTTCTACCCA
>DASWND010000134.1:0-29523 GCA_036399435.1 Flavobacterium sp.
ATGAAAAAAAATCTGGACGCATATCTAACCAACCCCCAATTTGTTGAAGCATCAGTAACTGATCAGTTACCGTTTACACCGCCGGTTCGCGAGGTAGTTCAAACCGCTCCTCAAGCAAAACCACAGCAGCCTAAAGCGCAAACCGACAAAACGAAAACTGCATCGCCTATACAGCCTGCTTCGCAAAAGACTACGACTAAAGCAGGAAAAACAGGTTCACCGGTGAATACACCTTCAAAACCTGGGCAGCAACCCAATAATTCGGGAATGCCGCCATCAATGCCATCAAACAGAAAATAGATGTTTGAAAAGAGCCAGAAATCATATACCGACTTATTAGGTAAAACCAACCGTATCGTTGAAGGCACCGTAATTCGTGGAAATATTTTTTCACATGCTGACTTCAGGCTTGACGGCGAGCTTACAGGTAATTTCCAATCACATGGAAAAATTGTCATCGGACCAGCCGGAATGGTGAAAGGTGACATAATTTGTAAGAATGCCGATATTGAGGGAAGATTTGAAGGCAAGATCCAGGTTGTTGAAATGCTAAATGTCAAGGCAAAAGCGAGTATCCATGGCGAAGTTATATGTGCAAAACTTTCGGTCGAGCCCGGCGCAGAATTTAGTGCATCTTGCATCATGAAATCCGGCGTCAAAAATCTGCCTCCACATGAAAGACAACAAGAACGACAAGAAGAAATCCGCAAATAAATGGTTGGCGCTGATCAACATCCCGCTGCAAATGGGAATCATAGTTTTTGCATTTGCTTATTTTGGTGATTGGCTAGACGAGCGGTACGAAAGTGAAAACGGAGTTTATGTAAAAGTTCTGACACTAGTTGGTGTTGCAGTTGCCTTCTATAACATCAATCGACTACTTAAAGATATCAACAAAGCAGAAGACAGAAATAAAAAATGAAGATTTTTAAGCAAATTGCTATTGCTGCAGGGCTGTCATTGGCAGTCTTTTTTTTGCATTATTTTATTTTAAAGATCAGCGGTTTGAATGACTCGGGAGCAAATGCGCATTACTCCTTGGGCTCTCTTTATCTCGGCTATTCACTTTGCTCTCTTCTAATTATTCTGATCCTTGTTAAAGTACGGACAATAAGCATCGATTATGTTGGCTACACATACGTCCTTCTTACGGGACTCAAAATGCTGATTTCCTTTGGAATTTTTTACTGGTCTATTCACGAAGTTACAATACCACTTTCTCCGCTTGAAAGGAAAAATATTATGGTGGTCTTTATTTACTTTTTGGCAGTAGAAACGGTGATAGCAATACGAATTTTAAATAGTCGTCAGTAAATGCCTCTTGTATATGACAATTCCATCTTAAAAAGTTATTTTTAGTTTTTTGAATGTGAATTTTAAATGTACCTTTGCACAAATTTCAGAAATCAGGTTTAAGGCTGTTAATTATAGGGTATGAATATTTTAAGACAACGTATAACATTTCTTTTAGCTGCTATGGTGATGTGCTGCCCACTGCTTGTATTTGCAGGGCAACCAATCGAAACCACGCACGCACATACTGAGGAAGTTGGTGCTGGTGAACATGCCAAACCGACAGACACACGCTCTCAAATAAAAGCGTTTATAAATCATCACGTACTGGATTCGCACGATTTTACATTATTTGCCGACGAAAAAGCAGGAACTCAAGTTGGTTTTCCACTGCCGGTTATCCTGTGGGATAATGGTTTGCATTTCTTTTCATCAGCAAAGTTTCACCACGGCCATTCAGTTGCAGAATCAAACGGTAACTACTACAAGATAAATCACCACGACGGGAAAATCTATAAAACTGATGCTGCCGGTACTATTACGGAAGATGCTGAGGGCCATCCAACAAATGCACGGCCGATCGATTTTTCAATTACAAAAAACGTCCTGATGATTTTAGTGGCATCGGTTCTGATGTTTTGGCTGTTTCGTTCGCTGGCACGTTCATACGCCAAGAATGGCGGCATTGCTAAAGGTGCAGGAAGGATTTTTGAGCCGCTTGTACTTTATATCAGAGACGAGATCGCACTCCCAAATATTGGAGAGAAGCATCATAGACGATACATGGGTCACCTTTTAACGATTTTCTTTTTTATCCTGTTTCTGAACCTTTTCGGATTAACACCGCTGGGAGTCAACGTCACAGGAAACTTAACAATAACTTTTGCGCTTGCACTTGTAACATTTATAATTACGAATGTCACTGCTAATAAAAGTTATTGGGGACACATATTTTGGATGCCTGGTGTTCCTTATGCAATGAGAGTTCTACTGGCGCCAATTGAACTTCTAGGAGTTCTGATCAAGCCTTTTTCACTAATGATACGTTTGTACGCAAACATTTTTGCAGGTCACATTGTATTGATGAGTATCATTGGGTTAATGTTTATATTTAAAAGTTGGATCGGCAGTACGCTATCCTTCGGACTGGCATTCGTGCTGTCAATTTTAGAGATTTTGGTTGCCTTTTTACAGGCGTATATTTTCACTATGTTGTCTGCTCTGTATTTCGGAGCCGCGGTGCAGGACCATCACCACGAAGAGGCACATCATTAATATGAATGTTTAATTTTTAATAAATATTTTATGCAAATTCCAGAAATTGTAGGAGCAGGACTTATCGTAATCGGTGCTGGTATAGGTATCGGTAGAATTGGTGGTTCAGCTATGGAGGCTATCGCGCGTCAGCCCGAAGAGTCAGGAAAAATTCAGACAGCTATGCTTATTGCAGCAGCGCTTATTGAAGGTATTGGATTCGCTGCTCTATTCGCAGTTTAATTTTTAAAACAAAAGTTGCAACGGTTGGTTGTAACTTTTGTTTATTAACATTCTCAGACATAAACACAAATGGATAAATTACTTAATCAGATCGAATGGGGCTTGTTTTTCTGGCAGATGCTGATCTTCATCGGATTGATACTGCTTCTGAAAAAGTACGCATGGAAACCTATTCTTGATGCAGTTAATTCAAGGGAAGAAGGAATACGTACAGCGTTGCTTTCAGCTGAAAGCGCTCGCAATGAAATGCGTAATCTTCAATCGCAGAACGAGCAGCTGCTTGCAAGCGCAAGGGCTGAGCGCGATGCAATGATCAAAGAAGCACGTGAGATGAGAGAAAGAATGATCTCAGATTCTAAAGCTGATGCACAGGCAGAAGGCGCACGTATGATCGAACAGGCTAAACTTGCCATTCAAGCTGAAAAGAATTCCGCAATGGCGGAACTAAAATCGCACGTTTCTATACTTTCTCTTGAAATTGCTGAAAAAATATTAAGAGATGAACTTCAGGATAAAGAAGCACAATCAAGACTTGTTTCAAGAATGATTGATGATTCAAAACTAAACTAAAATGGCAGGGACAAGAGCAGCAATCCGTTACGCAAAAGCGATCTTCGACACAGCTGAGGACAAAGGCGCAGCCCTCGATGTCAATAAGGACATGTCGGAAGTAGCTTCTGCTATTGATTCAAGTCGTGAACTTCAGTCATTTTTGCAGAATCCAACAGTTTCATCAGACATAAAGCTGAGCGCGATCAAGGAAATTTTCTCAAACGTCAGCCCTGTTACAAATAATCTGTTCAGATTACTGTACGAAAACAAACGTTTGGAAATCATCGCAGCAGTAGCGTCAGAGTACAATAATTTGTACGACGAAAAAAGCGGCTTCGAGACAGCAATCGTGACCACTGCAGTTCCACTGGATGAAAACATGGAACGTCAGATCATGGCAAAAGCAAGTACGCTGTCAAATAAAAAGATTGTGTTAGAAAATATAGTTGATCCGCAGATCATCGGAGGATTTATTCTTCGTATCGGCGATCAGCAATACAATGCATCTGTGGCAAACAGACTTAAAGCTTTAAGAAGAGAACTAACAAACTAGTTATGAAAGCAAGAACTCTCCTTTCAGTATTATGTCTAGTAGTCTCAGTCGTTGGATTTAGTCAAAAGATCAAGCTCAAAAAAGGAGATATTCTTGTTGATGAGGTCGTCTGGTTAAAGTATGACGGTTGCGGAACTTTCCAATCAACTTGTTCGATTTTGAATCTAAAAGGCGAGGAAGTAATTTTCATACAATCATATCAACTTGAAGGAGAAGCGCCCATTTCACCATCAAATTCAAAGGGTATATTATATTACATGGAAGTGAAATTTTTAGGATTAAACGCTTCCGTCGAATTCGAAGACTATACTCAGAAAAAGGTTCTCGAAATGATCTACAAAGGAAAGCTTATTAATGATGCTGGTGAGCTTGACGAAGATATGGTTCAGCGCTTTGTAGAGAAATATGGCAGTCCGGTATCAGCAAGGCTAAACCGCGCGAAAGTAAATACAAACACAGTTATAATAAGAGAAGAAACCCCAAGATCGGGCGTTAATATAAATATCGGTAGAAAATAACAAAATATTATGGCAGAAATTAAGCCCGCTGAAATTTCAGCAATATTAAAAAGACAATTAGCTTCATTTGAATCAGGTGCTACACTTGATCAGGTGGGAACTGTGCTTGAAGTCGGTGATGGAATCGCACTTATTCACGGTTTAGCTGATGTTCAATACGGTGAATTGGTCGAATTTGAAAACGGCATCGAAGGAATCGTCCTTAATCTTGAGGAAGATAACGTTGGAGTTGTACTACTCGGACCATACACAGCAATTAAAGAAGGATCTACAGCAAGAAGAACTCAACGTATCGCATCTTTAAAAGTTGGCGAAAATATGGTTGGACGTGTTGTAAACACCCTTGGTTTTCCAATAGACGGTAAAGGCCCGATCGAAGGTGATCTTTACGAGATGCCACTTGAGCGTAAAGCTCCGGGTGTTATCTTCCGTCAGCCGGTAACTGAGCCGCTTCAAACAGGTATTAAAGCTGTCGATGCAATGATTCCGGTTGGACGTGGACAACGTGAACTAGTGATCGGTGACCGTCAGACAGGTAAATCAACTGTTTGTATTGATACTATCCTTAACCAAAAAGAATTTTATGATGCAGGTCAGCCTGTATTCTGTATATATGTTGCAATAGGTCAGAAAGCATCAACTGTAGCGGGAATTGCTAAGAAACTTGAAGAAAAAGGCGCAATGGCTTACACGATCATTGTTGCTGCAAACGCTTCAGATCCTGCTCCGATGCAGGTTTATGCTCCGTTCGCGGGTGCAGCTATCGGAGAATACTTCCGTGACACTGGTCGTCCTGCACTAATCGTTTATGATGATTTATCTAAACAAGCTGTTGCTTACCGTGAGGTTTCACTTCTGTTAAGAAGACCGCCGGGACGTGAGGCTTACCCTGGAGACGTTTTCTACCTTCACTCGCGTTTGCTTGAAAGAGCTGCAAAAGTGATTGCAAATGACGAAATCGCTCGTAATATGAATGACCTTCCTGATTCGCTTAAGCCGATCGTAAGAGGTGGTGGTTCATTGACTGCTTTGCCAATCATCGAAACACAAGCTGGTGACGTTTCTGCATATATTCCGACAAACGTAATTTCAATTACTGACGGACAAATTTTCCTTGAGTCGGATCTATTCAACTCTGGAGTTCGTCCTGCAATCAACGTGGGTATTTCGGTATCACGTGTTGGAGGAAACGCACAGATCAAATCAATGAAAAAAGTGGCTGGTACGCTTAAACTTGACCAGGCACAGTTCCGCGAACTTGAAGCATTTTCTAAGTTCGGATCTGACCTTGACGCGGTAACGTTGAACGTAATTGAAAAAGGCCGACGTAACGTAGAGATCCTTAAACAAGGACTAAACGAACCGTTTACTGTTGAAGATCAGGTTGCAATCATTTACGCAGGTTCTAAAAACTTGTTGAGGAATGTACCTGTTAACAAAGTAAAAGAGTTTGAAAGAGATTTTCTTGAATTCCTGAACAACTCGCACAGAGGTACACTTGATTCATTAAAAGCAGGTAAACTTACAGACGAGATTACTGATACGATCGAGATGGTCGCTAAGGAAGTGTCGGCAAAATATAACTAAATAGGTATTAGGTGCTGGGTTTTGGGTATTAGGTCTTCTAAACCCAACACCCAGAACCCAACACCCAGAACCCACAAAAATGGCTAACCTAAAGGAAATCCGTAACAGAATTACCTCCGTTTCATCAACGATGCAAATTACATCGGCGATGAAGATGGTTTCTGCTGCCAAGCTTAAAAAAGCGCAGGACGCAATCACAGCCATGCGCCCATATTCGCAAAAACTGACTGAGCTTTTACAGAATCTTTCTGCTACACTTGATAGTGATGCAGGCGGAAAGTTTACTGCTCAAAGAACTGTAAGCCGTGTTTTGATCGTAGCCATTACATCGAACCGTGGACTAAGCGGTGCCTTCAACTCAAACGTTGTAAAGGAAACAAGAAGGCTGACCGAAAATGAATACAAGGGAAAGCACGTCGATTTCATCACGGTCGGTAAAAAAGGTAATGATGTTATCCGCAAAGCAGGAAATGTTATTTTAAATAACAACTCGGTGTTTGACGAACTTAACTTCGAAAATGCAGCTTCAATTGCAGACGATCTTGTTCAACGTTTCTCAGAAGGGCAGTACGACAAAATTGTATTGGTGTACAACCAGTTTAAGAACGCCGCGACTCAAATTATAATCGCAGAGCAATTTCTACCTCTGGCACCTCTAGCTTCAGACAAAGTTTCTACAAATGTGACAGATTACATTTTTGAACCTTCGAAAGAAGAAATTGTATTGACATTGATTCCTAAGATGCTTCGTACACAGCTTTACAAAGCAATACGCGATTCATTCGCAGCAGAGCACGGCGCGCGTATGACCGCAATGCATAAGGCAACCGATAATGCTACTGAACTTAGAAATCAACTTAAACTGACATACAACAAAGCACGTCAGGCTGCAATTACTAACGAGATCCTAGAAATCGTTGGCGGAGCAGAAGCGCTAAATGGATAATCAAACAATTCATTCTATACAAAAAGGCATTCTTCGGAATGCCTTTTTCATTTTAATTATTTAAATGATATAGTATAATATTGTAAAAATCGGCTTCTTGATACGTATATTTAAGTCTTTCAAACTTGCTCGACAATAAGATTATCAGACAATAATCAGCAACCAAAAGAATTGGTTATTTTTGTACAAACTCCACTCAACCTCTTGGGATTATACAAAAGCCTTTTTAAACAAACCGCTATATACGGAATCGCAACGGTGCTTCCGCGGATGCTCAGCTTTTTGCTCGTGCCGCTCTACACTGATGTATTGGAAGACAACGCTGCCTATGGCGAGGTTTCTGTTCTTTTTGCGTGGATAGTATTTTTTAACGTTGTTTTGTCATACGGAATGGAGACGGCTTTTTTTCGGTTCTACAGCAAAGCAGAAGATAAAGAAAATGTCATTTCGACATCGACAATCTCCATTTTTACAACATCTATAATTTTCCTCATCGCGGGGCTTTTATTTCAGGATCAGCTAGCTTATTTATCTGATAAGGCGGTCCATTACATAGTTATGGCGATCTGGATCATAGTTTTTGACGCGCTTGTCATCATTCCATTTTCAAAATTACGTGCAACAGGAAGGCCAATGGTTTATGCCGCAATCAAGATTGGAAACGTCTTCATCAACGTTGTTCTCAACTTGTTTTTCCTCCTTTTGCTACCAACCCTTGCACAGCAAAATCCGGGTTCGTTCTTCGACACAATCTATTTTGATAACTTTCAGATCGGATATATTTTCGTCGCAAACCTCATTGCAAGCTTGCTGACTTTCCTATTTCTGTCACCCGATTATTTCCGGATCAAATGGAAATTCGACACGGCGTTATGGAAAACCATGATGATCTACGCACTGCCAATTCTTTTCGCCGGAATCGCATTTGCCATCAACGAACATTTCGATAAGATCCTTCTCGAATACCTGCTTCCTGAAGCAATCGCCAAATCTGAAACCGGAGCTTATTCAGCTTGCTATAAAATCGCGCTTTTCATGACGTTGTTCGCTACCGCATTTCGCCTCGGGATTGAACCATTCTTTTTCAGTCATGCTCAAAGTGAAAACGCACCTCAGACTTATGCTGATATCACAAAATACTTCGTCATCATTGGCTCTGTTATTTTAATTACAGTTATAGTTTTTGCCGATATCATTAAAATTTTCTTACTTCAGGATAGATCTTATTGGGTAGCCATGGAAGTCGTTCCATTAATCATTCTGGCGAATTTCTTCTTGGGAATTTACGCCAATCTCTCAGTCTGGTACAAGCTCACCGACAAAACAAAAATGGGAGCATATATTTCCCTCGTCGGCGCAGCTGTAACACTGTCATTAAACTTTTTGCTCATCCCATACATCAGTTATTATGGCTCTGCAATCGCAACGCTGGCGGCTTACGGATCAATGATGGTGATCTCGTATTATCTCGGCGCCAAACATTACCCGATTCCGTACGACATTAAAAAAATCACATTTTATATAACTGTTTCATCAGCATTTTCAGCCGTTTATTTCTACGGCTTCCGGGAAAATTATTTCGTTGGATTCCCATTATTGCTGCTGTATCTGATCATAATTTATCGAATGGAGAAGCAAACATTTTATCAGATTTTAGGAAGAAGTTCAAGAAGCTGATTCCTGCTGTTCGCTAACACGAGCGAAGCGAACTGGCGAAGCAATCTTTTTTGCGTTAGCTACCCTCTTTTGGAGGGGCTGGGGAAGGCCGCAAAAAAGGATGCCGCTGCCATCAGGGCTAAAGCTTTATTACTCAAAACAACTTGACATATGAATATCAAAATCATCAACCGATCATCGCACGAGCTTCCGGCATACGAAACAAACGCTTCAGCCGGAATGGACATTCGTGCCAACATTTCAGAATCGGTTACGCTTAAGCCACTTGGCCGCACCATCGTTAAAACCGGGCTTTTCATTGAACTTCCGATCGGTTATGAAGCCCAGGTCCGCCCACGAAGCGGATTGGCTGCAAAAAAAGGAATTACAGTCCTCAACTCACCAGGCACAATCGACGCCGATTATCGGGGAGAAATCGGAGTGATTTTAGTAAATTTATCTGCCGAAGATTTTGTCATTGAAAATGGAGAGCGAATAGCACAGATTGTTATCGCAAAACATGAACGTGCAGAATGGCAGGAAGTATCAGAACTATCAGAAACCTCGAGAGGCGAAGGCGGATTTGGAAGCACGGGGATAAAGTGAGACATGAAGATATGAAAAACTTCGAGGAGCAATGTTGAATATTGAATAACGAATAGCGAATTTTGAATAAGCGCAGCTATATATCAGCCATTTATTTTTTTATACGCCATGGAACAATACAATTTACACGAACGACTAATAGACTTCGCTGTCACAATTATACATGTTATAAAAGATATTGAAAACTCAAAGGCTGGAAATCATCTCGCTGGTCAATTAATAAGATCAGGAACCTCGCCATCATTAAATTATAGTGAAGCTCAAAGCGCAGAATCACGAAATGATTTTATTCATAAGATGTCGATCGTTCTTAAAGAACTTAGAGAGACTTTTTCATGTCAAAAGATTATTGCGCGAGCGAATTTATATAAAGGGTTACCTGAATACATCGATGCCAGCATGAATGAAAATAACCAGCTAATTGCCATCTTTGTCAAAAGCATAGAAACATCAAAGTCAAAAGCAATTAAAAAGACGATCACAAGTGGTAACGAATAGTACTTCAAAATTCGTTATTCAATGTTCAGCTATCAAAATTTAATAAAAAGTATGAAGATAATAGTACCAATGGCCGGACGCGGCTCACGTTTACGCCCACATACACTTACAGTTCCAAAACCGCTGATTCCAATAGCCGGTAAACCGATCGTTCATCGTTTGGTTGAAGACATTGCAGGCGTAATCGAACAGCAGATCGAAGAAATAGCATTTATCATTCATCCCGATTTTGGTCCGCAGGTCGAAAAAGAACTTTTAGCAATTGCCGAAAAACTTGGTTCTCAAGGACGAATATATTATCAAAACGAAGCACTTGGAACGGCCCACGCAATTATGTGTGCTCGCGATTCGATGACAGGTCCAATTGTAGTCGCTTACGCCGACACATTATTCCGCGCCGATTTTACGCTCGACACAACTGCCGACAGCGTGATCTGGGTGAAGCAGGTCGACGATCCTTCAGCGTTTGGCGTCGTTCAGCTTAATGATCAAAATGAAATTGTTGACTTTGTCGAAAAACCAAAAGATTTTATCTCCGACCTTGCGATCATCGGAATCTACTACTTCAAAAGTGGCGAGACTTTACGTGATGAACTTCAATATTTGCTGGACAATAATGTTGTCAAAGGCGGCGAATATCAATTAACAGACGGACTCGAAAACATGAAACAAAAAGGTTTACGTTTCGTTCCGGGAAAAGTCGATGAGTGGATGGACTGCGGAAACAAAAACGTAACCGTTGAAACTAATTCGCGACTTCTGGGCTTTTTGCAAAACGAAGAAAAACTCGTCTCGGATTCAGCAGTTCTTGAGAATTCAAACATTATCCAGCCGTCATACATCGGCGAAAACGTTGTGCTTAGAAATTCAACCGTTGGTCCGAATGTGTCTCTGGGCAGCAACTGTGTTGTCGAAAACAGTACAATACAGAATAGTTTGATCCAAAATCATTCAAAAATCTCAAATGCAAGCCTCGACAATGCAATGATTGGCAGTCATGCTGCGTTTAATGGTAAGTTTACCAGCATCAGCATCGGCGACTACTCAGTATTAGAATAAACAACATGAAGATTTTCAAAGCCATTTTAATAGCATCTTTTTTATTGACCGCATCTGCGTCTAAGGCACAAACAGAGCCTGAAGATATTGCGGCGGTAAGTGATGCTTTTCAGGATTATTTCTACGAATCGCTGACGCAGAAAGGCATTGAAAATTTTGATCGTGCTGTTACGGCACTTCTAAAATGCGCAGAACTTCAGCCTGCAAACGCTGCCGTTTACAACGAACTGGGTAAAAATTACCTTCTTCAGAAAGATTATAAAAAGGCTTATGACGCATACGAAAAAGCTACTCAGCTTGATCCCAAGAACCAGTGGTATTGGGTCGGAATGTATGATGTTTGTTATGAAACAATGGATTACAACCAGGCAATTGTTGTTGTTAATAAGCTTGTCGAGTTCAATGCTGATTATAAAGAAGATCTGACGTCGTTATACATGAATACCCGCCAATTCGACAAAGCACTGGATCTCATCAACGAACTAAATGAAACCGTCGGTAAAAACGAACTGCGCAACAACTATAGAGCTGAAATTTTAAAAGATGCAAAATATCAGGGTGCCGAGAAACAGCTGATACTTGATGAAATCAGAAAAAATCCAAAAGAAGAAGCAAACTACATCAAGCTGATCTACATGTATTCCGACAGTAATCAGGAGGAAAAAGCACTTGAGATCGCACAGAAGCTTGAACGTGAAATCCCGCAATCAGAATTGGCGCAAGTCAGCTTGTTCAAGTTTCATCTGAATAATAAAGATGGAGCAAAAGCCGTGGCAGCCATGTTTAAAGTCTTTGAAGGCAAAAAGGTTGACCCGAAGATCAAGCACCGAATATTAAATGAGTTTTTGATTTTTTCAAAAGATAAACCGCAGCATGAAGCCGACCTTGAAAAAGCGATCGGTTATTTTGTTAATGACAGGGAAGTTGCCGTTGCAAAAGAGATTGGAAAATTCTACCACGCAAAGTCAGATTTTGAAAAAGCAAACAAGTTTTACGAAATGTTTCTTGCCGATCATCCGGATGATTACGAATCTCACATCCTGGTACTTCAGACGTTGGCTGACTCGAAAAATTATCTGGTGTTAGAGCGAAAGGCAGATGAACTGCTGATGTCATACCCGGCTCAACCGCAGTGCTATTACTATTCGGGATTGGCAAAAAACCAACTTAAAAAATTTAAAGCTGCAACCGACATATTGGAAACTGGCCTTGACTTCATTGTTGATGATCCTCAGCTTGAAGCCAATATCTATATTCAGCTCGGAGAAGCCGCGCATGGTTTAAACGACCTGAAGAGCAAAGAAAAATGGTTCGTCAAAGCTGATGCACTGCTCAAAAAACAAAAGAAATAATGAAAAAATATATACTGTTGTTGCTGTTGGTTTCAATGGCATCATGCAAATCAAAAGCTATTCTCGCGGAAGGAAAAGCCGGAACAGATGCTAATGCTTCCTCCATTATACAAAAGCATTACGCCAATCTTCCCGACTTCAAATCCATTTACATCAAAGCTGATGCACGCTATGAGGATGATGAAAACACGCAGAATGTATCAGCGGAAATTAAGATAGAAAAGGATAAACAGATTCTTGTCAGCATCAGGTTCTTAGGAATTACGATGGCAAAAGCTCTGATTACGCCCAAACAGGTAAAATACTACGAGAAGATCGGCGGAAAATATTTCGAAGGCGATTACACGACTTTAAGTCGCTGGCTGGGTGCCGATTTAGATTATTCAAAAGTTCAGAACCTGTTGGTTGGACGGGCAATGGATGATTTGTCCCGCAGTAAGTATACATCTACAATTGAAGATAAACTACACAAGCTTTCAGCTACTGAAGGAGGAAATGCCAAAAGCTTTTACTTCGAATCAACCAAAGCATTGATTAAAAAACAAGAAATTGTGCAGGCAGCACAAAAGCGGAATTTAACTGTAGAATATCCAAATTATGCGCAACACGGTGCAGCTTTTCTTCCAACCGCAGTGCTGATCGAAGCACTACATCCAAAAGGCAAAACAAACATTACGGTCGATTATAATTCAGCTACTTTTAATGAAGAACTTTCTTTTCCGTACAGTGTTCCGGAAGGCTATGAAAGAATATTTATTGACTAGATTTGCACAAATGAACGTAAACATGCCAAGGATCTTTTACGCCCTGATTTTTATCTTATTATCCGGAGCTGCTTATTGTCAGCCTAGCCAACAGGAAAAGCTGGAGGCAAAGAAAGCACAGATTCAACGCGAAATTGCGGAAAACCAGCGATTTCTTAAAACTGTTCGTACCAAGGAAAAGACTGCAACAAATGAATTGATACTTCAGAAACGAGAGATAAAACTTAAAGAGACGCTCATAAACACCACCGAGAAGCAGCGCCGCCTCGTTGAAAATGACATGTATATCAATCAGGTTCAGATCAACCGCCTGAAAAAAGAACTTGAGGATCTACGTGAGGATTATGCAGAGATGATCCGAAAATCATATAAAAGCCGGTCAATGCAAAGTCGGGCAATGTTTCTGTTGTCATCCGAAAATTTCCTGCAGGCGTACAAGCGTGCACAGTACATGAAGCAATACACAAGCTATAGGAAAGCCCAAGGCGACGAAATTGTTGAAAAGGCGAGGCAGCTGATGACGTTCAACAACAAACTCAATGTGCAGAAAACCGAGAAGCAAAAACTGATCGAAGAGAATAGGAAAGAGCGTCAATTGCTCGAGAAACAACGTCAGGAACAGGAGAAGCTGGTCAATACCATCCTAAAAGATAAAAAGAAAATTACTGCTGAGATCAAGAAGAAACAGCAGGAAACCAAAGCCATCGATCGACAAATTGATAAGCTGATCCGTGAAGCGATTGCAGCAGCAAATAGAAAAACCGCAGCTGCAGCCGCAAAGGCAAGTCCAGGTAAAACAACAGCGGCAGCCAAAGCAGCAAACACTTCAGTTAACAAAATTGTTCTTACCCCGGAAGGCCAGTTGATTGCGAATAATTTTAAAGCCAATAAAGGGAAACTGCCATGGCCGACCGAAAAAGGATTTATTTCCCTCGGATATGGAGATCAGCCGCATCCGGTCCATAAATCACTTGTTGTGCACAATAGCGGACTTGAAATCTCGACTGATCCAGGTGCCGATGCTCGCGCAGTTTTTGGTGGTGAAGTCAGTAGTATCATGGTGCTTTCTCCTGTTAACAAAGCTGTGATGATCCAGCATGGTGACTTCTTCACAGTTTACCAAAACCTGAGCAGCGTTAGTGTTTCAAAAGGCGACAAAGTATCTACTAAGCAAAAAATTGGTAAGATCCGAACAAACGGAGATACTGGAAAGACGACTTTAAAGTTCCTGATCTTACAAAATACGATCTACAACAATCCGCAGTCGTGGCTTTCGCCAATGTAAATTATTTAAAGAACAGAGCTTTAAGTTCAGTAGCATCTTCAGGCTTCATTTTTCCGGCAAGGACAAGGCTTAGCTGCTTACGTCGGAGTGCAGCATCGAACCGTTGTTTCTCCAGTTCAGTTTCAGGTTGAATCGGAGCGACTTCTACGGGTTTCCCATCATCATCTACGGCAACGAAAGTATAAATTCCTTCATTTGCCTTGACTCGGTTTCCCGAAATCCTGTCTTCAAGCCAAACATCAAGAAACACTTCCATAGAACTTCTGAAACTTCTTGACACTTTTGCTTCGATTGTCAGCACACTTGCTAACGGAATTGCCATATTAAAGGCTACATGATTTACTGAAGCTGTTACAGTAATACGCCGCGAATGCCTTCTTGCTGCAATACTCGCAGCCCTGTCCATTCTTGCGAGCAATTCACCACCAAAAAGATTATTTAGAGGATTTGTTTCACCTGGAAGTACAAGATCGGTCGTTACGGTAAGTGATTCTGAAGGAGTTTTAGCCTGCATGTTTTATTTTAAAGGTAATAAAAAATCCCGAAGGCGATCGGGATTAAGGTTACTTGATGAGAAGCCATGCTTCAGGATTATGCGCTTTTTGTATTTGCACTTTTGCCCTCCAAGCTTCTTTATATGATGGATAACTTCCGTATAAAACCGGATATAGTCCATGTCTGTTTGGTTCAAGCCTTCGGGCTTTGTATCCCATTTTACTCAGTTGTACAAATTTTCGTTGTGCGTTCCTTTCATTCCTAAACGCACCTGCAACAACATGGTATGGCATTGTTTCCTCCTTTACCGTCAGGGTTACTGCCGGCATCGGACTTTCGATAAAAAATGTAGCTTCTTGTATCTTGTTTTGAACTTCTTGCTGAACTTCCTTTTCTACAAGAATAGTTTCGCTCTGGATATGGTCCTGGAACAACTTGTATCCAATCGATCCTGTTGCCGTAAAGGTTAAGAGAAACACTGCAGCATAACGCAAATACGATCTGCTTTTTCGCCTCTCAGGTGTAAATGCGATCGGTGCTTTTTCTTCAATTGCTGCCACCTCCTGTTTATAAACTTCACGTCTTATTGAAGGCGAAACAAACGAATTCAATCCAAAAGACTGCGTTAAATAATTGTTCTGTTCGGACGGATTAAAGACGAGATTTTTCTCAGAATTAAGCGAAAGCTCTCCAACGTTCTTCAGTGAAAATTTCCTGTTTATCTCTAAAATGTTTTTCCAGATGTCAACTTCGCTAGTAATAGCTTCGACAGCAGAATCATAGGATATTTTTTCAGAAAGTGCAATGTGATTAGCTAGTAATCCGTCGTTGTTTCTTAAGTGTGGATTAAACGATATTAACTTCTTCGGCGGATAGAATGCATTTGATGATTCGTTCAGCTGCGCGGGTTGTACTTCGGTCAAAAACGCACCAAAACCCGGAACCGTAACGCATTGATAGCGATATAAAAGCCGCGAGATGTACTGTTCGATCTTCATGAAAACAAAGTTATACATTGAGATGCGACGCCAAAATTTTATCAACATATTTTATTAACAATTAAAGCAAAATTCATAAATTTCACATTTATCATTTATGCGCCACGAAGACCTGATTTACTTACTTGCCCTGCAGAAAACGGAAAACATTGGAGACATTTTAGCTAAGAAATTAGTCTCCGCTTGTGGAAGTGCCGAAGCAGTTTTCCGATCAAAGCCGGCACAACTGCGTGCAATAGATGGCGTTGGAGCATTTCGCATCCATAAACTTCACGATAAATCAGCTTTTCAAAAAGCAGAAGCTGAACTTAAGTTTGTGGATGATCACAACATAGATGTTGCATCTTTTCAGGATGGAAATTATCCCGATCGTTTAAAGCACTGCATCGATGGGCCGCTGTTATTATTTTCAAAGGGGAACATCAATTTCGAAAATAGAAGAATGATCAGCATTGTTGGGACACGTGAAGTTACGCCGCACGGGAATGAGTTCTGTAGAAACTTTATCGCTGATCTTGCACCGCTCAATCCTATAATTGTAAGTGGATTTGCATACGGAGTTGATATATCTGCGCACCAAGCTGCGCTGGATAATAACCTTCAAACAATCGGAGTTGTAGCGCACGGTTTAAACCAGATCTATCCAAAAGTCCACAAAAGATATATGAAAGACATCATGGACAATGGTGGTTTTATGACCGAATTCTGGAGCACATCGGAACCTGAAAAAGAAAATTTCGTCAAAAGGAACAGAATTGTTGCAGGTATGTCAGAAGCGACTATAGTTATTGAGTCAGCTGAAAAAGGTGGTTCATTGATCACAGCAAACATGGCTAATGAGTACAATCGCGATGTGTTTGCAGTTCCCGGACGTACGACAGACAAATTCAGCCGCGGCTGCAACAATCTTATAAAATCACAGAAAGCACATCTGCTAACGAGCGCAGCGGACCTCATTTATATATTAAACTGGGAATTTCCACAGAAGGAAACTAAGCCGGTTCAAAAGCAGCTGTTTGTTTCTCTGGATGACGACGAGCAGAAGATTTATAACTTTCTGTCATCGGATGGCAAACAAATTCTTGATATCATAGCAATTGAATGCGGGTTCCCAATATTCAAAATCTCATCAACGCTTCTCAATATGGAACTCAAGGGCGTTGTCCGGCCGCTTCCATGGAAAGAGTTTGAAGCGATTTAATTAAATCCAAGTTTTTCACGAACCCGTTTAAGCGTTTGGTTGGCTATAGTTTTAGCTTTTTCGGCACCGATCTGCAGTTGCGCTTCAACTTCCTCCGGATGGTTTTGAAAATATTGGTAACGCTCGCGCGGCTCTTTAAACTTTTCAAGGACAAGTTCATAAAGCGCCTGTTTCGCGTGGCCATATCCGAAGCCCCTGTCTTTGTTTTCGTAGTTGATCTTCATCTGCTCTATCTGGTTTTCATCCGCAAGCAGCTTGTAAATGCCGAAGATTTTGCACGTTCCCGGATTTTTAGGAGCTTCCAGCGGAGTGCTATCAGTCTCAATCGACATGATTTGTTTACGAAGTGGTCTATCGTCAAGGAAAATTTCGATGATATTTCCGCGCGACTTGCTCATTTTTTGACCATCTGTTCCGGGCACATACATCGTGTCCTCTTTAACCACAACGTCAGGCAAAACAAATGTTTCGCCCATTTGATGATTAAACCTTGATGCGACATCACGAGTTATTTCTATATGTTGCATCTGATCTTTACCGACAGGCACAAAGTTCGCGTCGTAAAGCAGAATGTCGGCGGCCATCAACATTGGATAGCTGAACAATCCCGCATTTACATCTGCAAGCCTGTCTGCTTTATCTTTGAACGAATGCGCCAGCGTCAGCCTTTGAAACGGAAAAAAGCAACTCAAATACCACGAAAGTTCAGCAGTTTGCGGTACATCGGATTGGCGATAGAAAGTCACTTTTTCAACATCAAGTCCGAACGCCAGCCACGTCGCAGCAACACTAAAGGTATGTTCACGTAAAGTTTTTCCATCCTTAATTTGTGTTACAGAATGTAGATCTGCAATAAAAAGGAAGGTTTCGTTATCAGGATTTTTAGACATTTCTACAGCCGGAATGATTGCTCCGAGAAGATTTCCAAGATGTGGTACGCCGGTACTTTGAATGCCTGTCAAAACTTTTGCCATGTGCTGTCGATACTTTATGCGCAAAGTTAACTCTTTTGTAAAAAACTACAGGCGTTTCCTTACTTTTGGACTCATGAGATTTCTAAAGCTTTTTTTGTGGACGTTGTGGCGGATCTGGTTCTACATTCTGATGGCGGTTCCGATCCTGGTGATGTTTCCGTTTTTGGTGATTTCGATCATAAAAGAAAAGTGGTATCCGTATTTTTTTGTGATGGCGCGCATTTGGGCAAAAGTGATTCTGTACGGAATGGGCTTCTACTACAAAGTTGATCGTGAGCAGGAAACACAGCCGGGAAAAAGCTACATGTTGATTTCAAATCATACCTCTATGATGGACATCATGTTGATGTTGTCTATTAATCGAAATCCTTTCGTATTTGTAGGCAAAAAGTCGCTGGCAAAAATCCCTTTATTTGGTTTTTTCTACAAGCGCACATGCATATTAGTAGACAGAAGCAGTTCAAGAAGCCGTAAAGAAGTTTTCGATCGTGCACAAAAGCGGCTTAGCCAAGGAATGAGCATTTGTATTTTTCCTGAAGGCGGAGTTCCGCATGATACTTCAATGGTTCTTGATTCTTTTAAAGACGGCGCATTCAGATTGGCAATTGAACATCAGATTCCAATTGTCCCAATGACCTTTCCCGATAATAAAAAAAGGTTTTCATATTCCTTTTTCAGTGGCAAACCTGGTCTTATGCGTGCCAAGGTGCATAAGTTTATTGAAACATCTGAATTCTCACCAGAAAACAAGCAGGATATTCAGCAGTTACGCGAAAACTCCCGCAGCTTGATCCTATCGCAGTTGCTCGCATATGAAAACAACAAAGCGCCGGTTTAACAGCGCTTTATCGGTGAGCAGAATAAAAACCATTTAACTTAACTTAACCAAACAACTCACTTAAAATTTATATACCAGACCTGAATACACGCCTAAGAAATATGGTTTGAAATTTCCAGCATTATCAGTATATGTGTTCATTTGATATTTAAGCATCGGTTCCACGGTGATTTCAACCGCTTTGAAAATATCATATTTAAAACCGATGCCTAAGTTTCCACTGAAATGCATAGTATTTAGGTTATTTGCTTCGCCAATATTCATTTCAATTCCAGATGTTTGTATTGAAACCTCATTCTGATTCAGGAACAACGTACTGACTCCGCCAATAATATCTATGCCGAATTTCTTATCTAGAAGCTTATAAGAAAGTTCGATCGGAACTTCAATATACCCCGTTTTTTGGGTCAGATCGCCTTCAAATTGGGTAATTGTTCTGTTAAGTGCTGTGTTGGGTTGAACAGGCATATTATCTACTTGCACGAGCAGCCCGCGCTCATTTGCATTCACATTTTCAAGTCGGCGTGCATTTGGATTTTGCGATATAATAATGTCCTTAGTGTTATATTCAAGGGCAACATTGTTAACGCCGGTCCTGATCGCAAACTTTTTGGTGATCGCATAACTAACCCCAATTCCATATGCTAGCGAGGGCTTAAATTCCTTTGGATTTCCCTGAAAACGCGAATCAATAGGCGAGCCGTTCGATGCGGAACCTGGATAAACAGGGGCGACTGCAGTGCCGATCTGCCACCTATTTATCTTCTTTTCCTTGGTGGTAACAGTTTTTTCTTTCTCTTTTAACAATTCTTCCAGCGCATTAGGCACAACAGCGATTGCAGTTGAGTCTACTTTTATTTCAGCATCAGATAATATTTCCTGTGGCTGGTTCTTAATTATATTTTCCTTTTCCTGAACAGCGATCTGTGGTGCTGCATTAGAAAGTTGAGGGTCTTGAGTTTCTGAAGAAATTTCATCAACAACCTTAGACGTGTTCTTCTTCATATCTTCACCACCACTGGCAATATCTTTTTCAGGAATGGTGTTCAAACGCTCAGTCTCGTCTTTTGCAATGTTGGCAGGATTGTTTTCAGCCAACTGCTGATTATTATTATGCTGAATTGTGTGATTACTTTTAACAGTTTTTCGATATGACTTGAATGGTTTTTTATTTGAAGCGCCGCTGTTTAGGTTCTCAAAAGTTTGTTTTTCAGAATTTTCACGCTGATCTGCAGGGGAACTTTCAACAATCTTGCTGTCGTCTTTACTATTGATGAATGGTTCAGACGTAGCAGGTTTATCTGCATTTTTACCATCACCTTTTAGCTGATCTTTTGAAGCTCCTTCAACAACGGTTTCCATGTAATTACCAATTCGGTTTGAGGTTAAGTTATAGATCAGCAGTCCAATAAACAAAATCGCGGCTGCACCAGCTATTCTAAACCATATAGGGATAATTCTTCGTCGCTTTTTCTCGCGCAGTTCCTCCTCAATATTTTCCCAGACATGTTCAGCCGGAACGCTTTCGAAATCCTTGAACTTCTCCTGAAAAAGGCGATCTATATTTTTCTTTTCTATCATCGTGCCGTCGGAATTTTGTTCAACCGGTTATAAATTTCTATTTTTTCTTTCAAGATCATCCGTCCTCTGGCGAGGTTTGATTTGGATGTTCCAGTAGTTATTCCCATCATTTCAGCAATTTCTTTATGCGAATAATCATCCATCACATATAAATTAAATACAAGTCTATAACGGTCGGGAAGCTCCTGGATGATCTGCAGCAAATAATCCATAGAAATATTATCATCGTCAAACTCCACATCAACACTCTCTTCCTCTTTAATATTCTCGTGGATCAATTCAAGAAAACCTGTCTTCCGATATTGCTGCAAAACATTGTTGACCATTATTCTTTTGATCCAGCCTTCGAACGAGCCGGCAAACTTAAACTGAGTAATTTTATCAAAAATGATTAAAAAACCGTCCTGTAAATTATCTTCAGCTTCTGCATAGTTTCTCGAATACTTCAGGCAGACTGAAAACAATTTTCCAGAATATAATCTGTATAATTGTTCCTGGGCCTTGATATCACCTTTTTTGCAGTCGTTTATAAGCTGTTCTAAACTCACAGCACGGTTATTTATTTATTATTGCGGCACAACCGCTTCAGCCTCGACAAAGGTATCTTCTCCATTTTCGTTGGTTCCGCTATAGAACTTAAACAGATATGTCCCGGAGCTCAGTGGCTTGAAATTTAAAGCTACTTCATATGGCTCGCCATCCATTGCTGTGTCGCAGTTTTCCTGATTTAATTTTAAAAACTCAATTGCAACCGTTCGTGTGTTTGCTTGCGCGTCATAATAAAAACCGTTGAACAGATGGCAAGACGTAGGCTGATAATATCGAACCATGATTTGTGAAATACTATCAACCTTGAACGCTGCGGGCATTGTTACTTCATGAATTGGTCCCAATTCGAGTACTGCTGAATCTTCATCACCTTCTATATCACAGGCAACAAAGGAAAAAGCCAATAGGAGCAGTGCAAAAACTTTTTTCATCGTCATATTAATTTTTAGTAACCTGAAGATACAACCAAAAGTAAATGGTTGCGTCATGACATAAAAAAACCCGGCTGATCCGGGTTTATTATTTAATTCATGCTTGCCTTTATTGTTGCTTTGATCTTTTGCTCAAGTTCATCTGCAAGTTCCGGGTTGTCTTTTATTAAAACCTTTACCGCATCACGGCCCTGGCCTAATTTCGTGTCGCCGTAACTAAACCATGATCCTGCTTTTTTGATAATTTCAAATTCGACTGCAAGATCCAAAATTTCCCCTGTTTTTGAAACGCCTTCACCATACATGATGTCGAATTCAGCGGTTTTAAATGGAGGCGCAACTTTATTTTTTACAACCTTTATTTTTGTTCTGTTACCAATAACATTGTCTCCATCTTTAATTTGTGAAGATCGTCGAATATCTAATCTGATTGATGCATAAAACTTCAGTGCATTTCCACCTGTCGTAGTTTCAGGGTTTCCGAACATCACTCCGATCTTCTCACGAAGCTGGTTGATGAAAAAGACTGTACAGTTTGTTTTGCTGATCGTTCCGGTAAGTTTTCTTAATGCTTGCGACATTAATCTTGCGTGAAGCCCCATTTTAGAATCTCCCATTTCGCCTTCAATCTCGCTTTTTGGCGTCAAAGCCGCAACCGAGTCGATTACCACAATGTCTATTGCTCCTGAACGGATTAAATTTTCGGCGATTTCCAAAGCCTGCTCACCATTATCAGGTTGTGAAATAATAAGATTTTCTACGTCTACATTCAGTTTTTGTGCATAGCCTCTGTCGAAGGCATGTTCAGCATCAATAAAAGCAGCGATTCCGCCGGCTTTCTGAGCTTCTGCAATCGCGTGTAACGTCAGCGTTGTCTTTCCTGATGATTCAGGTCCGTATATTTCAATAATTCTTCCCTTGGGATAACCATTCACACCAAGTGCAAGATCAAGTCCAAGTGACCCCGACGATATTGTTTCTACCTCTTCGATGGCTCTGTCGCCCATCTTCATTACGGTTCCTTTTCCGTATGTCTTATCCAGCTTATCGAGTGTTGACTGCAGTGCTTTTAATTTCGCTTCTTTCTCTGAACTCATTTTGTTTTCGGGTGAATTAATTATGCGTAAAAATACTTCTTTTTTTCGTCGGTACAACTTGGCAGCGAGCGATGCAACTGTTAAATCAGCATCTTTACAAATCGAAAATTACGCTCTAAAAGTGACCTAAAAAGACGGAAAAACCGCAGTAATTGTTAAGTGACGCATTGATTGGTCTTTACAAAATGAGGTTTCGGTGGCAATTTATTTTATATTTTTGCAGACAATGATGAAGAAACTTCTGTCATATCCGCTTTCAGTCATATATTACCCATGCTTCGGATTGATGCTTGCGATCTTTCATCCAATCCAGTGGGTCACATTTAATTTGTGGGGATATGAAGCTCATAAAAAAAGTGTCGATTATCTAAATTTATTCCTATTGATCTGTACCGGAATTCTCGGTACAACCTATAGTTTCAGAAACCGCGAACGTGCACCATCCGGAGTTCCAATCATTATTGTTGCCAACCATCAGAGTTTGTACGATATTGTTGCAATGATTTGGTTCTTGCGCAGAATACATCCGAAATTTGTAAGTAAAAAAGAGTTGGGAAAAGGTATTCCGAGCGTATCATATAACCTCCGCCACGGTGGTTCTGTTTTAATTGATCGTCATGATCCCAAGCAGGCAATTCCTACTATTAGAAAACTTGGAGAATATATCCAGCAATACAACCGGACTGCTGTAATTTTTCCCGAAGGAACGCGTTCTAAGACCGGTGAACCAAAGCCGTTTGCACAGAGCGGATTAAAAATTTTGTGTAAAAGCGCTCCGTCTGCTTGCGTGCTTCCGATAACGATCAACAACTCCTGGAAAGTTTTTAAATACGGAATTTTTCCTCTAACTTTAGGAAATCACCTTACCTTTACCGTACATGAACCGATGTACGTGAGCGAAATGCCTATTGACGAAATTCTGAATAAGGCTGAAGAGGTTGTAGTAAGTGGAATAATAATTTAATTTTAAAATGTCTGTACAAAATATCCGTCTGGAGGTAATGCAATTTTTGGAAAAGAGTATTGATTCATTTGTTGATCAATATTTAATACCAACCGAAAAAATTTGGCAGCCTACAGATTTTCTCCCTGACTCACAAAGTGAGGAATTCTTCGACCAGGTGAAGGAACTGCGAGAAATCGCTAAAGACCTTCCTTACGACTTTTGGGTTGTTATGGTTGGCGATACAATTACCGAAGAGGCTTTGCCTACATATGAATCCTGGCTGATGGACGTCGAAGGCATCGATCAGATTGAAGCTAATGGATGGTCAAAATGGATTCGTCATTGGACAAGCGAAGAAAACCGCCACGGCGACCTGCTCAATAAGTACCTTTATCTTTCAGGCCGCATCAATATGCGCGAAGTCGAAATCACAACACAACACCTGATCGCCGATGGTTTTGACATTGGGACAGGGAGAGATCCATACAAGAATTTTGTCTACACAAGTTTTCAGGAACTTGCGACCTATATATCGCATAACCGCGTTGCGCAATTAGCAAAAAGCTATGGCGACAACAAACTGTCAAAAATCTGCAAGATGATCGCAGGTGACGAAATGCGACATCACCATGCCTATAGTGAATTCGTAAACAGGATTTTTCAGGTTGATCCTAGTGAAATGATGCTGGCGTTTCAATATATGATGAAACAAAAGATCGTCATGCCCGCGCAGTTTCTCCGGGAATCAGGTAATAAATTAGGTTCTGCCTTCGAACAGTTTTCTGATTCGGCACAACGCATCGGAGTTTACACAGCGACCGACTATATCGATATCATGCAAAAACTCATCAACCGATGGGAAATCGAAAAAATAGGTAATCTGACCGATGAAGCCGAAAAAGCGCGAGACTTCCTGATGAAGCTTCCTGCACGAATGACACGAATTTCCGAAAGGCTTATCATACCTGAGGAATCACATATTTTTAAGTGGGTTGAACCTGCAAGAATCTAATATCATCCTCTCACACGAGAGGATTTTTTATATGGAACAATTAATAGAAAAAACAATAGCATTCGTAAAACTAGCCCTTGCAGATGCCGAAGGCGGGCACGATTGGTTTCACATCGAACGTGTATACAACAATGCAAAACTGATTGCTGCTGAAGAAACCTGCGACTTGCTTGTGGTGAAACTTGGTGCATTGCTTCATGATATTGCTGACAGTAAATTCCACGATGGCGACGAAACAATCGGGCCGCGTATAGCGCGTGACTTTCTGCAGCGGCAAAATCTAGATCAGCACCTGATTGATCACGTAATCAGCATCATTGAGAACATATCTTTCAAAGGCGGAAATTTCGAAAGGACGTTCAACTCAATTGAACTTCAGATCGTGCAGGATGCGGATCGTCTGGATGCAATTGGAGCCGTTGGTATTGCGCGGGCGTTCAATTATGGCGGATTTAAAAACCGAGCACTTTACAATCCTGATATTAAGCCAGAACTTGGCATGACCAAGGAGCAGTACAAAAGCAGTAAGAGCCCCACGATCAATCATTTTTACGAAAAGCTTTTGCTGTTGAAAGATAAAATGAACACCGAATCCGCAAAAAAAATTGCCGAAGGAAGACATCGTTTCATGGAGGCTTTCCTTCAGCAATTCTATGATGAGTGGAACGGTAAATTATAGATTTTTTTCTGGACGTTGCCTTCGGCCCGGGCTGTCAGCTATATCTTTTTTAATGCTTCGCTGCGCTCCGCATCAAAAAAGGATGCCGCTTCCATCCCTAACGCGGCTCTCGATCAACATAATTATTTGACGACAAATCGTGAAACTGTCGACAAGCCTTCCGACTCCAATCTAATAAAATACAATCCCGATGGCATTCCTGATATAGAAACCTCATGATGCTCACCGCCCGCATGTTCAAAAGAACCTGAAGTCAAAACTCTGCCAGCAACATCGATGATCTGGTATTTAACATCACCCGATGCAGCGTCAGACAAAGCAACATTTAAAATATTATTTGCCGGAACCGGATAAACCGAAGCCAGCAGTTCGGTAACAGATTCTAATCCGAAAGTATTGTTCAATTTGTAGATCTGAACGCTTCTTGGCGCAAGTCCGGTTAAAACTACATCGGCAAATCCACCTTCCGCATTAATAATTATTTCCTCCATGTTTCCAGTTGTTAAAGGCACCAGATTATAATTGCCCGGCTCGATTCCTCCCGCTTCCATTGACAAAGTTGTATTTACAGTTCCCGTTCCTAAGTTTATAGCGACAATTATGTTCTCATCTTCATATTGTCGAAGAAAAGTAAACACCGACGGAGCTGATGATGAAATACTTTTATAATTCCCCTTCATCAATGCCACCTCATTTTGCCGAATATGAATCAGGTTTCGATAATGGCTCCACAACGAATTTGGATCTGCCTGCTGCGCGGCTACGTTTTTGGTGGTATAATCCGAATTTATTGTAATCCACGGCGATCCGGTTGTAAATCCCGCGCCGGAAGTTCCTGTCCATTGCATTGGTTTTCTGATATTTTCATCCGGAATAACGCCAACCATGCCAATCTCTTCGCCATAATAAATATATGGAACGCCGGGCAGCGTTAAAAGCAGCCCAGCCGCAGTTTTAGCTTTGCCAACATCACCGCCAAGCTGGCTCATCAGTCGGTTAATGTCGTGATTGGTAAGAAAGGTTCCCCATTGAAGAAAAGGATATGCCTGGATTACCTCTGTGACTTTTTCATCAAGCAAACCAGCTACACCGTTATTAACCGACTGGATCATTGTGCCTGCTAAGTCAAATTCAAACACATAGTCTAGTCGGTCGCCATTCACATATTCCTGCGCAATAGACGTTGCATCCCATGCTTCTCCAACTGCAAAGGCGGTCGGTTTTACTGATTTATAGAAATTTCGAAATTCCTGCCAATACGCTAATGTTTCAGGCAGATCCTGAACAGCCGAGTCGTTTTCATGAAGGTATCTTACCGCATCAAGCCTAAAACCGTCGACACCCATATTTTGCAGCCAGAAAGTTGTAATATTTTCGAATTCATTCTGAACTTCTTCATTGTAAAAATTTAGATCCGGCATTCCGGAGAAGAAAGCTCCGTAATAAAAATCTCCATTTAAAGCATGCCATGGATTTACCGCAAATGGACCCGGTGTTCCAGGATTTGTGTCTTCCCAAACATAATAATCCCGATATGGCGAGTTCGGATTGGTCGAGGCCACAAACCACGGATGCTGATTTGATGTATGGTTCATCACCATATCAATAATGACTTTTATTCCACGTGCATGCGCTTCCGCAACGAGCTGAACAAAATCAGCGTTAGTACCATAATCTTGTTCCACGGTTAGATAATCAGTCGTGTCGTAACCATGATAACTCGGCGACTGTTGAACCGGCATCAGCCATATCCCGGTTATGCCAAGATCGGTAGTTGTATCCGGATTTCCATCGTTGAGGTAGTCCAGCTTGCTGATAAGTCCCTGGATATCGCCTTTGCCATCGCCATTGCTGTCCTTAAAGCTTCGGATGAAGATTTCGTAAAAAACAGTTTCATTCCACCAAAAGGTAACCATGGGATCAACCTTGATGAATTGCGTAAAAGTTTTAGTCAATGATTCGCCTTCAGAATTTGTAATCGTTAAAGTCACGTCGTAAAATCCTTCCGCAGCATAAGTAACAATTGGACTCTGCTCATTTGAAGAAGCCGGAGTTCCACCCGGAAATGACCACGTCCAACCTACAGGAAAGCCACCGGAATTATCAAAAAGCTGAACCGCTTCACCGGGTTTTACAATGTGCGAGGAACTAGTGATGTTTACAGAAAGTACGTCAGGTGGCAGTATGTCGCTATACCAATATTCAACAACAGCATTGGCAACCACAGTATAAGTGCGGTTCGGACCGGCATTCGGAAATTCCTCGGTGCCATTCCATTGCTGATCAATACGCGTTTTCCACTGAATAGTTGTTCCAACATTAATCGAAACAACACCCGTGTAAATACCGTCAGCATCAGGATCTGTTAAAAATAGTGGTGTACCGCCCCAGTTGTTGAATGTCCCGGCAATATCAACTGTTTGTGTTGCAGGATTAAAGTTTCCTAATGTGATCTGGTAATTCATGTTTACAATGAAGGTCACATTGGTTGATTGCGCGTTTATTTCTCCGAATAACAAAGTTGATAAGAAGATGATATAAAGTAATAATTTTTTCATGAGAGTAGCTTTCCCTAAATGTAAGATATTTTAGGATTAGGATTCGAGTTTTAACGTTGTACGTGCGTGTTGCGCAGGAATAGTTACTGAGGCATTCTGTCACACTATCGTATGATGACACCGTTATTTGTATTTTCTAAAAAAGAATATAGACCTCCTTAACCTTGAAAATCAGCCTGACGTTTCTCAAGAAATGCAGTTGTACCTTCTTTAAAATCTTCCGTCCCAAAGCATTGTCCAAAAGCTTTGATCTCTGATTTATAGCCGTCAACTCCTTCCTTAAAACCTTCGTTTATTGCTTTAATAGCGTATGCAATTGCAACCGGTGAATTTTTCATGATCTTCTCAGCGATATGCCTGCAATGCTCGAGAAGTTCCGTTTGCGGTACCACGTTATTGACAAGTCCGTAGCTTCGCGCTTCGACTGCACCGATCATTCCGGCGGTCATAATCATTTCCATTGCTTTTCCTTTTCCAACAAGCTGTGGAAGCCGCTGTGTTCCGCCATAGCCGGGGATAACGCCAAGGGAAACTTCCGGAAGTCCCATTTTTGCATTTTCCGAAGCAATCCTGAAGTGACAAGACATAGCGAGTTCAAGTCCGCCTCCCAATGCAAATCCATTTATTGCTGCAATTATCGGCTTGCTCAAATTTTCAATAAAGTTAAAAAGCAGCTCCTGACCATGTGCTGCAAGTTGTGCTCCTTCTTCAACAGAAAAGTCAGCAAATTCGGCTATATCTGCGCCCGCAACGAATGCTTTTTCACCTGAACCGGTGAGGATAATTACTTTCACCTGATTATCCCGCTGAAGTGAGTAACATGCGTCATGAAGTTCCTGGATCGTAGCGCGGTTAAGTGCGTTGAGTTTTGTTGGTCGGTTTATTGTTACTGTTGCAATTCCGTTTTCGATTGCAACAAGAAGATTTTCAAAGGTCATTCGTAATAATTTATGTGTTAATGATCGGTAACGAAACAGTAAATGTGGTTCCTTTTTCAGGCTCACTATCAAATGTAATTGTTCCTTTATAATTTTCAATGATATTTTTGATGATTCCCAAACCAAGGCCCATTCCGCTGCTTTTTGTAGTAAACTTCGGCTCAAAAATCCGGTTCTGATTTTCGCTTTCGATGCCGACACCGTTATCTGTGACTGTAATCAAAACACAAGTAACGTTGCGGCTGATCTTGACAACTATAGATTTTTCAGGCTGCTCCGGCGGTATTGATTGAATTGCGTTTTTGACCAGATTTGTAATGATCCTGATTAATTGAGTCCGATCCATTTTCGAAATAATTTCCTCTTCTTCACTTTCAAATTTGATGTAATCCTCATTGAAAATATCGAGCGCCAGATCGACAACCGAAACTACGTTAAGTGTTTCATTCTGCTGTGCAGGCATGGAAGCAAAATTTGAAAATGCCGAAGCCACTGCTGTCATCGTATCAATTTGCTGAATAAGTGTATTTGAATAATCGTTCAGCTTTTGCTTCAGATCCGGGTCATTTGGATCGAATTTCCTCTGAAAGCTCTGCACTGTCAATCGCATTGGCGTAAGCGGATTCTTGATTTCATGTGCCACTTGTTTCGCCATTTCACGCCATGCTTCCTCACGTTCACTTTGAGCGAGTTTTACGGCGCTTTCCTCAAGCTCGTCAACCATCCGATTGTATGAATTTATAAGGAGTTTGATCTCTTTGCTGTTGTCTTTCAGCATGATCTTCTCGTTCTTCTGATTGAGGCTGGTTTCTGCCATCTTATCCGAAATAGTCTTCAGCGACTGCGTAATATAAGTTGATAATAGATATGCAAGTCCAAATGCAATTACAAGCATAAACGAATAAACCTGGCCAAGACGAATCAGGAAGTTCTGAAGCTCAGTTTCGTAAAACCCATCATCTTCTACATATGGTAAATTCAAGATGCCTAATGGTTTAAACTGATCATCTTTTATCTGGCTGAACGACGAACGGTTCTTTCTTCCTTCAATATTTTTTAT
>DASWND010000135.1:0-7770 GCA_036399435.1 Flavobacterium sp.
GAGAGTTCGCTTATTAGCCTGTTTTTGGCGTTGGACTTCAAAGTAGACTTGTCAATTTTTTTTGCGAGGCTGGCTCTGACGCTGGAATTTACCTTGTTGTAATCATCTCCGGTAAATGGATTGAGCCTGCTTTGCTCGACGTCATAAAATTTGATGTCTGGGTTAATTTTGATTTCTTCCTTCGGAATGTATAAAATGGTAATAGTCTTGTTTTCTTCATCGATATCGTACTTCATCTGACGAAGATCGTAAGCCACAGTGACGTCGGCGTTGACAATTATAAGTGCTTTTTTATCGAAAGAGATCATGTCCATAAAATACTTATCTTTATCTTTATAAGTCAGCACCTCAGCGAAATGGCCTTCTGTGACAATAAGCTTACCGACATTGACGATTTGCTGCTGGATCAGCGCAGTATTATGTTCAAGTGTCGAATCGTCCCGATCTTTAAACTCACAATATCTAAAAGCCAGAATAATTGCAAGGATGGCAGCAATTACAATCAAGATCCTACGCATTTCTTTTTTTTTCTAAATTTAAGAAAAATGGCAATGCTAAATCAGGTTGTTGTTCTTTGCTTTTTGTATTGCCTCAATTTTATTGTGAACCTGCAGTTTTGTGTATATGTTTTCAATGTGCTTTCTGATAGTACCTACGGATAGGATGAGATTAGACGCGATATGATCATATTTTAAGCCTTTGCTTAATTGCTCCAGCACTTCAACTTCCCGGGTTGTAAGTTTAATTTCTTCGGATTTTTCTATTTCGAAGTCTACAGGGTTTCTAAATAGTTTAAGTGTCGTTAATGCAATTGAAGGCGTCATCGTCGCTCCTCCGTTCATGGTTTCTAAAATTCCGCGATGTAGTTCTGCGGGATTGACTTCTTTTAGCAAATATCCATCGGCGCCTGCTTTTATTGATCGAAAGATGTTCTCATCATTGTCAAAAACTGTCAGCATGATGATTTTGATCTGAGGATACCTTTGCTTTACCGCGGCAGTCGCTTCGATACCATTCATGACAGGCATTTCAATATCCATCAGTATAAGGTCGATATTCTGGTTTGCTTCTAACTTTTCAAGTAATTCTGCGCCATCTGAAACTGTAAACCTGCAGTTCAGATCATCGAAAAATGACAGTTTCTCTATAACTGCTTTTTGCAGAAAAATGTTGTCGTCAACAATTGCCAGTCGAATCATGATAATTGGTTTGGAAGTGTTACCGTTACAGATGTACCGGTGTTTGAGGATGTAATTTCAAAGCTTCCACCGATGTCTTCCATCCGTTTTCGCATATTGCGGATGCCATTTCCCATTTCTGCAGAATTCATGTCAAAACCACTGCCGTTGTCTGTAACTGTTACCTGAAGCAGTTCAGCTCTGTTATTAAACTCTATTGAAATACTAGTTGCAGAAGCATATTTTAAAGCATTATTTACTGCTTCCTGAACCGTCCGGTAGATGTTCATTCCCTGGATCGATGAAAAGCGTGTGCCTTTTACCTCATCATCAACATGAAAATCGTAAACTATTGAATCATTCGCCTCCCGGGCTTTTTCTATAAAGTTCAGGATTCGCGCCGAAAGATCCTCAACCATAATTTCGTTTGAGTTCATTGCCCATATCGTATCACGTAATTCTATTATGGTTTCGCGGGCGAACGAGCTGATACTTTGTAATTTGTTGTCGAGCTTTGTATTTGCTATGTCAAAGGCGTACTTTAAACTATCTACAGATGAAATGATAAATGTCAACTGAGCGCCAATATTATCATGAAGATCACGCGATATATTTAGTCTTTGATCCTGAAGCCGGCTTTGCATCTCGATTTGCGCGATTGCACTTTTTAATTCATGTTCTTGTACCATCTGCCTGTTCTTTAATCTTTGCTGACGATAAACTAAATATCCGATCGAGATTAATGCCGCTGAGATAAGCAGTAAAATTTGAACCTGTACGTGCTTCTTTTTCACACTTAATGCACTCTGCGCAGCCACGGCTTTGCTTTGAGAAAGCTCTTTTTCTTTTTTTTCATTTTGATATCTGGCTTCTAAACCGGCAAAAGTCTTTGCACGATCCATGTTAAAAACCGAATCGCGAATTTTTACATATTCATCCTGAAAATAAAAAGCTCTGTCTATATTCTTGCGCCTCTTGTTGAATAGATATTGTTGGTAATAATAATCTCTCAGTTTCTCAACATTCTTACATGCAATTGCAGCAGCATAGGCAGTTTGAAAATGTGCTTCGGCGTTTTCGTACTCATTCAAAGTATATGCTATTGTAGCAAGGTTTGTATTCGTGGTAGCGACTTCGTACTGATATGTTAGTTCTTCAAGATTTGCTTTGTTGGCTTCATTAATGTTGACCGCCCGTTCAATCCACTTTCGTGCTTCCTTGTATTTTTTCTGCTTTAGTAATGTATTGCCGATGTTGTTGTATGTCGATGCAAGTGTGATCGTATCTTTTCCCTTCACCAGAGCAATTGTCTTAAAATGGTAATACAATGCGCTGTCAGGCTTCTTCCAGTCATCAAAATTAATGGCGATGGCATTTAAAATTCCAGGTCCAACATTTCCAACATCCTTATTGTTTATATAATGCGCGTATGCTTTTTTTCCGTAAAAAACCCCTTTTTGAAAATCTTCAAAATCATGGTATGCAACAGAAATCCGTTGATTGAACTCGATGATCCATTGATGATTATTCGTCTGCTCAGCAACCTTGAGGCCTTTTAAAAAAACAGCAATTGCTTTATCGTAGTCGCCGCGCGGAAGGTATGTTTTGCCTAAGTTATTGTAGACATAGAACAACTTTTCATAGTCTTTGTGTTTAACAAATTTAGCAGCGGCCCTATTTCCATAATAAACTGCACTATCGTGATTGCCGGCATCGGTGTGAATGGCGTTTTTACAAAACAGGTATTCAGCAAGCTGCTTATCAGTTGTAATTAATCTTTTAGCCTTTAAGAAGTAATAGTCCGAAGAATCAGTCGACATAAAAGCCTTCTTTAGATAATCGTCAACAGTTTGAGAAAAAGAAAAGGTGGAGAAGCAAAACAGTAAATACAGAAGTAAAGTTTTTTTCATATCGGCACGTTAACGGCGATAAAAATATCAAAAAAATTATAACGCAGGACAGTCACCTTATTCAACTGCATCATTATCAGCCAGTTTTTGGATTAAGTCGTGCTGAAGTTCTATCAGGTCACTGTCTATGCGGCTTCGCGATGTATGTAACTTTTCAAGCAATTCTTCAGAAAGCTTTACCTGTTCGGATTTACGGTCGCGGTTATAAATCAACTTTCCTGTAAGGACTTTTAGATTCGACATTTTTTCGACATGCAATCGTTTTGTCTCCTTTACGGCCAGCACAAGAAGACAAACGGCAAATAACAGCAAAACCACCGCAACTGAAAGAATGTAGATCATGCTAATTGAACTTAGGTTAAAAGAAGAGCAAAAAAAATACGCCGGAGCGTATTTCTATAAAGCTGAAGAGTTGTTAGCTCTGTGGAATCTCAACCCTGAATTTTCCATCAGTAATCGCAACATCATTAGTGCTATTCTCGACGTTTTCAATTGCGGTTGCAGTAAAAGTTCCTTCGATCTCAGTATCAGAAACTTCAGTAATAATTACCTGACCCGTTCCACGAACAGACGTGTATGAAACCATATTTGGAATCGTCAACATGTCTGAATAGTTGATATATCCCTGCGTCAAGTCATTGTTGCCAGAATTGTATGTTCCTACACCATTGTAGTTCGGAATCTGAATCTGGAATGCATCACCTGAATTGTTACTGCTTTGGATCATCAGCATATTTCCCTGCATGATTACTGATGGTTCGAAAAATTCCGAATTAGAATAGTTGTTCCCATCTACTTTCGCAGTTAAGAAGTAACCATCCGGTGTTCCACCGCCGCCTCCATTGTCGTCATCATCGCTGCATGATGCTACAACTAGTGCCATAGCGACAATTCCAATTTTACCAATTCTCTTAAGTTTTTGTAATGTGTTCATAATACTGGTTTGTTTTAGTTTGGTACAAATCTGCAATTATGACGGCGGGTAATCAATACGGAGAATTACGTATTTTGGAAGGTTATATGTGGATACTGTTCCTGCAAGTTTTCAATTTTTGATTGCAGATTTGTTTGAAATTGCTGATGAGCAGCAGAATTTGAATTGAATGGCCGATGATTTAAAGCTTTCTGAATATCATCGACTTTAGCAGCGATCTCAAGAGCTTCGGGCGAAAGATAGGCTTCAGAAAATCGTTCCCATATATAGTCGATCGCGATTTGGTTCGGGTGGATCATATCCGCGTTATAAAATCTATAATCGCGAAGCTCATCCATCATGATTTCATAGGAAGGGAAATAGTTGACGGTTGTCAGCTGTCGGTTGATGGTTTTGTGAAGTGCAGAAATCAGGTTTGCCTTGCTGATTTGATTCTCAACAAAACCATCTTTTAAATGACGAACTGGGGATATGGTAAAAATGATATTCGCTTGTGGATTCAACCCCAGAATGATGCTGATCATTTCACCGATGCTACTCGATATAGTTTCTACTGAAAGTAGTTCCTTTTGAAACGCTTTCTGTGGAACTTTATGACAGTTTGCTACTATTGCATCGGAAGCGAGATGTTTATAAACCCATGAGGTTCCAAGAGTGATTATGACATGTGATGCTTTCTGGATATTGTCATATGCAGCTTTACTGGCTTGATTCAAATTTGCGAGCAGATCATCTTTAGATGAATTGCTGATCTCCGAATGCGCATCAAAGCAATTCCATGTTTCATTGTGGAAAATCAGGTCATCTGCGACGAAAAGCCGCTTCGAGCTTACATCCTTTAAAAAATTGGAAATTGCAACAGGATGAAATAATATTCCAAATGGATTAACGACATTTCTGAATCGATAGTAAGAGAATTTTTCAGAAATATTTACGGCAAAACAACTTCCCAGAGAAAAAATCTCCGAGTTATAACTGATCCCGCAACTTGCTTTATGGATCGGAACTTTGGTAGAAAATTGCATTACTATTCGTAATGAAAAAGGATTATGGTCTCACCATCTGCTCTTGTCCGTACAGCAGATTCAGGAAAGTCATCTTCATTGTAAATATATTCAAATGACTGGCTTGCGGTTGCAATATTATTTGAGTTTGTGTTAACTTTCATAGTTATGTTATGGTACTTTCCGCCCTGGTCAAGCAGTTTATTAAATCCCATTACATTTTTATAAGGATTATTTTTGTTGTCATAGAGGTAGGTTGTGGTTCTGGTTCCACTTACACCTAGGTTGTATTCTTCATATTTAGAAATTTCTTGATTATCGCCCAAAAAGAATTTTCCGGGATTTTGTACGAAATTCTGAGAAAAACCGTCACCCATAAAATTGTTGACCGAAATAGTGCCATCTGCATTATAGCTGTACTCTGAGCGATATCCCTGATCTGCTTCTGGTATAATATGCGTGGCACTGATCAACCTTCCGTTTTCATAGATAAACGCAGAACTTTGAATGAGATCATCGCTGTTATTAAAGGTATTTATCCGGGTAAGGAGATCACCTGAATAAATATATTTAACTGTAACCGTATTGTCTATTTGAGCCGTGAGCAATTTTGTTCCATTGTAAGTATAATTTACTTCGTTTGGATCAGTGACACTTGGGTTTGAATACACGATCTTTTTTATCAATACGGCGTCATTCTGAAGTACCCCATTAGAATCATCTGATGAACAAGACACGGCGACAAATGCCAAAAAACAAAGTAGAAAAGCATTTTTCATCTGAAAAAATTTATTATTTAACATACTCAGATGCTTTTTGAAGAGCTTCCTTTATACCATCAACATTTTTACCGCCGGCGGTTGCAAAAAATGGTTGTCCGCCGCCGCCGCCTTGAATATATTTACCGAGTTCACGAACAACTTGTCCCGCGTTGTAACCTCTTTCAGAAACCAATTCTCTTGAAATGTAGCATGTAAGCATAGGCTTTCCTTCTTCAGCTGTTGCAAATAAAAGGAAAATATTATTTCCTAGTTGACCGATCTCGTAAGCGAGGTCTTTTGCACCTTCCGAATTTAGCGGAACCTGCTTTGCTAAAAATCTCACGCCATTTATTTCCTGGAGTTCGCCGGCAAGTTCACCTTTTAGATTTTTTGCTTTATCCCGTAATAGCTGTTCAAGCTGCTTTTTAAGCTTAGCATTTTCCTCCTGCAGTGAAACAACAGCTTTAACTGAATCCTGCGGATTTTTCAAAGCTGATTTTATTTCAGAAAGTATTTTTTCGCGTGAAGCGTAGTATTCTTTTACAGCATTTCCGGTAATTGCTTCTATTCTACGGATTCCGGCTGCAACAGCACCTTCACTTATAATTTTAAAATGCCAGATCTCTGATGTGTTTTTGACATGAATTCCACCACAGAGTTCCATGCTGTCGCCAAATTTAATCGCTCGTACAGTGTCACCGTATTTTTCGCCGAATAACGCCATTGCACCTTCATCAACAGCCTGCTGAAACGGAATGTTCCGGCGTTCGATTAATGGAAGCTGTTCTTCAATTCTTTCGTTGACGAAATCTTCAACCTGCTGAATTTCATCATCGGTCATTTTTGAGAAATGCGAGAAGTCGAAACGCAGATAATCCGGACTCACGAGCGATCCCTTTTGCTCAACATGTGTTCCGAGGATCGTGCGCAAAGCCAGGTGCATCAAATGCGTAGCTGAATGGTTTCCTGCCGAGTGCGCGCGCAAGGTTTTATCGACCATTGCAATAAATGGCTGATCGAGATTTTTTGGAAGCGTTCGCGACAAATGAATAATCAGGTTGTTCTCTTTTTTGGTGTCGATGATTTCAATTGTTTCGACGTCACTTTTTAATATTCCGTGGTCACCGACTTGTCCGCCGCCTTCAGGATAAAAAGGCGTGTGATCTAAAACTATCTGATAAAGTGCGCCTTCTTTCTTTGAATCTACTTTTCTGTATCGAAGGATTTTGACTTCGTTTACCAACAGATCATAACCTACAAAAGGTTCATCAGTTGAATCAGCAAGAATAACCCAATCTTCTGTCTGGACTTCAGACGCAGCGCGTGAACGTGTTTTTTGCTGAAGCATCGCGGCGGTAAAACCGGCTTCGTCGAGTTCCATGTTGCGCTCGCGAAGGATTAGTGCTGTAAGGTCGATTGGGAAACCAAAAGTGTCGTATAGTTCAAAGGCTTTTTGTCCGTCGATGATCTTGCCGTTGGATTCTGTGATGACTTTTTCGAGAAGCTGTAAGCCCTGATCAAGTGTTTTCAAAAATGAAGTTTCTTCTTCGCGGATGACGTTCATCACAAGAGTTTTTTGTGAACGAATCTCGGGGAACGAGTTGCCCATATTCTCACCAAGTGTTTCCACAAGTTGATAAATGAAAGCTTCGTTCGTATTTAAAAATGTGAATCCATATCTGATGGCACGACGTAAAATGCGGCGGATCACATAACCTGCGCCTGTATTTGATGGTAATTGTCCGTCGGCGATGGCGAATGCAACTGCGCGAACGTGATCTGCGATAACACGAACTGCGATGTTGATCTTTTCGTCTTCGTCGTTTTCTGCTTTTAGGGTGTATTTAGCTCCGGTGATGCTTTGGATCTTTGCGATCAGCGGCGTAAATACATCTGTATCGTAATTCGACTGCACGTTTTGAAGCACCATACAAAGACGTTCAAAGCCCATTCCGGTGTCGACATGTTGTGCAGGAAGTTTTT
>DASWND010000136.1:0-2933 GCA_036399435.1 Flavobacterium sp.
GGCGCATACGATTTCACCGGCTCATTCACCGCTTTCGGCACATTAAAAAATCCTTTTAACATATGAATTTTGTTTGAATTGTTATTTTTTAGAAGCTATTTCCCGCTGTTCGCTATATCTTCTTTATTAACCCTTTCAGGGTTCAAAACCCTGAAAGGGTTAATAAAGAAGGATGCCGCTGCCATCGGGGCTAAAGCTTTAGCAAAAGTACGAACATTGTCGGACATAAGAAACGCATTTACAATAGTTAAAAATCCTACAAACCACTTTTAACTCCGCATCCAAAATTGTAGATTTAATAAAAGAATATATGCAAACCCCGCTGCTGATATTTAATGACTGCGGAATCTACTGCACCCAAGCAGATGTCTACCTCGATCCATGGAAGCCTGTAAAAAATGCAATTATCACTCACGGCCACTCCGATCACTCGCGCTTCGGGCACCAAAACTACATCACTCAGCATCTCAACGTCCCAATTATAAAACACCGGCTTGGCGATATTAACGTCACCGGCAAAGACTGGAATGAGACCTTTACAATCAACAGTGTAAAATTTTCGCTTCATCCGGCCGGACATATTATCGGAAGCGCGCAAGTCCGCGTTGAGTACAAAGGAGAAGTCTGGGTTTTTACAGGCGACTATAAAACCGAAGATGATGGCATCTCAACACCATACGAAGTTGTAAAATGCAGCACTTTCATAACCGAATGCACATTCGGACTACCAGCATTCAAATGGATGCCACAAGCCGAAGTCATGACCGAGATCAACAAGTGGTGGAGCGACAACAAAGCCGACGGCAAAACCTCAGTCCTTTTCGGCTATACATTAGGAAAAGCACAACGACTTCTAAAACACCTGGATCCAGGCATCGGCAAAATCTACACACATGGCGCGGTAGAAAACATGACCAATGTCCTCAGGCCGCTCTGCGATTTCCCTGAAACAACAAGAATTACTTTCGAAACAAAAAAAGAAGAAATAGCCGGAAATATTGTACTCGCGCCACCAAGCGCACACGGAAGCACATGGATACGCAAAATGTCACCATACGTTACAGGTTCGGCAAGTGGTTGGATGGCTTTCCGAGGAGCAAGACGCCGCCGCGCCATCGACAAGGGATTTGTGATGAGTGATCACTGCGACTGGCAAGGACTTTTGGAAAGCATCAAAGCAACGGGATGTGAAAACGTGATCGCCACGCATGGATATTCAGATATTTTTTCACAGTATCTGCGTGAACTTGGCTATAACGCGTATGCTGGAAAAACACAATACGAAGGTGAACTTGCTGAAATGAACACCACGCCAACCGAAGAAGAACTGACCACAGAACAGCTATGAAAAACTTTGCCGAACTGATCAGAACTCTCGACAGTTCAAACAAAACATCTGTCAAAGTCGACGCGCTGACCGAGTATTTTAATAAAGCGGGCGACTCCGACAAGGTGTGGACAATCGCGCTGCTATCTCATCGCCGTCCGCCACGGCCGGTCAATACTACATTGTTGCGTATTTGGGCGAGCGAACTTGCTGAAATTCCGCTTTGGTTATTTGAAGAGTCATATCATATCGTAGGTGATCTCGCAGAGACCATCGCGCTTGTAATTCCGGCGACCACAAATCATTCAGACAGAACTTTAACTGAGTTCCTTCAGGAAATGATCGAGCTCAAAAAGAAAACTGACGAGGAAAAACGTGAATATCTTCACGAAAACTGGCTGGCATTAAACTATTACGAAAGATTCGTTTTTAGCAAACTGATTACCGGAAGTTTCCGCATCGGGGTAAGCCAAAAACTGATGACGAGAGCACTTTCAAAAGCGTCGGGAATCGAAGAAGATCTTCTGGCGTATCGATTGATGGGCAACTGGAATCCCGAAACTATTACTTATCAGGAACTTATTGTAGATGAAACAAATCAGGAATTCCTATCTCGTCCATATCCCTTTTATCTTGCATATCCAATCGAGGGTGAACTGTCAAATTTAGGAAACGCTGCAGATTGGAGCGCCGAACATAAATGGGACGGAATTCGTTCGCAGACCATCATCCGTGAAGGAAAAATTTACGTGTGGAGCCGCGGAGAAGAGCTTGTCACAGATAAATATCCGGAATTTGTAAAGTTCCTTGATGTCATTCCGGACGGAACAGTGATCGATGGCGAAATTCTTCCATACATCGAAGGAAAAACAGGGTCTTTTAATGACCTGCAGACACGAATTGGTAGAAAAGCCATTTCTGCTGCTATCCTGAAAAACACACCGGTAATTATTCGCGCTTATGACTTACTTGAATGGGAAGGGAACGACATCAGAAACCTACCATTTGAACAGCGACGAGTACTTCTTGAAAAACTATACGAACAGATAAAAGATAAAAATATTCCATTACAGCTTTCAGAACGTGTTTCGTTTAATACTTGGGAAGAAGTCGAAAATGAACGTCTTCGCGCACGTGAACTCTGCAGCGAAGGCTTAATGTTAAAACGAAAAGATTCACCATATCTCGTAGGCCGTAAAAAAGGTGACTGGTGGAAATGGAAAGTTGAACCGCTGACAATCGACGCGGTCCTCACATATGCCATGCGCGGACACGGAAGACGCACAAATTTATTCACCGACTACACTTTCGCACTTTGGCAGCCGAATGAAAACGGCGAACAGGAACTTGTAACATTTGCGAAAGCATATTCAGGATTAACCGACGCCGAATTCCGCATGGTTGACGATTTTATCAAAAAGAACACGCTCGAAAAGTACGGTCCGGTTCGGAGTGTAAAACCACAACTCGTCTTTGAGATTGGTTTTGAAGGCGTAGCACTTTCAAAACGGCATAAAAGTGGAATCGCAACACGTTTTCCACGGATCTTGCGCTGGCGTCACGACAAAAAGATCGATGAAGCAAATACTATTGACGACCTCAAAAG
>DASWND010000137.1:0-2641 GCA_036399435.1 Flavobacterium sp.
TCTTTATTGCGCGGATAAATAAGAAGCACATCATTCCAATCAACGATGATATAATCGTTGAGTCCGTCGACAACTATTAGTTTCTGGGAATTTGACGATCTGATGATGTTGTTGGAGGCGTTTTCAATAAAGGCTGTGGCGTTTACAACGGCATTATTTTGTTCGTCTTTGTCAAGTTTATCGTAGAGCGAGCTCCACGTTCCCAAATCGTTCCAATCAAAACTTGCTGGTAGAACATAAACGTTTTGCGCTTCTTCCATTACAGCGTAATCGATCGAAATATTTTCTGCACGGGCATATTCATTTTCAATCCAATTAGCTTCTTCACTATTGTTGTAGGTCTCGTAACCTTCCATGAAAAGTGCTTTCATCACGGGCTGAAATTTAGAAAATGCCGCAATAATCGCCGCTGCACTCCATATAAAAATCCCTCCGTTCCAAAGATAATTGCCGCTGTTCATGTAGGCTTTAGCAGCTTCATAAGCAGGTTTTTCGATAAACTGACTCACTTTTTTAACAGCTTTCTGGTCGCCTGGGTCATATTCGATATAGCCGTAACCTGTATTTGGAAATGTTGGCCTGATTCCAAGTGTAATCAAAACATCGTCAGATTTGCTATAATCGAAACACTGCTGCAGATCGAGCACAAAAGCATCTTCGTCTTCAATCCAATGATCGCTTGGCGCCACTACAATAGAAGCATTGGCATTCAATTTCTGGATTTTCAATGATGCGTATAAAATGCATGGCGCGGTGTTGCGCATTGCAGGTTCAAGCAGAATCTGATCTTGCGCAACCATGGGTAACTGCTCAAGAACAAGGCTGCTGTATTTTTGATTGGTGAGAATAAAGATGTTTTCAGGCGGAATTATTTTCGAAAGCCTGCTGAATGTTTTTTGGATGAGCGTCTGCCCTGCTCCAAGCATGTCGTGGAACTGCTTCGGAAATTCAGTGGTACTAACAGGCCAAAATCGCGATCCGACTCCGCCTGCCATCAATATGGCGTAATAATCTTTATTCATGTAGTTGTTTGTCAGTTTGGAAGAAGTTCAACTTCTGCATTAGGATTAAAAAGGTAGACTTTGCCAGAGCCCACTTCTTCGCATTCGAACCGTTTTGTGCGCTGTGCGCCTTTTCGGAAAATCTTTCCGTTGTGGATGCGGAATAGGCTGCCATACGGAATTTCAAAGATATAATTTTTATCATTCTGCTGGTCAAATTGTTTTAACGCCAGTGCCAAAGTCGCGTCTGTATCGCTGCTGGCAGAAGGGTTTTTGAAGTGCCTCGCCAGAAGCGGAAGCAGCTGCATCGGGAAAATTTCAGGACGTATAAATGGTATCATCAGCATTTTGAAACAGTATTTCCACTCTTCGCCATGAGGTTTAATGTTTCTTCCATACTTTTCGAAAGCAACCAGATGTGAAATTTCGTGGATCAGCGTCATCAGGAACCTGTATTTGTTCAGGCTGGCGTTGACCGTTATTTCATGTTTGCCACCGTGGCTTCGGTAGTCGCCGTGGCGTGTCACGCGTTGATTTACGATCTTGAGATGGACGTGATTGGCAACTATAAGTTCAAAAGCGGGCTTGACAGCATGCTCAGGTAAGTATTTTGAGAGAACATCATTCATAGATCAGGGCGTTGTTGATGACACCTGAAGCACTTTCCCGTTGTAGAACTTGTTCCCATTCAAAGTGAATTCGGAAATGTATGAAGCCATATCTGCAGCCGAAACAGGCGCCTGATAACCGGGGAAAGCTTCGGCAAGCATTTCTGTCTGAACTGAACCAAGAGCAAGAACGTTAAAAGCAATTCCTTTTTCACGATATTCTTCGGCAAGTAGTTCTGATAAAGTAATCACTGCGCCTTTACTTGAACTATACGCTGAAAGTCCGGAGAATTTAACGCTGCCCTGAATTCCGCCGATGCTGCTGATCGTCACAACATGGCTTCCAGCATCCATATATGGAAGTACAATTTTATTCAATGCTGCAACTGCGAATACATTGACATTATACACTTTTAAAAAATCCTCAGTTGAAGTTTCTGCAAATGGTTTTAATATTAAAGCACCTGCGTTATGAATGACGGCATCAACTTTTTTCCAGCTGTTTGTAATGAAATTTTCAATTACAGGAAAGGATTCAGCCTGCGCCAAATCAACAGACAAACATGTTATCAATGGATTTTCGGCAAGTTCTTTCCGAATGTTCCGTGAAAGCGCCAGCACATTTACACCTTGTGCCGCCAACTGAAGTGCAGTTTCAAACCCGATGCCTTTTCCCGTTCCCGTGACGATGACGTTTTTCATGTATAAATTTTACTTGTCAAAGATAAGAAGCGAATCAACAAGTTCAGAAGGCTTTTTTACGACGCTTTTTGAAATAGGAAAAGATTCCGAATAATGCCATTCCAAAGAATATACACGGAATTGCCCATGCAACTATTTCAGGCGCATTTGAATTTGAACCTGACGATACTTCATTCAAGAGCAGAACGAAACACAACATTCCCGCAAATGTTCCCAGCGTTGCACCGAGGACGAAAAAATATTTATAGATGCCCGCTGTTCTGATGTAGTTTCCATTTAACAAATAAAGGTTCCAACCAACCCAGAATGGCACCTGAATAAAGTTTAACC
>DASWND010000138.1:0-7678 GCA_036399435.1 Flavobacterium sp.
AGCTAAGAAGTAGTTACTTTATCTCCTTTACGCCGTTCAAAAAAATCCATCTTACAAACAGCTTTTCACCCTGAGGTGTCCGCACCGCTTTAAACATCGGACAAAGAATAGTTGCTGCAACGCAGGCCGTTATCGGAATCCAATATCCACGAAAACTGCTGAACTCGGCCAGCAAGAACCGCAAGCCGATAAATAAAACTGCAAACGCCAGCAACTGATAAACTAAAGCTTTTGTTTGAACATTCATGATTCAGATTCAGTGTTTTGTTGAAATTTCGTACGCTTGCTGCCTTCATACATTTCGTATTTCACAAAGCGCGCTTCCAGGCTTCCATTAAACAACTTTATTTTGCGTGAGGGTTTTAATCCAACGTGTTTTAAAGCTTCTGGATTTGCAGTGATGAACCACGCATTTGTTCCAGGATAATTTTTCTTAAGCGTATCTCCTATTTCGGCGTAAAAAGTATCTTCATTGATTTCCAGCCTTTCTCCATAAGGTGGATTGAAAACCATGTGCAGCGGGCCTTTTGTTTCTTTTTGTGTGTCAAAGAAGTTGCGTTCGGAAATTTTCACATACTCTTCCAAGTTTGCATTTTTTATATTATCACGAGCTTTCATAACCGCAGACGGCGCTTTATCATAACCCGTAATTGTATAATGAAACTCACGTACTTTCTTCAAAAGCGAATCAGTAACCACATCAAAAAGTGCATTATCCCAATCCGGCCATTTTTCAAATGCAAATTCTTTTCTGTTGATGTTTGCCGGAATATTACATGCGATCATCGCAGCTTCCGCCAGGATAGTTCCGCTGCCACACATCGGATCCAGGAAATCTCCTTGTCCGTCCCATCCTGAAAGCAATAGCATTCCCGCGGCAAGAACTTCATTAATTGGAGCAATATTCGTAGCTGTTCTGTAACCGCGCTGGTTCAATGCTGCTCCGGAAGTATCAATGGCAACCGAAACATTATCACGGTCAATATGAATATTTACGCGTATGTCCGGAAAATCCTTATCAATGCTTGGCCGCTGTCCTGTTTTACTTCGGAACTGATCAACAATTGCATCCTTAGTTTTCTGGGAAACAAATTGCGAATGTTTAAAATTCTCTGAGTGTACAGTCGAATCAACAACAAAAGTTCCACCTGAACTCATATAATCTGACCAGTTGATCTTGTCGATTCCGCGATAAAGCGCTTCTTCATTAGAAGCCCGAAACCATGAAATCGGTTTTAATATTTTTAAGGCAGTGCGTAATGAAAGATTTGCCTTATACATAAAGCCCTTGTCACCCTTAAAACTTACCATTCGCGTTCCCGCTTCAACATCCTGCGCACCTAACATCACGAGTTCCCGCACAAGGATTTCTTCAAAACCAAAAAACGTTTTGGCGACCATCTTAAAATTATTTTCCATAGCTGTATCGGGAATTGGGTGCAAAAATAAACTAAATTTGCACGAGGAATCAACAGAAACCAATAAATGTCGGGCGAAGAAAAACCAAATAAAATATCACAACAGGAGCAAAAAGACGAAACATCAACCAAAAATTGGTATGCCTCCTGGTTCGACTCGCCATATTACCACATACTTTACAAAGACCGCGATTATGCCGAAGCGAGGTTGTTCATGGACAACATCACTTCATATCTTAATCTGCCGGACAACGCTAAAATCCTTGATCTTGCCTGCGGAAAAGGACGACATTCAGTGTATCTGAACCAGCTCGGATTTGAAGTCACAGGCGCCGATCTGTCCGAAAACAGCATTGCGGAGGCATCGAAATACGCAAACGAAAAGTTACATTTTGTTGTACACGATATGCGTGAGCCTTTTGATCAAAAATTTGATGCTGTTTTTAATTTATTTACAAGCTTCGGATACTTCGAAAATGAGCATGATAATATTCGCGTACTTAAAGCAATCCGCGACAGCCTTGATGAATTTGGCTTTGGCGTAATAGATTTCATGAATGCCACCCGCGTCATTAAAAATCTTGTTCCCGAAGAAATAAAAACTGTAGAGGGTATCGACTTCCACCTGAAGCGCTATTGTATTGACAACTATATTTATAAAGAGATCGACTTCGATGACAAAGGTGAACACTACCATTTCGTCGAAAAAGTAAAAGCATTCACCGTTGCCGATTTTGAATCAATGATGGAAGAATCCGGAATTTACCTGCTCGATATTTTCGGGGATTACAAGCTCAAAACCTACAGCAAAAACGATTCGGAACGCCTAATCCTGATCTTCAAATAATGAATTATCTGCTTCCGCTGCTCGCAGTTCTGATGGGTTATGGCATTGCACTTTTGCTGAAGCCGGAAAAAAAGACGAACCTAAAGCTTTTGCTCGCATTCAGCGGTTCATTCCTGCTTTCGCTGACAGTCATGCATCTGCTTCCTGAAGTTTATGAAAGTCACAACCACAACATTGGGATTTTTATCATGGTCGGAATCCTGTTCCAGATCATCCTTGAATTTTTCTCAAAGGGCGCCGAACACGGACACGTTCACGGTCATCACGACATGCACAATATTCCGTGGCTGCTCTTTATCAGCCTTTGTATCCACGCATTTCTCGAAGGCTTTCCGGTGAGCCATCACGAGCATCTGGCATTCGGAATTGCGGTGCATCATCTGCCGATCGCCATTATACTCACCGTCTTTTTTCTAAATTCAAAACTCAACAAGATCTCAATATTTTTGTTCATGCTTGCATTTGCAGTCATGACGCCACTTGGAACTTTTACATCGACATATTTACCGGTGCTGAACAATTATTATAGCGAGATCACAGCAGTTGTAATCGGAATTTTATTCCACATTTCATCGACAATCATTTTCGAAACTACCGAAGCTCATAAATTCAACATCGCTAAAATTTCAATGATCATCATCGGAATTGTTCTCGCGTGGTTTATTTAGGGCGTGACCACAAGGGTCGGGCTTTTCGCTTATATCTTTTTTTGCAAAAAGGATATCGCTTCAATCCCTCACGCAGCTCATTGAAAAGTTTTAACTTTACGTTCCAAATCACAAGCAATTGACATTCATAAGAACAACCGAACAATCGTCAAAATACGAGCACCTCGAAAAGATGCCTCTAAATGAACTGCTGGCGAACATCAACAACGAAGATAAAACTGTTCCGCTTGCCGTCGAAAAAGCATTGCCGCAAATCGAAGCTTTGACCTCACAAGTTGTAGAAAAACTTCGCTCCGGCGGCCGGCTGTTCTACATCGGTGCCGGAACTTCAGGCCGCCTCGGAATTGTTGATGCATCTGAATGTCCGCCTACTTTTGGCGTTCCTTTCGATCTTGTAAACGGAATTATCGCAGGCGGCGACACTGCAATCCGGCGAGCAGTTGAAAACGCCGAAGACAATTGCGAACAAGCATGGCAAGATCTCCAGCAACAAAACATATCATCAAAAGATGTCGTAATTGGAATTGCAGCTTCTGGTACAACGCCGTATGTCATTGGCGGAATAAAAAAGTGTAACGAAAACAACATTCTAACCGGCTGTATTGTGTGCAACTCCGGAAGTCCGCTTGCCGAAGCTTCGCAGTTTCCCGTTGAAGTTGTTACAGGTCCCGAATTCGTGACAGGAAGTTCACGTATGAAAGCCGGAACAGCGCAGAAACTGGTTTTAAATATGATCTCAACAGCAGCCATGATTCAGCTTGGACGTGTGAAAGGCAATAAAATGGTCGACATGCAGCTCAGCAACAGCAAGCTCGTAGACCGCGGAATTAAAATGATCATGGGTGAAGTTCCTGTTTCGTATGACGAGGCTGCAAAACTTCTTGAGGAAAATAAAAGCGTTAGATCAGCAGTAGATTTTTACAATCAGAATCATGGCAGATAAACAGCTTATTGCTAAAGGTGGGAAGTTTATGCTTCTTGCTTTTCCGATGTTTTTTATTGGGCCGTCGGTGATTTACAATGCCTTTATGAACCAGCACACAAATTGGCATTATCTGGTTCTTGCAATTGGAATAATAATTTGTTTTTTTGCAGTATATTTTTCATTTAAAGGCTTGATGACCATCAGCCGCGGACTATTTTCAAAATGAGTACAATTGTATTAAATAAGGTTTTTGATAAGGAGATCCTTGCGGGTGAACTTCTATCCGGCGTTGAATATGAAGAATGCAGTTTTAATAATTGCGATTTTCATTCAACCGATTTTAAAGGAAGCGTGTTTTTAAACTGCGTTTTTGTAGACTGTAACCTCTCAAATATAAAGGTTCGTGGTGTTGGAATGAAAAGCGTGCAGTTTACCAATTGCAAACTTTTGGGTGTTGCATTTCATGAGTGCACAGACTTTCTGTTTGAGGTTTCTTTTCATAATTCGGTACTTGATTATTCCTCGTTTTCCAACAAGAAGATGCAGGGGACAACATTTGATGATTGTTCACTTCGCGATGTCAACTTTACAGGAACTGATTTATCACGTTCGATATTTTCGGGCGCAAATTTAGAACAGGCCCAGTTTAACGATACCATTTTACGTGAAGCTAACTTTGTCGGAGCGATCAACTACAAAATTGACCCTGAGGAAAATGTGCTACGTAAAGCAAGATTTTCGCTGTCGGAAGTCACAGGATTGCTCGATAAATATGATATAAAAATTGAATAAATGGATAACCAGCAGTTCATTAAAAGTTCAATCAAGCTTTTTCGATTTTACAAAATGCTGGGTGAAAAAGCAATGGCGCAACTTGAGCGTGAACAGCTTTTTGTTCAGGCAAATCCGGATACCAACAGCATTGCAACTATTGTAAAGCATTTATCTGGCAACATGCTTTCTCGATGGACTGACTTCCTGACTACAGATGGTGAAAAACCATGGCGAAACCGCGACGCCGAATTTGCAGAATTTACAGAACAAACAGACGTCCTTGAACTCTGGGAACAAGGCTGGAAATGTCTTTTCAATGCACTTGAAGATCTGAAACCTGAACAACTTTTCGATATCATTTATATCAGGAACGAAGGCCATACAGTCATGGAAGCCGTAAATCGGCAGCTGGCGCATTATTCTTACCACGTCGGACAGATCGTGTTTTATGCAAAAGTCTTAAAAACGAGCGATTGGGAAAGCTTGTCGATTCCGAGGAACAGCTCGCAGAGTTACAATTCCACAAAATTTGATCAGGAAAAAAGCATCAGGAATTTTACTGATGAAGAATTAAAACGAAATACATCGCAGCCCGGATAGCAGCGGTATCCTTTTTTGCAGGCCTTCCCCGACCCTTTTAAAGGAAGGGAGATGTGGCAAAAAAGATAAAGCGAATAGCCGGAAATGCTGCCAAATAAAAATATGAAAAAAATAATATTCCTGTTATCGCTCTCAACATTGCTGTTCTCGTGCTATGAGAATGAGCGGAACTGCACTGATTTTACCACCGGAAAGTTCAGATTTGAAAGCACGATCGGCGGCAAAAAAATGGTGACCGAGTTCGAACGGCGCGACGATATTGAGATCGAAACCTTTCAAGGGAAGACCGATACGGCGACCGTAAGATGGGTGAGCGACTGTGAATATGTGCTTCAAAAGAAGAATCCGAAAAATATGCAGGACCGAAAAGCTATCGGTATGAAAATCTTGACCACTTCGAAAAATTCCTATACCTTTGAGTACGGCGTCGTTGGAAGTGACCAAAAACAACGCGGAACCGCCACAAAAATCGACTAAAAAGCTTAGAGAATGGAAGTATTTTTAAATCCGGATGCTTGGATCGCATTGTTGACTTTGACCTTTCTTGAAATTATCCTCGGAATCGATAATATCATATTTATATCGATTGTCACCGGAAAACTTCGCCCTGAGGATCGTAAAAAAGCGACACGTATTGGTTTGTTCCTTGCGATGTTTATGCGAATTGCATTGCTGTTTGGAATTACGCTACTGATAGCGATGAAGACGACACTTTTTTCGGTAAATCTGGGGTGGTTTAATATCGATTTTACCGGCCAAGCGTTAATCCTGCTGCTTGGTGGACTTTTTCTAATTTATAAGAGCACCAAAGAAATCGGTGAAAAGGTTGATCATAAAGGTGAGGAAGAACGTGAAATGGCTGTTGATGCTAAAAAATCTTTTTCGAATGTTATTGTTCAGATTCTGCTGATTGACCTTATTTTTTCTGTTGACTCGATTCTGACGGCAGTTGGAATGACCAATGGACTTGAAGGAGCACTTTACATCATGATTACAGCAGTTGTGATCTCTGTTGGTGTGATGATGCTGTTTGCGGTTCCGGTCGGCAATTTTGTGAATGCAAACCCTTCGATACAAATCCTGGGATTAGCGTTTCTGATCTTGATTGGATTTATGCTGATAACTGAAAGCATGCACTTATCAGGCGCAACTTTAGCCGGGCAGAAGGTTGGTGCGGTGCCAAAAGGATATTTATATTTTGCAATTGCGTTCTCACTTGCAGTTGAATTTATAAATATGAAGATGCGGAAAAAAGGTGCAATTCAATAGAGAATCAAACACTTAAGTAAAAAAGCGCCATCTATATTGATGGTGCTTTTTTTTTTGACGCCAGAAGACGAGCGCTTTTATTCCGACTTTGGCACTGAATTTGGAAAACCAACTACAGAACACAAGTAGAAATATCTAAAACATTAGAAATCATGAAAACTTTAACCATTATTTTAGCAAGTGCCCTAGTGTTAGGATCATGTAGGGACACAGCCGATAAAGCAGGAACTTTTGGAGATGCGCAACAAGCATCATTTGAAGCGGCTCAAATCGACAGCATGTCAAAACAGATAATTGCACTTGAAAAGCAAAAAACAATCGACTCGATGAAAGCTGTAGTAGCTGCAGAAGAAAAAGCAGTTGTAGTTGAAAGAGCAGAAAGGCCGATTGTTATTCATAACGCAGCGCCAGCGCCACAAGCAGCACAAGCACCGGCAGTGCAGGAACGTAAAGGCTGGAGCGGTGCAGCAAAAGGAGCGGTAATTGGAGCAGGAACAGGAGCAGTTGCCGGAGTTCTGATCGATAAAAAGAAACCAGTACGTGGTGCAGTGATCGGTGGATTGGCAGGAGCCGGAATCGGAGCTGGTACAGGTGCAATTTTAGATTCAAAGAAGAAAAACAGATAAAACTTTACCCTATTAAAAAACCTCTCGTAATTGAGAGGTTTTTTTTTGTTTAGAATAAAGTGATCTGTCCTTCTTCGTCGATTTGAAGCTCGGTTTCTGGAAGGACTTCAGTAAGCTGTTCGACTTCAATTTCCTCTGGAACAATTTCTTCGGGAACTTCGTATGGCAGCGGATCAAGCAAATTTACTTGTTTCAGTTTGTCGCTTGTCAGCTGATTGCCTAGGGCTTTTAATCCTTTGACAGATATGAATGCTTCGAGGTCGATTTGCTGATTTTCTTTTTGAACACCTTTAACCTTTGTAAATATAATTTCGGCTACAGGCCTGTAATCGGTGGAAACGATTTCAAGCTGGGAGTTTGGATGTTCTGTGATAAAAATATCCTCCTTTGCTTCATTTTCAACCAGAAAGCGTTTTACATAATAGCGTTCTTTTTCACCATCATAATAAATTGCAGAGATAGGTTTATTTGGAACCCATTTCTCGAGAATGATCATATCAGGATCGAAATGCGTCGTGATCTCCGGGATGATCGTCTTAATTTTTCCTGAC
>DASWND010000139.1:0-3064 GCA_036399435.1 Flavobacterium sp.
CGAATAGTGGGGACATCGAATTTCATGTTGTCAAGATCGAAGTTCCGGAAATGTGTGTCGAAGTGCGTCAGATCAACATTGACTTTATTCTTGGTTATTGCGTCATCATAAACAACCCTGACGTTATCAAGATTAATGTCATTTACCGAAATTGTCATCGGTTTGCCTGTGTCTTCTTTCTTCGGAGTTTTACTTGCGAAAGCATCGATGATATAGTCAAAGTTGAAGACTGAATCTTTATCTCTTTTGATATTAGCAACAATTCCTTCCAAACTGATAGAATTTATTTCTACCTCATTGCTCAATAATTTAAACATGCTGATGTTGACTGCTAATTCCCGGCCAGCAAGTAATGTGTCCTTCTCCTGGCTTTCGAAATAAACGCCTTTGAGGATTATTTTTTTTGGAAATCCGATTTCAAGCCTGTCGATTGATACAGGAGTTTTGATTTTGTCTTCCAGAAAAGCTACTGCTTTGTCTTTAGCGAAATTTTGGACCGCCGGAATTTGGATTGCAATGAGTAATAGTAAAATCAGCCCAATTACGGAGCCAATGATCCAGAGGAAAATTTTAAGCGCTTTGCGGAGGTACTTCGGTACTTTTTTGTTCATTTACTATGAGCCTGTGTAATTCGAGATTCAAGATTATTCACCATAAAATCAGTTCCAAAGTTGGCTCAGAAATAGCAGAAACGCATTACATAATTAATTCATAAAGTTGCATTATTGCTATGGAGTTTGGCGCTTACGATGCTTTCATAAGGAAGAAATATATTAAAGGTGGCACCTTTACCTTTTTCACTTTCTGCGGTAATAAATCCGTGATGGTTTGAAATAATTTTCTTGCAAATTGCCAGGCCAATTCCGGTCCCCGAATATTTTTCATTCGCATGTAACCTCTTGAAAAGATCAAATATCTTGTCTTTTTGTTCAGGGTCGAATCCTATTCCATTATCGCTTATCGAGATTTTATAAAAATCTTTTTTGACTTGTGAAACCGACGGATCATCGATTGAAACAGTCTTTCCTGTAATTTTAACTTCAGCAATTCCGTCTTCTATGCGATATTTCAAGGCATTACCAATAATGTTGTTAAGCAATTGTGCGAATTGAAAGCGAATGACTTTAGCAACTGGAAGTTCATCGGCAGAAATTATCGCGCTGCCACTTTCGATCTGTTCATTAAAGTTGACCTTTACGTCATCTATGATGTGATTTAATGACACAACTTCCGATGCCTCTGAAGGTGATGAGATCTGTGAAAACTCAATTAGATCAGCTATAAGCCGCTGCATCCTACTGGCAGATGTAAGTACCTTATTCACTGCATTGACACCTGATTCGCTTAGGGAAGTTTCGCTGTCAAGCAAACGACCTGCGTAGATGCGAATCTTCCGCAGTGGTTCCTGCAAATCGTGGCTGGCGATATAGTTAAACGATTCGAGTTCTTTATTTATGGTGGTCAATTCCTGGTTTTTATCAGATAAAGAGCTGTTTAACAAAACCAGTTCGCTGTTTAGTTTGTGCTCACGTGTAATATCCTGACAAGTTCCGTAAACCTTTAGTGGATTTCCATTCACGTCGGTCTCCATCTTACCATGTCCCTGCAACACCTTAACGGCGCCGTCGGGATTAATTACTCGAACAATATAATCGTTGAAAATTCCTGTTTCAAGCGATCTCATGATCTCTCTTATCCTGGTTTCGCGATCTTCGGGATGAATCAAAGACGAAAATCTTTCAAAGGTGATCACCTCTGATTGCGGCTCGAGTCCGTAGATCCTGTACATCTCATCTGACCATATGATCTCGTTTGTCCCTATTTCCCAAGTCCAATTGCCCAAATGTGTTAGTTGTTGTGCTTCCTTGTGTAGTTCTTCACTTCTGATAAGCCTTGTAAGTAGATGACGTTCTTTTGTAACGTCGCGTAGTGTACCGCTGAAATTTTTACGGATCCCATCTTCGATCACGACCACACCTTTTGAATGAAGCCACTTTTCGTCGCCGTCTTTAACGTAACGAAAGATATAATCAAATGCGCCTCCGTAATTAAAAGCTTTTAGCCATTGCTCCTCAACATATTTTTTGTCTTCTTCATGTATATACTCAAAAAACTCATCACTCTTTCGGCTCGTGGACAGCCCGGTTATTTTGTAAAGTTGCGCAGTACTATAAGAATTTGCATCATTGAGATAATCCACAAAATAACTTCCCATTTCGGAAATTTCCTGCGCTTCAAGCAGCAATTGTTCCTGAAATTTTAGATCTTCATTAACCTTGCTGATATGATCCTGCTGTATTTTTATAAATGTCTTAGTAGAAACCAGCTGCTCGTGGGTAGTATATTGATCGAGCTCGGTAAGTATTTTCTTTTTCTTATTATGATCTGAGGTGTAGTCGCTCACGAAGCAGGAAAGAGTTTTTCTGCGGATAAAAGCGAGCAAGGTTATATCTTCTGCAGCAACATCAAATTGATCAATATATTCAATTTGATTTTCAAGCCATTTTTGAACATTCAGCTCAATGTGAAGATAAATTTTATTTTCGGCAAGAGAGGTCAAAAATTCCGCGGCACTTTGCATACCTATTTGCTGCAGTTCTTCATCTGAATATTTACTTAGAGATTTAAGTAGGGGCAGATCTTCCTCACGTGCAAACTTTAGCGAGTGTTTTGAATATTCTTCTAATTTATGAGCCAGAACGAAGGCCGCGAAGTCCGGCAGTAATTCGAAGTTAAATTTTTCTGGATTGACGTATACCATGTTCATTAAGCCTATGATGCAGTAAAGACGTAATCGCTCTTACTTGAACGCGGCTGGTAAAGGCTCCAATCGAGTGCCATGATTTTTCTCACCGCTTTTCGTAGTTCGGTGAAAGAATTTGGCTTTGTGATATACAGATTTGCTCCAAGTTCGTATGTGTCGTCAATATCTTTCTTACTCGACGATGTAGAATAAATAATAACCGGAATCTCTTTCAGTTTTGAATGTTTTCTAATTTCTACAAGGCATTCCTTACCGCCTTTTTCGGGCATATTAAGATCGAGAAATATAAAATCAGGCAAG